>PMNJ01000302.1:736-32187 GCA_003162595.1 Bacteroidales bacterium | reverse complement strand
GGTTTTAATGAGTATTTGTGAATCAATGAGCGAAGAATATAAAATCAGATATAATAAAGAGTTTATTCCTTTTCATAATCCAATAGAAATTGGGAATTGGTTACCTTATTCAAAAACTGACTGGAAATTAAAAGACAAATTTACCATTTTGTACGCTGGACGTATTGGAAGAGGAATAAAAAAATCAATTTTTGAAATTGCCAAAGCAGTTAATAATTTAAGCTCGACAAATAACAATATAGTTTTCGAAATACAGACTCGTAACTTCTTTGATATAAAAAAATTAATAAAATTAAATAATCATATAAAATGGGTAATGCCAATAGAATATACTGAGCTTCCAAAAAAATTCTCAAATATTGACTTATTAATTCTTCCGGAAGACTTTGATTCGGCCAGCATAGAATTTTTAAAATATTCTATTCAAACTAAAGTGTCTGAATATATGATTTCAGGAACTCCAATACTGGTTTATGCAGATAAACGAACAGCTCTGGCAAAATATGCTATCAAAGATGGTTGGGCTTATGTAGTCACTAATAATAATGAAATGATTTTAACGCAGGCTTTAGAGGAGCTGTATTCTAATCTTTCACTTAGGAAGGAACTGGCAGAAAGAGCCAGAAAAATTGCAATTCAAAACGAAGATGCAAATCTAATCAGGGAAAACTTCCGAAAAAAATTATTATTGAATTAAATCTAAACTGATTATTGAAAATTTATTTACTGAAAAATCACTTTTGATCACTGGTGGCACAGGTTCGTTTGGAAACGCTGTTTTGCGGCGTATTTTACAGACCGATATTAAAGAAATTTGCATTTTCAGTCGCGATGAAAAAAGGCAGGATGATATGCGACAGTATTATAACAACGCAAAAATCAGGTATTACATTGGTGATGTCAGGAGCTATGAAAGCATTAAGCGAGAAAGTAATGGTTGCTAAGTCGCGGAATTTAATTGGGACAGGAATGGTGTTTTGTGGAACACGGTATGGTAATGTGATGGCTTCAAGAGGTTCAGTAATCCCTCTTTTTGTGGACCAAATCAAAAAAGGGAATCCACTTACAATTACCGATCCTAAAATGACCCGGTATATGATGACCCTTGATGATGCCGTCGATTTAGTTATTTTTGCTTTTCAAAATGGTAATCCGGGTGATACCTTTGTTCAGAAATCTCCTGCTGCTACTATAGAGATACTAGCAAAAGCTTTGTTGCAATTATACAATGCAAGTAATCCGATTAAAATTATCGGAACACGTCATGGTGAAAAGCTTTATGAAACACTGATAAACCGTAAAGAGATGGTAAAAGCTGAAGATTTAGGTAACTTTTATCGTATTCCTGCAGATACCCGGGATCTGAACTACAATCGTTTTTTTATTGAAGGAGAAGCAAAGATCTAGCAGATGAAAGAATATACTTCTCATAATACCTCCCGTTTGAACATTAAAGAAATCAAAAAATTACTTTTGAGACTTGATTTTATACGGGAGGATGTTGGGAAGAAAGGCTGAAGGCAGAAGGCAGTAATCACCAATCACCAATCAGATCTTAAAAACATGTTAAAAGTTGGGATAACCGGAACTTCGGAAGCCAGATTATTTTCTTGAAGTTGATACAATATCATTGGAAGTTTCGGTAGGAGACATAATCAGAAAATCAGGAGAGGTGTTAAGAAAAGAAAACCCGGATGCTGTACTGGTTTTGGGAGATACTAATTCATGTCTGGCAGCCTACATGGCCAAGCGACTTCACATTCCCGTATTTCATATGGAGGCTGGGAACAGATGTTTCGATTTAAATGTTCCGGAGGAAATTAACCGCAGGATTATTGATCATATTGCTGATTTTAATCTGGTCTATACCGAGCATGCACGAAGGCATTTGATCTCTGAAGGATTACCTCATCGAAGGATATATCTTACAGGAAGCCTAATGAAAGAGGTGCTGGATTACTATATGCCTAAAATCAAACGATCCAAAGCCCTTGAAAGTTTATCGCTGAAAGCTAAAAGCTATTTTCTCGTTTCCACTCATCGTGAGGAAAACGTCGACAATCCTGAACATTTGAGCAAAATCTTAAATGTTTTAAATAAGCTGGCCATAGATTATAACCTCCCTGTTATCGTATCTACCCATCCATGGACAAGAAAGAGATTAGAGAAGAAGACTGAAACGGAAATTAATCCATTGATACAATTTCTTAAGCCATTTGGATTCCTTGACTATGTCTATTTGCAAATAAATGCTTTATGTACCATATCCGATTCAGGAACAATTAGTGAAGAATCGGCGATTTTGAATTTCCCTGCAATATCTTTGCGCCAATCTATGGAACGACCCGAAGCACAAGATGCCGGGACTATTGTTTTGACAGGTTTCGATCCGAATATAGTTGTAAATTGTATTCAAATAACAATGAAGGAATTTGAAAAGACGAATGGTTATAAAAGAATACCAGACGAATATATTATAGATAATACCTCATGGCGGGTATTAAAATTAATTTCCGGTAATGCTAAATTAAGCAATCTGTGGTAGGGAGTAAAGTGAAAATTAGTAGAATTATTATTTTTAATTATAGAATCCTTTTTTAATAATAAGCTATGAGAGATATTAGTGGATTAATTTTCAATAAATATAGTTATATAATTCAGTTGAAAATCCTGAAAATATTTAGTTCTATTATATGTTACATTGTAATTAGAATTAAGGGAATTCATATAGGTAAGAAGTGTTCCTTCATTGGTTTGACAAAATTTTACAGAACAGAAAATTCCAGAATTTTAATATCGGACAGATGTTCTTTCCGATCAAGAAAAACCTCAAATCTAATTGGAATAGATCGTCCTTGTATTTTTAGTACATTAATGCCAGGAGCAGAATTGATTATTGGTGAAGAGTGTGGTTTTAGCGGTACTATAATAGGAGCATTTAAAAGCGTTCGTCTAGGCAATAAAGTAAGATGCGGAGCGAATACGTTAATCACCGATAGTAATTGGCATTTGGATGACCCACGCAGCGGATTTCCAAAAGAAATAATAATTCATGATAATGTTTGGCTTGGTGCAGGTGCTATAGTACTTAAAGGTGTTGAGATTGGTGAGAATTCAGTAATTGGCGCAGGGAGTATTGTTACAAAAAACATTCCGCCAAATGTTATTGCTGCTGGCAATCCTTGTAAAGTAATCAGGACAATAAATTAACTAAAGTTTTAATTACGATTTACTGTTCCCTTCCGGACAAATGCATGATAAAATTATAAGACAATCTTTAATTCATTTGGGTTTACTAAAAAAATAATAAGCTATACTTTATTTCATTTTTCATGAATTTAATTAATCTAAAAATTATGGATAACAAAACTGCTTTAGTATGCGGAGCCGGTGGTTTCATCGGCAGTCACCTGGTAAAAAAACTAAAAAAAGAAGGTTTTTGGGTACGGGGTGTTGACTTGAAATATCCTGAATTTTCGAAAACAGGAGCAGATGACTTTATCATTGGAGATTTAAGAGATCCAGACGTTTGTAAGAATATTTTAGATCGACAATTTGACGAGGTATATCAACTTGCAGCGGATATGGGAGGTGCTGGTTATATCTTTACCGGAGAACATGATGCTGATGTAATGCATAATTCAGCTACTATTAATTTAAACATGCTGCATTTTGGTGAAAAAGCAAAAATTAGAAAAATATTTTATTCTTCATCTGCTTGTATTTATCCTGAATATAATCAAGTGGACCCGGAAAATCCAAAGTGTTCTGAAGAGTCAGCATACCCTGCAGCACCTGATAGCGAATACGGATGGGAAAAATTATTCAGTGAGCGATTATATTTTGCTTACAAGAGAAACTATAATATGAACGTAAGAGTCGCAAGATTTCATAATATATTCGGCCCTGAAGGGACATGGACAGGAGGAAAGGAAAAAGCGCCGGCAGCAATGTGTCGTAAAATTGCTTCTGCGAAAAATGGAGGAGAAATTGAAATATGGGGTGATGGAAAACAAACTCGTTCCTTTCTCTATATTGATGAGTGTCTGGCTGGCATCAGAAGATTGATGGATTCTACGACTTTTTTTGGACCTGTTAACATTGGATCTGAGGAGATGGTCTCAATAAATTTACTTGCTGAAATTGTAATGGGAATTGCTGGAAAAAGCATAAAACTGAAACATATTGATGGTCCATTAGGTGTAAGAGGAAGAAATTCTGATAATAAATTAATAAGAGAAAAGTTGAATTGGGCTCCATCTGAACCTTTAAAAAATGGATTGACTAAGACCTATTCCTGGATAGAAGAGCAGGTTTCGAAAATTTAAATTAATAAGTAATTAAGAATGAATTTATTATTGGTAGATTCCGTCGATTTCCCATTTGGTGGTGCCCATAGTGTTCATGTAAGCTTAGTTATGAAGGGCCTTCGGGAAAACGGGGAAAATGTTTTTTTAATTATTCCCTATGGCAATAAACGTGAAATTCTATCATCAAACAAAAAGAAATATGGGCATTATAATGGCATCCCCTATTGTTTTGTAAGAAAACATGGAGATAGTAAAAAAACATCCCGGGTCTTTGATGTTCTCATTGGAGTATTTCATGCGGCTTTATTAATTTACAGACGAAAAAAGAAGAAAAGAATCGATGCAGTAATCTTAGGAGGTATTCCTGATATTCTAAAACAAGGCCCGATTGTCTTTATCTGTGCTCTATATAAAATTCCTTTATATATCTGGTTTGTAGAAAAATCAACACTTAATGAAGACTATCATGGAATATCCGGTTTCTTAAATTTTCAAAGTCAAAAGCTATCTGAAAAATATTTACCACGCTTTTCAACTGGGATCATTGTTATTTCCTCATTTTTGAAAAACCATTATCTTAATTCTCTTCCTGAAAATAAAATTTTGGTAAATCCCATTCTTGTCTCCAATGACACCTTTAAAACTTTCAATGCTCCTGCTATTGAGATTATAAAAAACAAACTGGCAGAAAAAATTAATGGTAACAGATTATTGGTTTATAGTGGTTCTTTTGGAGAAAAAGATGGAGTATATTATCTAATTGATGCATTTAATGAAATAGTAAAAAAATATCCTGATACACTTTTTATAATGACCGGCAAAAATCAGAATGAACTGATAATGAATAAGATTGAGAAATATAGAAATGGATGCTCTCAAAAAGAAAAAATACAATTGGTCGGATTTGTGAATTCAGACGAGCTTTTTAGTTATAATAATATAGCAGATGTTTTATTTGTTTGTCGCTCTAATAGTCCATACGCCAATCATGGTTTTCCCTGGAAGTTAGGGGAATACTGCATGACTGGTAAACCAATCATTGCTACAAGGGTAAGCGACATAGATCAATATTTTATAGATAGTGAGGATCTTTTTATCGTTGAACCAAATAATTCGCATGCAATTGCAGAAAAAATAGCTTTCATTTTCGATAACTATCCAAAAGCATTATCAGTTGCACAGCAAGGGAAAATAACTGCAACAAGATGTTTTGGATATCTGGAAAGAACAAAAGATATTATAGATTTCATAAAAAAAACAATGATCCTGTAGTTGTTAATAAATAATGGGTTGAATCTCTTTTTCAAAGAAAGACTAGCTAATGTTATTTACCGATTATTGACACATAAGAGAGATGACGCTCATAAGGTTTCAGGTATCCACGAACCTGGAGTACCCTGCATATTAAAAGTTAAAGAGCATAGGAAGTATGAATTTGGTGCAAGATATATTGAATTTAGCATTACGATTGATTTCCCTGGAACTTATTGTGTCTCCGGTAAATATACAACGCTGACGATTTAACTAAATCCCCCATTAAAAAGTATTACCTCTTAAAATCTGGAATTTTTGCATGATGGATTACAATTCAAAAAGAATTCTCATAATTGACTTTTGTAATTTTGAAGATTACCAGATCGGTGGACATCTATCTATGGCAAAAAATCTTATGTCTGCCTTTGGCGATAGATTGGCGTTGGTAGGAGTAACAACTTCAAAGAATGACCAAATTGGGACTTGGTTTAAGAAAAACATTGATGGTGTAGTGTATGATTTTTTCGCCTTAGCAAGATATAATATAAAGAAAACGAAGCATTTTTTGCCAGACAGACTAATGAGTTATGTTTTGTTAAGGTATTATAAAAAAGAAATACTGGATATCAATATTCAGAATGTTTTTGTACAACGGCATGAAATATTACCGGCTATTAATGGGTTTGGGTTGAAAAACATTTGCTTTCGCTTTCCAGGGTTGGAGAGCCCATTAAAGATTTCCAAGTATTGGTTTAGTAAGTATTTGGAGAATCATTTTAATAGGTTATTCTTTTCTTCTTTTAGAAATGTAAAAACTATTTTGGCTTCAGGTGATGAGGATTCAATTTTAGACATGGTGAAGCGGAGCAATGGTAATATTTTTCGTGATGATATAATAAAATTTCCTACCAGAATTAATACTGATGTTTTTAAACCTCTTGACAGGAATGAGACCCGTAAAGAATTGAATATTGAAACCGATAAAATTATTGTGGTTACGACTGGAAGGTTGTCAAAACTTAAAGGATGGGAATTTATGATTGATGCATATAGTTTATTCAGGAAGGAAGTCGCAGATAGTTTTTTTCATAATAGGAGAGGGCGAGGATTATCAGCTAGTTCAGGATTACATTATTGCTAAAGGACTCAAGAATAATGTGAAATTAGTTGGAGGAAAGAAGATGCATGAAGTTTCGCTATTCCTAAATGCTTCTGATTTGTTCATAATGGGTTCAGACAAAGAAGGATGGTCAACCTCTCTTTCTGAAGCAATAGCTTGTGGTATTCCTTCATGCGTCACTAACTTTAGTTCTGCAAAAGATATTATACTGGAAGGGATAAATGGTTCTGTAATAAATGGACATAATATAAACCTGTTTGCAGAGAAAATGATAAAAGCCATTAGAATCAGGAGGCCAGTTCACAATGAAAATGTAAGAAACTTTTCTGTAGATAATTTGAAAGAAGACTTACTTAAAGTATGGTTATTGCTATGATGAATCTCATTCGCAAATTAAGGTTTGTTTATTTGGTTTACATAAAATGGAGGAGATTTTCGTTTGGGAAGAATCCATATATAGGAAGATCTGTTTACATGTGGGCAAAACACTCGATTATTATAGGTGATAATTTTTATATTGGTAAATTTTCGCAGATAGAGTGCAATGCCGAAATTGGGGATGATGTGATTTTTGCTAATAGAGTTGCCTTAATTGGTCGTTATGATCATAATTATACCCAGATAGGAGTGCCAATACGTTTGGCAAGCAGGATAAGAGACAGTGATTATAACTGGAAAGGACTGAATGAAAAAGTAATAATAGAGTGTGATGTTTGGATTGGTTATGGATCAATAATTCTGTCGGGCGTTAAAATTTGTAAGGGAAGTATTATCGCAGCCGGATCTGTTGTTACAAGGGATGTAGAACCATATTCTATTTACGCAGGTGTTCCTGCCAAAAAGCTAAAAGATAGGTTTAATAGTGAGGCTGAAAAAGAGGAGCATATAAGATTATATAGTCACAATTCACATTTAAAGTGAAAAGGAACAAAAATCACAGACTTAAGTTTGAAAATTTGAGTTCTTTTCTGCTATATTCCAAAAAAAAAGGCAGATAAAATCAATGCATTCAAACCCGATGTTCTGTTTATAGGGATGACTGCTCCAAAACAGGAAAAGTGGGCAGCAAATAATTTGTCAGACATAAATGTTAAACATATATGTTGTATTGGAGCAGTCTTTGATTTTTATGCCGGAACTGTTAAAAGTGCACCTGAATTGGTAATAGCCATAGGTATGGAATGGTTTTTCCGGTTGATAGAAGAACCTCGTCGTATGTGGCGAAGATACATCTTAGGAAATCCGGAATTTATCTGGTTGATAATTAAAGAAAAATATTTTAACAAATCATCTAAATATCGAGAATCATGAAAAATGATTTTGATCCAATTGCCTGGTTTCTTGAAAGGATATTCAGATACCATAATAAATGCAACATTCTTCTTTGGAAATATCCAATTCGCCTGATATGTTTCATTAAAGGAGTACGAATCGGAAGGAAAGTAAACTTCAATGGATTTCCTGTAATCCGACGGTATGCAAACTCGAAAATCACTATCGGGGACAACTGTACATTTAACTCTGCAAGGAATTCTGTTAAAGTAGGTTTGCATGACCGATGCACGTTAGTTACTCTAATAAAAAATTCTGAAATTGTTTTTGGAAATAATTCCGGTGGATCAGGAATTATGGTGATTGCTGCCACAAAAATCATTGTAGGGAATAATGTCCTGATTGGTTCTCATACAATGATTATAGATAACGATTTTCATCACTCGGATCCAAGGAAAAGGTATGTGAACGAAGATATTCCTGCAAGGCGAATAATAATAGAAGATAATGTTTTTATCGGAACCAATTGTATGATACTAAAGGGTATTACAATTGGTAAAAATTCTGTAATTGGCGCTAACAGTGTGGTAATCACTAGCATCCCTGAAAATTCAATTGCAATTGGGAATCCTTGTAAAATTGTTATTAAGAAACGATGGGATGTACCAAAAGAATAGATTTAATATTGATCATATCAGTTTTAAAATACGTCTGTTTTTGCTCGTTTGACAAAATGAGTGTATCACCATAAAAAATAATCAAGTATAAGAAAATAAATTGCACTCCTTCTCCCTTTAAAAGGTTAAATTGTAGAAATATTCTTTTTAGGTTTTCTCTAATCTCTTTTGGGGTTAGTTCCCCGCTGCTTGCAGCGTAATTAAGAATTAATTCCTCTGAGATACCCCGTCTGCTTGCAAAAGGGAGTTTCATTTTATGTATCGAAATATTTATGATAATGCATCAAAAAAATGAATTAAAAATTGGCCTGATTTTTACGTTAGATTACGAAATTCATGGAAATGGAAGTGGTGAATTTGAAAATTGGGCCTATCTTCCAACTAAACAAATGATTAATTTATGATGTTGTGATGGTTCATACCTCTCTGCAGAACATTAAACTTAATGATTTCCAACCTGAGGATTTGATCTATTTTTTAAAAATGGTTATTGGGACAGAAGGTACTCTTTTAATGCCAGTATTTGGAAAAAGCAATCTGACTCCATTTTATTCTCAATCTCAACCTGATAAGTTTAACTCGTTCTTTGGTGATGATCTAATAACTGAAGTATTTCAGCAAATGCCGAATACAATTATAGGATTTAATTCTAAATATACATTTGCTGCTTGGGGAAAGCTGGCAAATTTTATAACTGAAACCAACAGCAATACTGAATCAAGCCTTAACAGAGTCAGTCTTAGTTATTAACTTAATTGATTGAAAGCTAAATTTATAGGATTTGGAATTCCTTTTACAGAATTTTCTTTTTTGAATTTTTCTAACCATTCAAGTGGTAAATCTTTATCATCGAAAGATTCAGATCAAGTTTATAATGAATCTCTTGAATTTATTAGGGAATATTTTAAAGAAAATGAATTTAGAGCGTTTGTGAAAAGAGGCATTTCTTATATATTGGTAAATTGTGAAAAGGCATAAAGTAAGACACTTCAATGAACAAATTAGATGAAAAATAAAGCATTATTAGTGAAATAGGTCCAATTTAAATCAAGGAATTCAATATGTGTGGTATTACAGGTTATTTGCACTTCGATGTGGAAAAATTAAGTAATTCAGGTGTTATCAAAAAGATGACAGATATAATTTCATATCGTGGACCAGATAGTGAGGGTTATTACATTCATAATAACTTGGCACTAGGTCACCGTAGACTTTCTATAATTGATCTTAATACTGGAGATCAACCAATGTTTAGTGATGACAAAACTATTGTTCTGGTGTTCAATGGTGAAATATATAATTATATTGAAATAAAACTGGAATTAATAAAATATGGTCATACTTTCCGGACAAACTCAGATACTGAAGTAATTATTAAAGCATATCAGCAATGGGGAATAGATTGTCAAAATAAGTTTAATGGCATGTGGGCATTTGCCTTGTGGGATGCAAATAATAATCAATTATTATTGTCGCGTGATAGAATTGGTGAAAAACCTTTGCATTATTCGATTTATGAAAATACGATAGTTTTTGGCTCCGAAATAAAAAGTATCGGCGCTTATGGTGTCCCTCGAATTCCAAATCTTGAGCTTCTTGAAATATTCTTGTCCCTAAGTTATATACCTGCGCCTTATACATTCTTTAAAAATGTCTTTAAATTGAGGGCTGGTCATTGCCTTATTATTTGTGGTAGTAATGTAAAAGAGTTCAAGTATTGGGATTTACCAGAGATTGATGAGAATAACATGGCTTGTAATAGGAATGAGATATACGAACAGTTTGAGAGCCTTTTTACTAACTCTGTCAAAATTCGGATGAGAAGTGATGTCCCATATGGAGCTTTTTTAAGTGGTGGACTTGATTCATCTTCAGTTGTAGCCTTAATGTCTGAAATCAGCTCATTTCCAGTTGAGTCATTTACGATCGGATTCAAAGAGAGGCATTTTGATGAACGGCATTTGGCAAGGCAGATAGCAAATAAGTTCCATACGAGCCATCACGAACTAATCGTTGAGCCGACAACCTTTTATGATTCATTAAATAGAATAGCTCATCATTATGATGAACCATTTGGGGATTCTTCTGCCATTCCAACTGGGCTTGTCGCAAAATTTGCTTCATCGAAAGTTAAAATGGTTCTAACAGGTGATGGAGGAGATGAAGTCTTATCTGGATATACTGCCTACCAGGGAGAAAAGTTTTCTCAACTATATCAAAGATTGCCAGGATACTTAAAAGAGGAAATACCCAATTTTGTATCATTTATATCAGGTCCTTTTACTGGGCCAATTCGTTACAAATTAAACCGTGTAAATGATGTTTGCCACTCCTCCAAATTAAACTTCATTGATAGATACCTGACTAAAGCCACATTTATTGATGAGTCTTACATAAAAAGGATTACAAAAGGGTTGATAGTTTACCCAATTAAGGATTTTTTGTTTGATTATGAACTTAATTGTAAATACCAAGATCCATTTTACAAATTGATGTATTTTAATCTGAAACTTTCGCTGCCAGATGATATGTTAGTAAAAGTAGACCGGATGAGTATGGCATATTCACTTGAGGCCAGAACTCCTTTTCTTGATTATCGGTTAATTGATTTTCTGACCCATGTTCATAAAGACATAAAAATGAATCATTTTGAGCGGAAAACAATACTACGTAAAACAATTGGTAGGAGGCTGCCAAAATCAATACTTTTGGCTTCAAAACGAGGATTTGGTGTACCTTTAAGAGAATGGTTTAAAGAAAATTCTTTCGTAGGAAAGCTAGAGACTCTTAACCGAATAATTCCTAAATTGAATATCAGCACCATATCAGAAATTTTTCAATTAAATCAAGAAGGGAAGAGAGATTATGGTAATTTTATTTGGATGCTCTTTATTCTTCAAAAGATTATTGCAGATAACGATAAATGATTATGAGGATGATTAAGGGATTGCTTTAATAATATTTGAACTGTTAGAGAAATTATCAAATAACTTATAGACTTTCTGGATATTTTTAATAATTATTATTGAGTGAAGAAAATATTGGTTATTGATTTTTGTAATTATACTGATTATCAAATAGGAGGTCATTTAACCTTTGTTAAAAATCTACTTATTGCTTTTGGCAATCAATTGGCTTTAATTGGGATAACAACGGATGAAAATGATCCTGTAGGGAAATGGACTATAAAAAATATTAATGGAATCAATTATGATTTTTTTGCATTAGCCAGATATTCTATTTCAAAGACCAAGTATATAATTCCTGATAGGATAATGTGTTTTTTATTATTAAGGGTATACAGATCTAAAATACTTGAAAAAAAATATAATAATGTGTTCGTGCAGAGACCAGAAATACTTCCGGCGATAAAAAAATATGAGTATGAAAATATTTGTTATAGATTTCCGGGAGTAGAGAACCCTTTGAAAATTTCGAAATATTGGTACGGAAAATACTTTGTGAATCTATTCGAAAGACTTTTATTCTCAAGTTTCAAAAATGTCAATTTAGTTTTAGTATCAGCTGATGAAAAGGCTATTCAAGACCTTATAGCTAGGAGTGAAGGAAAAATACTGTTGCAATCAATTTTCAAGTTTCCGACAAGGATAGATACTGATATTTTCAGGCCGATAAATAAAATTGAATCACGTGAAAAATTATCTATTCCGGTAAATTCAGTCATAATTTCTACTATAGGTCGTTTAACCTGGTTAAAGGGGTGGAAATTTATTATTGATGCTTTTATATTGTTTAAAAGTAATGTACCTGAAAGTGTATTGTTTTTTGTCGGAGAAGGCGAAGACCTGGAGAAGATTAATGAATATATAGAAATGCATGGAATAGCTCAGAGCGTTTTTTTGGTTGGCAAAAAAATTCCATCTGAGATTTCACTTTATTTAAATGCCTCAGATTTATTCGTTATGGCGTCATATATGGAGGGATGGCCCACTTCCTTAGTGGAAGCGGTTGCATGTGGTATTCCCTGCTGTGTGACAGATTTTGGTGCCGCCAGGGAAATTATTCATGAAGGGGAAAATGGTTTCGTCGAAAAAGAACGAAATCTAGAGCATTTTGTAACCTTAATGCACAGAGCTTTTAAATTGGAAATAAAGGAGATTAATGTATCCAGATACTCCATTTCAAAGCTTAAGGATGATATACTAAGTCGTTGGGAAATAAATTAATATCAGTTCCCTAAATTAATAAAATGTTAAAGTCAAAATTCGGGTTAAGTAAAGGCACTAATAAGCTGATAGTAAGCTCAAGATAGTTGGAATTATACTAAAATTCAGTTTTCTTGAACTATCTTTAGTTTTCTAATATTTTTATGATCAAGACTATCCGGTGACAATTACAATATTGGCGCAAAAAAGATAACAGATTATAGAAATCGGTTTATTAAAATGAGGCTGTATCAAAAGGGGCAGCCTTTTTTATTTTGGTTTTTTAACCATTTATAAATGGATAATCATTGATTCTAATTATTAAGACTGGGTTGACATTTTAAAACACGGACTTAATGTTTATTTCCAGATGATTCACAAACAATTGCTTTATCCGGTTATTTGTGTAAAGGTAAAGAAAATGAAAGAGGTTAGGACTAAAAACAGATCTTATTAAATTGTCGATGAATAAATGGTATCTTAATAGGCTAATGACCATGTCATTGGCTGAAATACTCTTCAGGTTTAAACAATCTTTAACGGATTACCTAAAAGAAAAATTTGAATATAAGATTGAGTTATTGCAGGAGGAATTTGTTTTTAAAAAAAACATATTTGAATTTAATATTGAAAATGCAAGTGTGCATCCAAAGAATTTAAAAGTATTTGGTACCGAATTTAATTACAGTAAACCACAGGAAATAAATTGGCAAAAAGACTTTTTATCAGGAGAAGTTTTCCATCCGGCTTTTTACAGGAAAATCAATATTAGGGAAAATCCCAGATTATGTGCAAAATGTGTCTGGGAAATTAACCGGCTTCAGTTTCTGGTAAATATTTGTATCAACTATAATACAACGGGAAGCAAGGACGAGCTGGATCTTTTTATACAATTAAATAAATCCTGGTCACTTCAAAATCCTTTCCTCTCAGGTATAAATTGGTATAGCAATATTGAAATAAATCTAAGATTAATAACCTGGTTTCTTTGCTGGGAAATATTGGATGCGGATAATCTTATCCTGGAGGATTTTAATTTTAAGGAATTTGTAGAAAAAGACTGGATACCTATGATAAAGATGCATTGCATCTATTCCTTTGAAAATCCCTCAAAGTATTCTTCAGCCAATAACCATCTGATCTCAGAGTATGCAGGCCTGTTTATTGCATCTTCAAAATGGGAATTCAAAGACTCAGGGAAATGGCTCAGATATTCGCAGGAAGGTCTTGAGAAGGAAATAATTAATCAGCATTCGAAAGAGGGTATAAACAAAGAAGAAGCCGCTGAATATATTCAGTTCATTACTGATTTTTTCCTCCTGTCATTTATTGTTGGTGAAAAAACAAATAGACCATTTTCGGACCGATTCAAGCAACGTCTGCTCAAGATCTTCTATTATATTTATGATCTCCTTGACTGCAACGGAAATTTCCCGAAATATGGTGATGAAGATGACGGAAAATGTTTCATGATTGATACTGATGAAAAGTTTAATAATTTCAAATCATTGCTGACTTCTGGAGCTATCATTTACGGTGATCCGGTTCTTAAATCCAAATGCAATGGCTTTGATGTTAAGAATCAGTTTTTGTTCGGTGATCAGGGGAAAGTGATCTATGATTCTATTCCTGTTATAAGTATGAATGAAAGTTCCAAATTCTACAAAGAGGAGGGTCACTTTTTTTTTCGAAAAAAAGAAAATGATAAAGAAATATTATTGCATTTTGATGCTGCTCCTCTTGGATTCCTCTCTATTGCAGCTCATGGACACGCTGACGCTCTTTCTTTTATTTTACATCTTGATGGACGAGCAGTCTTCGTGGACCCTGGAACCTATACTTATCACACAGAACCCCTATGGCGAAATTATTTTAAAGGCACTCTGGCACATAATACAATCCGGATTAACGAAAAAGACCAGGCTGTGAGTGGTGGTCCAACATTATGGATAAAACATTATAAAACCAGCATTATTGATCTGCATATAAGTGATGATATTGAGCGCGTAATAGCTACCCATAATGGATATATTAAAGAGGGAATCGAGCATATCCGTGAGGTTATATTTTACAGATTGGAAAATGAATTTCAAATACAGGATACCATAAATGTACTTAAAACCAGAAAAATATGGGTTGAAATTCCGTTTCATATTCATCCCGAAGCGAATATCTTCAATTTATCAACTAATTCATATCAGATTTCAAGATATCCAGGCCGAAAAATAGAATTCTGTGTTGATGATAAATTGGAACATGTCGTGATAAAAGGACAAACTAATCCTCAGATACTGGGATGGTATTCCGATTCATTTATGAAAAAGGAAGCCACAAATGTCATTTATTGCAAAGCACAGATTGAACGTACCTCAACTTTTAAATTTGTAATTAAAATAGTTTAATATGAAGATTAGCATTTTTGGTCTTGGATATGTCGGCTGCGTAAGTCTGGGCTGCCTGGCAAAAAACGGGCATCACGTTATAGGTGTGGATACTAACCAGGCAAAGGTTGATCAGATTAACTCAGGAAGAGCTACCATCATAGAAAAGGATGTGGATAAAATAATAGCTGAACAAAGAATGGCAGGGCGCATAAGTGCAACTTCTGATAATATGCTGGCAGTTAAAGGTTCTGACATTTCTATAATTGCTGTCGGTACACCCAGTACTGATAAGGGACATTTGAATCTGCAATATATTTTTAAAGTTGCGGAAAACATAGGTGAGGCTTTAAAACATAAAAACACTTTCCATATTATTGCCATACGTTCGACCATTATGCCAGGTACGTGCGATAAATTTGCTGAAATTGTTGAATATAACTCTGGGAAAAAAAGGAATGAAGACTTTGCTCTTGTTGATAATCCTGAGTTTTTGAGAGAGGGAACAGCTGTAAAGGACTATTATAATCCCCCTCTTACTCTTATCGGTTCAGATAATGTGAAAGCTGCAGAAAAGGTGGCCGAACTATACAGGCAATTACCGGCGGAGATAATAATCACTGATCTGAAGATTGCAGAAATCATGAAGTATATTAATAATACTTATCATGCACTTAAGATCTCATTCAGCAACGAAATTGGAAATATCTGTTCTGAGCTCGGAATAGATTCTCACGAGGTAATGGATATTTTCTGCAAAGATAAACAGTTAAATATTTCACCATATTATTTCAAACCCGGATTTGCCTATGGTGGCTCATGTCTGCCAAAAGACTTAAAAGGCCTGCAGACTTTAGCTCATGATTTATATATTGATGTTCCTGTTATTGATGGAATCAGTAAAACAAATGATCTTCAGATTCAGCGTGCTATCAAGCTAATATATAAGTATTGGGACAAAAAACTTGGTTTCCTCGGCTTAAGCTTCAAAGCTGGAACAGATGATCTTAGAAACAGCCCGACTGTCAGTATTATTGAAACATTACTGGATAAAGGGTGTAATATTGTAATTTATGACAAGAATATTAATCTGGCTAAGTTAACGGGAACTAACAAAGAGTACATTGATTCAAGAATCCCTCATTTATCTAATCTCATGGTTAGTGATCCCGCGGAATTAATTAATGAATGTGATATAATTGTAATTAATACAAGAGAACCAGAATTTTTTAACCTTGTAAGTGATATTGAGAATAAAATCATTATTGATTTTGTACGGATAGATGATTCTATTCTTTCAAACAGGAATTACGTAGGAATTAATTGGTAACAATGCCTTCATTTCAGCATAAGCATATTTTAATTATAGTTGAAAATCTTCCTGTCCCTTTTGACAGGAGGGTCTGGCAGGAAGCAAATACCCTTAAGGAATCCGGGGCTATGGTAAGTATAATCTGTCCTAAGATGAAAGGTTATACGGCTTCCTATGAAATAATTAACGGTATAGAAATCTATAGGCACTCTCTTCCCTTCGATGCAAGTGATGCTTTAGGATACCTTCTGGAATATGGAGTAGCTTTATTCTGGGAATTTTTCTTAAGCTGGAAAATCTATTTTAAGAAGAGGTTTCAGGTAATACATGGCTGTAACCCTCCCGATCTTATTTTTTTAGTGGCATTATGGTTTAAGATTTTAGGAGTTAAATATGTATTTGATCATCATGACATAAATCCTGAATTATATATTGCAAAGTTTAACAATAAGGGATTTTTATATAAAATGATGATTTTGTTTGAAAGACTCTCTTTTGCCACCGCAAATTTCAGTATTGCGACAAATGAATCATATAGAGAAATCGCAATCAGGAGGGGGAAAATGGCTGAAGATAAAATCCAGGTAATAAGAAGCGGGCCGAAATTGGACCGATTAAAGTTACTTCCCCCCGATAAGCAATTCTTAAAAGGCAAAAAATACCTTATAGGTTATGTTGGTGTAATAGGAGAACAGGAAGGAATTGATCTTCTACTTGAAAGCGCGAAACATATTATTTCAATCAGGCAGGATATTCAGTTTGCCATAGTAGGAGATGGGACCTGTTTCCTGAAGATGAAAAAATTATCGACTGAAATGGGAATTAATGAGTACATCGATTTTTATGGAAGGGTCCCTGATGATTTACTTATTGCTATATTGAATACAGCCGATATCTGTGTAAATCCGGATAAACCCACAGAAATGAATAATCTATCCACAATGAATAAAATAATGGAATATATGGCACTTAGAAAGCCAGTGGTTCAGTATGATTTAAAAGAGGGTAGGTTTTCGGCTCAGGAGGCATCACTTTATGCCGAATGTGGTGATACTATTGACTTTTCCAATAAAATTATTCAATTGATCGATGATCCGGAACTGAGAACAAAAATGGGTGCTTTCGCATATAACAGAATACTTAACGAACTCTCATGGGATTATGAAAAGGAAAAGTTAATCAAGTTTTATAACCTGATCTTCTTACTAAATAAAGATAGGTAAACCAGTTGGCTTCCACAAAGTAATAGGAAATTCACTATGGGAGGTAAAAGTGACTTTTTTAAGCTAGGATGACAATATGAAGAAATGGATGAGATTAAAACAACAAGAAATATTTAGTTTAATTTTTCGCTGGTTTTACCAGACACACATTTTAGCTCCGGTAAATATCAAACACTAGCGAAGAATTGAAAAATGTGAATTAATAAGAATCAACTAAATAAATTATTAAATACGAGATGTAAATAGACTGAATAATGCAGTATATAAACTTTTTTCAGGTGAGTTTGATAACGAGGCGATTGGCAAAAAATCATATTCTCATTTTACTTAAAACTATACTTTAAATAAGAGAAATGAAAAATTATTGGAAATTTATGTTATGAACCAATAATTATTACTTATAAGATAGTTTATCAGCTTTTATGTTGATGAGAATCTTTTAAGAGACAATTTTTTTTTAATGAAGCAAATGATCAGACTATCATCAGACTTATCATCAAAAATACTTACAATAGGTCCGGATTACCAAAATCATCGTGGTGGTGTGGGAGCTGTTATCGATGTCTATAGTCGATATTATGAGGTTTTTAATTTCATTGCAAGCCATAAAAATGGTTCTTCATTTTTTAAAAGTTATATTTTTGTTATTAGTTTGATTAAGCTTTTCTCTACCCTCTTCTCTAACAGAAAAATAAGAGTAATTCATATTCATGGAGCATCTTATGGGAGTTTCTATCGCAAGTTTATTATTTTTGTAATAGGTAAGTACATTTTCAGAAAAAAAATCATTTATCATATTCATGGGGGTGGGTTTCAGGTATTCTTTGAAAATAGTAATATTCTTTCAAAACGACTGATGAAGAACTTATTGAGTAATGCTGATGTTGTTATTTGCTTATCTCAATCATGGATTGAATATTTTGGGCAAAACTTTAAAACAAAGAGGTTATTAATTTTACCTAATATTATTGATTATCCTGTAAAAATAAAAACCGACCTTAAAAAGGATGTGATAACTTTCTTATTTTTTGGCTTGATATGTAAGGCGAAAGGTATTTTTGATTTGATAGAAGTTATTGCCAGAAATAAAGAGTTGTACAGAGGTAGAATTAAATTATTAATTGCGGGAAATGGGGAGGTTGAACATATGAAAGATCTTATTTACAAGCATCGTATTGAGGATATTGTAGAATTTCTAGGATGGATATCAAACAATGAAAAGAGTAGCATTCTGAATAATTCTGATGTGTATATACTACCATCCTACAATGAAGGTTTACCTATCTCTATCTTGGAATCAATGTCTTATGGCAAAGCAATTATATCAACTAAAGTTGGAGGTATACCTGAGATTGTCAGAAATAAAGAGAATGGATTGTTAATAAATCCTGGAGATTTGGAGCAAATAAAGCAGTCTTTAAATTTTTTTCTTGAGAATCCAGAAAAAATTGAAGAATATGGTGTCGTTTCGGAGCAGAAAGTTCAAAAATATCTACCAAATTCAGTTCTAAAAGAATTAGAAGAAATTTACAAATCGGTGTTATCAAATGAATAAGCATTTTCTGAAAAGGTTAAGAGATAATATGCCGGAATCTCTGAAATACATTGCATCTCCATTTATTCGCAACAGACTAATTAAGAATAAAGAGTTCCTTCACTATTATAACCTCCTTGAGAACAGAGAATTATTAAGTCCGGAAAGTATAAAAGAATATCAATTAAGCCAGTTGAAAAGTATCTTAATACACTCATCTAAAAATGTACCTTACTATCGCGATTTATTCAAAAAAATATCCTTTGACCCTATACAATTCTCGGATTTTGATCAAATAAAGAATATTCCTTTTCTTACCAGAGAAATCATCAGAAACAATTTTGATAAACTTATTTCAACAAAGAAGATTAAAAATGGATATTATGCAGCTACAACTGGAGGTAGTACTGGATTGCCATTAAAATTTCTTCTCGATTATGACTCGGTCTATAAAGAAAATGCATTTATTTATTACTACAGAAAAAAAAATGGATATCTGTTTGATGATAAAACTACAACTTTCAGGCAGGTCGAATTTGGGGACAAACTTTGGAAATTCAATCCTATGCACAATGAGATTATTTTTTTCCCCATTAAATTATCAAAGCTAACAATTGAACATTATGGAAGAAAAATCAATGAATATAAACCCCAGTATCTGAACGGCTACCTTTCAGCAATCTGGTATTTTGCAAAACTTCTGGAGGAATGCAAGATTAGCCTCGATTTCAAACTAAAAGGCATTTTTCTCACCTCCGAAAATATTGATTTTAAACAACGGGATTTTATTGAGAAGTTTTTTAATGCAAAATCGACTACATTCTACGGTCATAGCGAACGATGTGTTATTGCCCAGGAAATGATCCCTTCAAGATATTCATTTGATCCTTATTATGGTTATACGGAACAAATCAAGTTGGAGAAATACAAGTATTCAATTGTTGGAACAGGATTCTTAAACTATATAATGCCATTTATCAGATATAAGACCGATGACATTTGTACTCCTGAGAATAAATATTTTTCAATTGAAGGAAAAAGAAGCAGTATAAAAGGATTACGGGGGGCTAATGATGAGTTCTTACCAAGTACGGTTTGTGAACTGGATAAACCGATTTTCAAAAACATTATGACCTATCAGCTTTTGCAAAAGGAGAAAGGTAATGCTGATCTCCTGATAATTGTTGGCGAACAATTTAAATCATCAGAAATGGAAGGTATTAGAGATGAGATCAACAGGCAAACCAAAGGTATAATTGAAATAAATATTAAGATAGTCGAAAATCTGATACTATCCCCGAGGGGGAAACATCAGACATACATCTCCCTCCTCGAGGAATAGCCTGGCTTTCGATATACTGATAATAAATTCTTTTAAGTGATCTTCAGGATATTTGGTCATTATATATTTTCAGGTAAAATATTTTCATTGTGAATTGACTTTTCCAAAAAGCTCTCCTTATGGCTGGCATAATTATCCTTATTATTATTATAAAATTTGGTTAAAAAATGGCGGGAATAATGACTTTATGGAAGAATCGACACTGGAAATGCTAACAAAGAAATACCAGGTGGTCATATTTAAGCATTGTTTCCCTGTTAGTAATATTCAGGCCAATAAGGACTCCTGTAATATAAATTCGGAATTATAGTATACCTAGTTTTACAATCATTCCCATTGACCCGGTTTTTTTTACCAAAGTACCATTAAGGGATTATAGTATTCTAAATCTGTTAAATACTATATTCTTGAATCCGATTCCATACCAACTATGGTATAAAAGGGATTTAACAGTATTTGCGCTTTTGTCTCCACTTTTATACCTGCTAATAAAACATATAAAGTTATGGTTAATACCATTCTGCTTATTTGTGTGGTTCTACGAATTTGATTTTATCATATTCAGAAGTCAGTCTTTGCTGTTTTTTATTCTTGGAGCATTAATTAGCAAAAGGAATGAAATGCTTTTAATTCCTAAAACTTCAAGGCTAACATTTATTTTTGGGTTTCTATGGATTGTATTTGTTATAATTAGGACCCGATTATTCTTTTTAGGTGAGCAGTATCAATTGGCCTTAGGCATATTGCATAAAATCAGTATTTTATTGGGGATATTGGCAATCAATTTTCTTTATGATTTTTTGTTTAAAAATGTGGACGTGACAAAAGCTAGTATTTATAAATTCGTTACATTTTCTTTTTTTATTTTCGTCTCACATGAACCTCTGATAACTATTATTAAAAAAGGATTATTTTTTTTAGTTGGGAATGGGGAAGCAAAATCGGTTTTTATATTCATAATTTGTCCGCTTCTAACCATTCCTATGTGTATTTCAGTTGGGTATTTCTTGAAAAAGAATACTCCGAAATTCTATGGAGTGATAAAAGGTTGGCGATAGCGAATAGAATGCCAAACCCTGGCACTAATTGTTTTATTAAACACACTGACAGAATGATTATTTCCGGGCGGATATAACCCTGATGATACCAGAATCGTCAGGATCTGTTTCAATTTCGCTAAATGCTCCCGATCTTTCACATAATTGAACTATAAATTGCCCCTGACC
Source organism: Bacteroidales bacterium (assembly GCA_003162595.1). Lineage (GTDB taxonomy): Bacteria > Bacteroidota > Bacteroidia > Bacteroidales > VadinHA17 > LD21. Next base: position 10,370 of record PMNJ01000302.1, on the reverse strand, counting down.
TGAACCGACTTCAAAAACTAACCAGCCATTCTCTTTTAGAAATCGGGGTGCTTCATGAACAAGTTTTTGAATTATTTTTATTCCGAGCATCCCTCCATCAAAAGCTAAAACCGGTTCATTTGATGCAATTTCGGAATCCATTTTCTGAACTTTGGAACTTGTAATATATGGAGGATTGCAGATAATCAGATCAGTCTTTTCATAAAATTCATCAGTTTCAAAAACTGATAATAAATCGCCTTGTTTGGCATGTATGCGTTTATTGAGGTTCAGAAAGTTAATGTTGTCGCGTGTCAGTTCCACAGCCTCGTGGGACAGATCTGTTGAATAGACAGTGCAATCGGCATTATAGGTGGCTATAGCAACTCCAAGATTTCCGCATCCGCAGCAAACGTCAATAACTTTAATATTACCTTTCTCTGAAGAAATCTTTTTCGATATCTCTAGAGCTTTTTTACCCAAAATTTCAGTTTCTTTTCTAGGGATCAATGCTCTCTTATCGGAAAGTAATTCAATTCCCATGAAGTTTTGCCGTTTAGTTATATGTGCCAGTGGAGTATTGTTAAGCCTGAGGTTAATTAATTTGTACAGTGTTTCTACCTGCTTATCTGAAAGATCAGGAATTGAAAGATTTTTAGATCTATGAGCAGAAACAGGCAAACCTGCAGCTGTTAACCATAAGGCTTTCAAAGTTGTATCAACTGTCTCTTCAGGTTTATCTTCAAGAAGATGAAGCTTACTGTTTAAATCGTCACTTATACTTTTATATAGTTTTGATTTATTCATTTGAGAGGTACATTTTCTTAAGTTCTTTTTTATCAATCTTGCTATTGGAACTTTTGGGCATTTCCTCAAGAAAAATGATCCGTTGCGGCATCATAAAAAGTTCAAGTCTTGACATGCATTCCTTTTGTATCTCTTTCTCACCTGTTTTAGGGGCGCCATGGGTTGTCACATATGCTATTATCGATTCTCCCATGATCTCATCGGGAACGCCGATAACAGCAACCTCTCTTATCCCATCGATTTTATAGATAACATTTTCAATTTCTGCAGGACTAACTTTTTCTCCCCTGGTTTTTATTATATCATCTGTTCTACTGAGGAAATACAGATATCCTTCATCATCCATTTTAAACCAATCATTCGAACACAAGATCCTTTCCCATGGTAAACTGCCCTGTTTAAGCATTTCCCTTGTGAGTTCTTCTTTGTGCCAGTAGCCAAGCATAACATGCGGGCCGCGGATATGTAAAATGCCCTTTTCACCCGGAGGCACCGGTTTACCATCCGGTGATAGCAAAAAGACTTCTGTTCCCGGGATTGCCTTGCCCACAGAGTCTGGTTTAATGTCAATCATTTCCGGCTCCAGGTAACAAACTCTTTTACATTCCGTCAGCCCGTACATTTTAAATATCAATGCAGCGGGGAATATTTTTTTTAGATCCGGAATAAATTCAGCTGGTAAGGCAGCTGCAGTATTTGTGACTTTTTTGATACAATCAAATGACAAACCTGTCTTTTTGTTTGTAGCAATCATCATAGCATAAATTGTAGGCACGCCAGGGAAAACGGTTGGCTTAAACTGTTCAATCTGTTTATAGACAGATGCCTGAAATGTAAACGATTGCTCAACAATCAGTGAACCACCAACTGTTATAGCCATGATCAGCTGGTATAATCCATAATCGAAAGCAAGCGGAAGCAGAAGTAAAATACGGTCTTCATCCGATAATCTCAGATATTCAATTAGGCTCCATGATGTAAATACCATTGATTGATGCGTCATCATTACCCCTTTTGGAAAACCGGTGCTCCCCGAAGTATAGATAAGTGCTGCAAGGTCATTAGGAATAATCCGTGGTAATATAATTCCGGAGAAATCGGTTGAAAGAATATTTTCAAAATCTTCTGTTTTTATTTCAGGAAAGCTCTTCAACCTGCTCTTATCACCAGAAAGAATTAGTTCATGTATATCCTTTTTATTTTCTAAAGCAAGCGAGATTTCACTGCTCAGGATGCTCTCGGAAATTAATATTTTAGCTCCGCTGTCATTTAGAATGTACTGTAATTTATCAGCTTTTGTCTGTGGATTAATAACCAGAAAAACAGCCCCAGAGAGAGTAATCCCATAGATTGAAATGATGCTCTGCCAGGAATTATTCATATAAACAGCGATCCTGTCACCTTTTTTAATTCCGGTAATCACCAGGTGACTGGCCAGATTTTCTGCACTTTCTTTAAGGCTGGAATAAGAATATTCCTTCGTTTTTATTATTATAGCTGTTTTTGCAGGGCATTTTCGGGCAGAAAATAATAGTGCCTCACCAAGGACACGCTGTGGTATCGAAATCATGGTCTGAATAGAAGATTAGTTTGTTAAAGGCGTCATCCGAAGATATTCGGTTGTTTTGATTTTACGTTCAAAACCTGCGAAGACTTTATTTATCTCATCGGCGGTTCTCTCCATAACACTTGCAACTTCCTGCGGGTCATATTTATTTTTAAAGGCATACCAGAGCAAGTCCATTTGTTGAAACGGCAACTGGAAGAAAAATTCCTCCTGCGTCTGTTCAGCCGAATATGTATCGGAAGTTGGAGTGCGATCAATTATTTCTTCTGGAATTCCCAGGTAATGAGCCAGTTGATATACCTGGGTTTTATAGAGGTGGGCTATAGGCATAACATCTGCACCACCATCACCATGTTTGACAAAAAATCCTTGTTCCACTTCGTGTTTATTTGGTGTACCTATAACCGCATAGTGGAGGCGTTCGGCATGATAATAAAGCATAGACATACGGCAGCGTTGTTTGAAATTAGAAGCAGCTTCGATCTGCCTGAGTTCAGGTGCAGGTACGTGCTTTGACTGTTCCTTGCCTTTACTGTCAACAATTGTGACTGAAAAAAGAGGTGGCAAGTTGGTGTAAAGACCAGAACTCCTGATACCAATTTTCATTTTGTAATGTAAGGGATCATACTCAGGGAAAACTGTTCTCACTGCCTCATCACGTCGCTGGTAACATCCTAAACCCTCAAGAGCTTCTGTGATATTTTCAGTAATTGCTTTGACATCAAATCTATCAGCCAGTTTTTGTGCAAAAAGGGCACTTTCTGAACTTGAATCCTGTTCAGGCAACATAATACCAAGTACATTTTCAGTTCCCAGTGCTTTGGCAGCCAGAGCCATGGAAACAGAAGAATCAATACCACCTGAAATACCAATCACACCGCCAAGCCGGTTCAATTTATGCAGCACACCCTCCCGAATGTTGGTAATCAGTCGGTTGCATTCTGCATCAATATCATGAATGATCAGAATATCCTTGCTGAAAGGCCGTTTATCTTTGTTTTTCATAATCGCTCTAAGTATTAATCAGGAATAGATTGGATTTTTTTCGTGAATAACCTGACAATTATTTAACCGTGAAACAGAGGGTCTGAAATTATCTTTTAATATATATTGGTGATAAATTAGTTGGGAGGAAAGAATTCCGGCAAGAGACATGTTTTCCATTTCTGTAACCAACGTATCTTTCGATATTTTGGTTAGTAATTTTTGAACAGTATTGTATGAAAACATGCCTGTTTGATTTATATCATGTTCTGATAACAGATCTAAGGCATATTCCCTGGCAGGAGATGATAGAAAACTGCTTGCAATAGGTGCCCTGTAAGCCTGTTTTGGACGTTTCAAGACACTCTCAGGCAGACGGTTATTCATCATTCTTTTAAGGATGAACTTCTCATTGAGGCCATGCATCTTAAAATCGGGTGGTAGTTTGGCAGCAAATTCTATCACCCTGTAATCAAGAAATGGATAACGTCCTTCAACAGAATTGGCCATACCAACACGATCACCTTGAGAAGACAACAGGTAACTCGACATAAATATTTCTGATTCAAGCCATTGAGATTTGCTTAAACGGTCATACTGATTAAACCCAGGTGGCAACATCTTAACTACTTCCTCAAATTGATCAATTCCATTTACTTCGGATTTCATATCCTCTGAGAAATAATTCTGGATACTAGATGTATTTCGCCAGCGCAATATGTGTGAATAAAATGGGGAATCAGTGTCCTGAAGCTGATACCCGAAAAATAACTTAAGCATCCTCTTGTTTTTTCCCTGGAATTGAGCCAGGTAGGGATATAATTTTTGCAGAAGTAAGGGTCTGTATTTTGAATCAGGTTCACGCGACCAGAACTCCCTGATGATGCCTTCTTTAAAAATATCATAGCCGGCCAGTATTTCATCTGCGCCCTCTCCTGTAATTACCACTTTAATATTGTTTTCCCTGACCTTCTTTGATAGACAAAACATAGGTACAGGTGCTGTACGTAATATGGGTATTTCTGAATGCCACACAACCTGAGGAAAATAATTTCCAATATCCTGCCGGGTACATGTAAAAGCGGTGTGCCTGGTTCCAAGATATTTTGAAACCTCCTGTTGAAAAAGAGTTTCATCAAACTCATTGTCTTCGAAACCAATTGAAAAGGTCTGTAATGTTTCAGGCATTATCTTTTTAATTAATGCTGTGGTAGCACTTGAGTCCAGTCCCCCACTCAAATATGCAGCAACCTGTACATCGGCCCTGAGCCTTATCCTTACAGCATCTGTCAGTAAATTTTCCAGCTCTGCAGCTGCATCATCTATTGATCCTTTAAAACAGGATTCCTTATTGACAGGGAAACGGAGAGACCAAAAAGGCTTAATCACATATTGTCCATCAGAAATTTTCATAAAGTGCCCGGGAGCCAGCTCAAATATCTTTTTAAAAACAGTTCTGGGGGTGAGAGTAGACCAGAATGTGAAAATCTGTGACATTGAAACAGAATCTATTTCAGCTTTGACACCAGGGTGTTCGAAAAGTGTTTTAATCTCCGATCCAAATAGAAAAGTATTGTTCTCCGTCCGTGTATAAAAAAGAGGCCTTATGCCTACCCGATCGCGGGCGAGAAACAATTCCTTCTTTTCATTATTCCAAATTGCGAAAACAAATTGCCCATTTAACCTGTTCAGGCAATCCGATCCATACTCCATGTATGCATTCAGTAAAACTTCTGTGTCACTTTCAGTCCTGAAGGAGTACCCGAGACATTTTAAATCGGTTTTAAGCTCAATATAATTGAAAATTTCTCCATTAAATACTATCCAGTATTTGCCATCACTGGAGGATAATGGCTGCTGTCCGGATTGAATATCAATAATGCTTAACCTGACACTACCCATTGCAACCCGATTGTTAATATAAATACCACTTTCATCAGGTCCCCGATATTGAATACGTCCGAGCATCCTTTGTAAAAGATTTTCAGGACTTTGCAAGGGTTCCGTACTATTGTAAATCCCGACAATTCCACACATTTTTGATGTGTTAGATAAATAAAACTTGCACTACTGATTATCTGTTTTCCGTATTATAAAGGAAGTAATTGCATCTATTGATTCGAAGTTTTCCTCAATCAGATCTTCATCTGTTGTTGTGATGCCAAAACTTTCCTCCAGAAATGTAATTAAAACAACAAATCCCATTGAATCAAAATAACCCTCCTTAAAGATTAAAGAATCATTTTGAATTTTATCTTTATCAGCAAAAGTAGCTTGCAATATATGTTCTTTAATAGTCTCTTTTATCACAGAAATGTCTTTGGTCATTATTGTGTTGAGTTTATAAATTATCAAATAAGTTATTTGTCGATATAATAGTTGCTATAATGTTTATAAGAGCTTTTTTGTAAATTCAGATCATTATATATAAGATCATAATTATTACACTTGTTCGTTTTAAGAATGTTTATGGCACTTTTGAGTATTTCCTTGCTTGTATAATTGTTTCTGACTACTAAAAGAATACTTGAAGCATATTTCATCACCAGAGTAGCATCAGCTACAATTCCTACTGGTGTAGTGTCAATAATAATATATTCATATCTGGTTTTAAGATACGTTATCATTTCATCGAGTATACCTGATTCCATCAATTCTGAAGGATTTGGTACAATGGGTCCGGCGGAAATGAAAAAGAGGTTTTCAATTGGCGATTTCTTAATGATTTCTTCAATATTTGCATTTTTTGTCATATAACTGGAAAGTCCTGTTGAATTATCTACTTTCATTTTAGTGTGTTGGTTTGGCCTTCTCAAATCGGCATCAATAAGAATAGTTTTATAACCAACCGATGCAATTGAAGATGCCAGGTTAAGGGATACAAAACTTTTACCATCTGATGGTTGTGATGAGGTGATGAGTAATACTTTGGATTTAACTTGCGCAGATTTAAGGAACAAGCTGCTTCTCAGATTCCTGAAAGATTCAGAAATAGCAGACTTAGGGAATTCAGCCACAACTGATTCACTTTTATTTTTATTACTATAAATGACACCTAAAACCGTATGCTGAAGCAGATATTCCAAATCATTAATGCTTCTTATTTTGTCATCAAAGATTTCTCTTATAAATAAGTACAATGATGGTATAAATAATCCAAAGAATATAGCTAATACATAATTAATCATACTCTTTGGAGAAGTAATACGTGAAGTGATTACACGCGCTGGTTCAGTAATCTCAAAATCAGGATAATTTGAAGCCAGTGTAATCGCTGCTTCCGATCTTTTCTGAAGCATATAGGTGTAAATTACATCGCTCACGTTGAATTTTCTTTGCAAACTTACCATATTCATTTCTGTTTTTGGCAGATTTGAAATCTCTTTTGAAAGTTTATCTTCCCTGTAATTCAGTTCATTAAGAGAAAGCGTAAGTGTGTTCAGATTATTAGTAAAATTCTCAATAATAGCTTGTTTCTGCATCTGGATTTTGTTATCGATCTGACTCAGAAATATATTTTTTTCATTATTGTTGCCTGAAGTAACATTTGATCTTTGTGCATTTAAATCAAGCAGCTCAGAAATAAGCTGATTTGTTGTGGGATCTGATACATTCATGGCAGATGGAGGCACAACTCCTGACATATCCTTATTCGCCCTAAAATAGTTAATGACATAATTGTAATAACGTTCCTGAGCCTGAAGGTTAGTACGTTCTGTCTCAATTTGTGTCCTTTGCTCAATAATACGCTGTCCTTGAAAACTAAGATCCATTACCTGGTTTGCTGACCTGTAATTCTTAAGTTTAGATTCAGATTTTACCAGTGAGTCAGAAATTGTTGAAATTTGTGAGTCGATAAAGTTTACAGTACTTAGAGCGATTTTGTTTTTCTTGGCCAGATTATCTTCAAGAAAAGTATTAAGAAATTTATTAAGGAAAGTTATTGTTTTCTCAAGATTATGTCCGGAGAATGTTATCTTTAAAATTGATGCCATTGGCGACACCTTATCCACTTTAATCATACCCATATACTCCTTCGCAATAATATCGAGATGACTAAAGGTGAAGTAATAAATGTATTCAGATCCGGTTTTATTAATTTGAAAATCAGGATTTAAAGAGGCAGAAAACTTAAACATTTTATTGCTGATAGTCTCATTAAACCTGCAAATAGTATCAAATTTAAGAAAATTGTCAACACTGATTATCTGATTATCGAGATAATTATAGTAGGATACCTTCTTCTGGAAGACAGTTAGCTTATAAGATGTTTCATCGAGAACAGTTACAAAAAACTTCGCATTAATAGGTTGAACGTGTGATTTATCGATAGTAATCAATACTGGTGCTTTTCCGTAGAGCTCTTCTGTCTGCTTGAAATATTTAGATTTTTCGCTGTAATATCTTACCTCAAAATTCATGCTTGATATTGTTTTGGAAACCAAAGGAAACGACTTGAGATTAGTCATTTCATTTTCGATTTTCGTCATGGCGTCAATGCTTGCAAGTCCACTAAATTGTTGATTTGAGTTAAGCAATGAAGAAGTTTTATTTTCTACCGGGCAAATCGAAGCAGAAGCTTCATATACTCTTGGAGAATATTTGTTATATAAGATAGCCACAACTATAAAAAGAAAAAGACAACTTATATACAAATACTTTAATGAAAATACTTTCAATAAGAAATATTTTAGCGGGGCCATGGAGGCATCAGATTCAGTGTCCTTTATCATTATTTATATTGAATAATTTAAAATTTATAACCCATAAAAAGTAATACTGCAAGAAGAGTAGTTATTGATGTTAATACGGTAGTATAAGTATTGTTCTGATAACTTGTGGATACAGATTTCATAGGTTCAACAACAACGACATCATTAGGCATAATATAGTAATAATCCTTACCTGCTATTTTGGAATCAGAAAGATTAAGCTTATAATGCATTATCTTATCCCCTTCCTGTCTTATAAGGATAATATTCTTACGGTTTCCATAACGTGTAAGCCCGCCACCAAGAGCAATTGCCTCGTAAATATTAAGTTTATCCTGTGTGAAAGAAAAAACTCCCTGCTGCATTACCTCACCTAAAACAGAAACATGATTATCAATGAATGTGACAGTAACAGATGTATGAGAGACATATTCATTTAGAGCATTTTGAATTTTTTTTGCAGCATCTGCTGTTGTCATAGCCCCAACATTTATCTTACCTGCAAAAGGAAAATTAATATTTCCGGCTTCATCAACTTGATAACTGACCAGACTATTATTGCCACCTGAATTGCGAATATCATCTGAAAGGTTAAATATCTGGCTTGTAAGAGGATCAGTACTTAATATTTTAATATATAATCTATCAAATGGAAGGATTGTTTTTTGAATCTTTGGATTTACTACAGGCTCTGCAAGTCCATCTAAATCATTGAAATAGCTCAGCTCTTTTACCGGGACACAAGAAATAGTGACCAGCATTAAAAGTATTATCGTAAATTGGCTTGAAAGTTTTATTCTCTTTTTCATAGTCACTGACTATCAATGTATATAATTCAAATTTGTTTAGAAAGAATTTTTCATGTTACACAATGTTATGAAAAATGTTTCGTTTGACCAATTTCAAAATGTCGCAAGGTTATTATCATATTCAACATGTGATTTTATTTTGGGATAAAAATATACACTAAAGGAGATACCTCCAAATTACTTGAAGTAAAAATCTGTGGATTTTCATTCGATTTTTTTTATTTACCTTCATATTTAAGGTGAATACCTCCTGAATTGAGCCATTGATATCTTAATTAGTATTTTTAGTCAAAAACTGATAAAATTTGACAAAAGAATTGAATATAAGTGATCAAGTTACAATTGTGGAATTGCTGAGTACTGTACTAAAATCCAAAACAAAATTATCATAAGAGATTTTCCCATAATCTTGATATCTTAAGGTTAAAAATTAATTATAATCCACTTCTTTTGAAAACTGTAACTATTGTTTTTAATAATATTATGAAATCCAATCGAAGTGACCAATTATCTATGTAAGCTAAATCCAGCTCCATCCACTTTTCGAACTTTATATTGTTTCTGTCAGGCTTAATCTGCCAGAAACATGATAATCCCGGTTTTATCGAAAGGCGCCTTAATTGCCATCGTTTATACTGAACTGTTTCGCTTGGAAGAGGAGGACGTGGACCAATCAATGACATTTCACCTTTAAGTATATTAAAGAGCTGAGGCAGTTCGTCAAGTCCTGTTCTGCGAAGGAATCTACCTATTTTAGTAACACGGGGATCATCTTT
>PMNJ01000302.1:0-548 GCA_003162595.1 Bacteroidales bacterium | reverse complement strand
CAGGATCTGACAGTATTTCTTACTTCTGCCGGAATCACCTTGGTTTTAAAATAAAGTACTTCATCAATTATATCGACTTCCATCAGGTCATTAAGTACAGCTAAATATTCATCAGGCAGAAGGATTATTGCCTTCTCATACTTTTGTTTTATCTGAACTGAGCCTGTAAAAATTGCGATTATTCTGTATCCCCATTCCTTATTTGAAATCAGACTTTCAATAAAAGGAATAGAAGAATCGTCAGCAATTAAAACAACGTTTATAAAGTTATATCCCTTCGCCCTGTAAATCCTGAATACTTTATATTCAAATGATCTGACAAAGAAAAGGAACAGAAGGCCCAAAATTGTAAATTCTATGAGGAAAAGGCGGGAAATCTGATAAAGTTTAAAAGTAAAATAAAATACCAGCAAAAAAGTAACGATTAGTACTGCCGATTGGAAATATTGATAGAAGAGTACTCTGTAACGTTTTGTTCTTGGGATTTCAGCAACCTGGATTAAATAAAGGATCACAAGCCAGAGGGGAAGGATTAAAATGAAAAGCTT
>PMNJ01000119.1 GCA_003162595.1 Bacteroidales bacterium | reverse complement strand
AGTGCATTCAATGCTCTCGATACAGCTTTCAAAATGGCTGTTGAAGAAAAAATAGCTGTTCTGGGCATTAATGATTTTTATGTGACCGATGGTTATAACGCTTTTCACAACGGCTGCCTGAAAAATAAGATTTTCCCATTATTCAATATTGAATTTATAGGACTTCTTAAAGAAGAACAGAAAAAAGGAATAAGGATAAATGATCCTAATAATCCCGGGAGAATCTATTTCAGCGGGAAGGGCCTTGATTATCCTTTTCAGGTTGGCTGGATGCAAAAAATACAACTCAGAACTGTCAAAAAAGAAAGCCAGGTTCAGATAAAATCTATGATATCAAAACTGAACCAACTGATTGAACGCGAGAGACCCGCTTTGAAACTCTCCTATGAAACAATTAAAAAGGAGTATGCGCATGAACTGGTTCGGGAGAGGCACGTTGCAAAAGCTTTGAGGGAACTTGCTGTTACAATATCTCCTGAAAGTGATGAGCAGCTTCATTTTCTTGAAAACCTGTATGGCGGTAAAAAATCAAAAACAGGCATGCAAAATCCAGCTGCGCTAGAAAATGAAATAAGGTCCAATCTTCTGAAAAGCGGAGGCGCTGCATTTGTTGAAGAGGATGAAAACTCATTCCTCGAACTCAAAAAAATCATCAAAATCATAATCAAAGCAGGAGGAATACCCTGTTATCCTGTTTTACTTGACGATACTTTAGGAAGATGTACCGAATTTGAGTCTGATCCCGAAAAACTTTATGATTCACTTAAGAAGCTTGGTATAGAGTGTATAGAGCTTATTCCATGCAGAAATGATGCGGACAGCCTTAAAAACTTTGTGGAATTCTTTCATAAAAAAGGTTTTATTATAACCTTTGGTACCGAGCATAATACACCTGAAATGATACCTATGACGATAACAACAAGGGGCTCAAAACCTCTTGATGAATCATTAAAAAAGATCGCATGGGAAGGGGTCTGTGTTATAGCAGCACATCAGTATCTGAGAGCCGACGGAAGACAGGGGTATGTTTTGCCCGATGGGACCCACAGTATAAAACAAATGAGGGAACTGATAAATCTCGGGCAATTAGTTATTGAATATTTCTTAAACAAGTATGAAAATGAAACCTGAAATAAAAGAACTGATTGAGATTTCCAGGTATTACGGAAGCAATAAAGATTTTGTGATCGCAGGAGGAGGAAACACTTCTTTCAAGGACGATGAAACAATATGGATAAAAGCCAGCGGACAAGCGCTCGCTGATCTGAACGAAGAGGAACTGGTTTCTTTAAGCAGGAAGAAACTTCATATTTTATCTTCAGGAGTTTATTCTGAAGATACGGTAATAAGGGAAGAACAGGTAAAAGATGACTTGTTCCGGAGTATCATCGGCCCCGGGAATAACATGAGACCATCAGTTGAAACATCGCTGCATGAGATCATTCAATATAAATATATAGTACACCTCCATCCTACCCTGATAAACGGAATACTATGCAGCAGGAATGCAAAGAGTCTGACTCAGAAGTTATTTGGAGAAAGTGTTCTGTTTGTACCATATACCGATCCCGGTTATACACTTTTTAAGAAACTTGAATCAGAAATAATTGCATATCGCAGAATGTTCTCTCACGATCCACAGATTATATTTCTTGAAAATCACGGCTCTTTTGTCGGCGCTGATACAACAGAAGAGATTAAACAAATATATGACAACATAATTCTTAAAATTAAAGAACAGGTACCTCCCATTTCTGATGTCACATCCTTACCATATAATCCAATACTCAATAAAGTTCTGCCAACAATACGAATTCTTCTTTCAGAGAAACAACCAGGGATAATAAGATATCGAAATAACTCACTCATTGCCAGGTTCTACCAGAACCAGCAGGAGTTTCATAAAATCTCTTTGCCGCTCACGCCCGATATTATTGTTTACTGCAAAACAAGGTACTTATATATCGAACAATCATCAACTGCCGAGAAGATCCTTGATTCATTCAGGTACCAGTTGCCTCACTTTATTAGCGAATATGGTTACTTACCTAAGGTGTTTATAATTAAAGATATGGGTATTTTTACCATTGGTGAAACCTTCGCTGATGCGGAAGCCTCCCTGGATGTTTACGAAGACCTGATAAAAATAAGCTATTATGCATCTCTCTGTGGCGGAATTAAGTTCCTTATTCCTGAGCAGGTAGCATTTATTGATCAGTGGGAAGTTGAAAACTACAGAAGAAAAGTCGCCCAGCCAACAACCTCCGGAAATAAACTGAACAATAAAATTGCTATAATAACAGGAGGAGCCCAGGGGTTTGGAGCTGGCATTGCAGAATCGTTGTTCGCGTTGAACATGAATATAATTATTGCTGACCTGAATGAGGAAAAAGGAAAATCCTTTGCTTCTTTATTATCAACTAAAAAATCACAGAACAGGGCTGTTTTTGCCAGGACTGATGTTTCCGATGCTGAGTCAGTCAGAGAGCTGATCATTACAACTATCAGGGAGTTTGGGGGACTGGATCTCATTATAAGCAATGCAGGTATTTTAAAGGCCGGGGGTCTTGAGGAGATGGACGCTGAAACATTTTCCAAAATGACTGAAGTAAATTATAACGGCTATTTTCATTGTGCAAAATATGCTTCAGAAGTTATGAAACTTCAGAATCAGGAGAAACCCGGATATTTCACCGATATTATTCAGATCAATTCAAAATCAGGTCTGAGGGGAAGCAATCGTAATTTTGCATATGCGGGGGCTAAATTCGGTGGTATAGGGCTCACACAATCTTTTGCAATGGAACTGGCTCCTTTCAGGATAAAGGTAAACTCAATTTGTCCGGGTAATTTTTACGAAGGTCCCCTGTGGTCCGACCCAAAAAACGGATTATTCGTTCAGTATCTAAAAACAGGTAAAGTCCCAGAAGCTAAAAGTATTGATGATGTAAGAAAGTTTTATGAGGATAAGGTACCTATGAAGAGGGGTTGTAAACTGGAGGATGTGATGAAAGCAATTCTGTATATTATTGACCAGGAATACGAAACCGGTCAGGCTGTTCCGGTAACCGGAGGCCAGGTAATGCTGGGATAAAAGGAGCAGGGCACAGGGCGAAGGGTGGGCTTTTTTAATTGTTTAAGATTAAACTAAAAATGAAGACAAAAGCGGTTAGAATATATGGCAAGAAGGATCTTCGACTTGAAGAATTTGACCTGCCGGAATTAAAAGAAGATGAGATCCTTGCTCGTGTAATCTCTGACAGCATATGTATGTCCTCGCATAAAGCTGCCCTACAGGGAGCTGAACATAAGCGAGTTCCAAACGATGTTAACCTTAATCCAACAATAATTGGTCACGAGTTTGCCGGTGTAATCCTGAAAGTCGGGGAAAAATGGCAATCTAAATTCAAATCAGGACAGAAATTCTCTATTCAACCCGCCATGAACCAGATGGGCACTCTTAATGCACCCGGTTACTCCTTCCGGTTCATCGGCGGAGATGCAACTCACATAATAATTCCATCCATTGTTATGGAAGCCGATTGTCTTTTACCTTATGACGGAGAAGCCTTTTTCCCTGCATCCCTTTCTGAACCGATGTCCTGTATAATTGGTGCATTTCATGCAAGTTATCATACACCTCCGGGGACTTATATGCATAATATGGGAGTCCGTAAGGGAGGAAATATGGCAATACTGGCAGGTGTAGGTCCCATGGGACTTGGTGCTATCGATTATGCTTTGCATCAGGACAGGAAACCAGGGTTGCTTGTAGTTACTGATATTGATGATAACCGGCTTACAAGAGCCTCCTCAATTTTTACACCTGAACATGCCAAAAAAGAGGGCATTCAATTGGTTTATGTTAATACGGGTAAGATGAAAGATCCTGCCAGACATCTTCGCGATCTCACCAGCGATAAAGGATTTGATGACGTTTTCATTTTTGCACCTGTTAAGCCTGTTATTGAACTTGGGGACGCAATCCTGGGCTTCGATGGATGTCTTAATTTTTTTGCCGGACCTCTTAATCCTGAATTTAAAGCCGAGTTTAATTTCTATAATGTCCATTATGCTTTCACTCATATAGTTGGAACTTCCGGAGGTAATACTGATGATATGAGAGAGTCGTTGAAACTGATGGGAGAAGGAAAGATCAATCCGGCAATCATGATCACTCATGTCGGTGGTCTCGATTCAGTGGTTGAAACTACTCTCCATCTTCCCCAGATACCGGGTGGTAAAAAGCTGATTTACACAAACATATCTATGCCGCTTGTAGCGCTTAACAAACTGGGAGAGCTTGGAAAGAAGGATCCATTATATGCCGGACTTCACGATATTGTTTCCAAAAACGATTATATCTGGTCACTTGAAGCAGAGAAATATCTGCTGACCAATGCCAAACCAATCTGAGTTTCTTTGATTTTTTCTCTGTGAAACTCCGTGAATTCCTCTGTGAAACTCTGTGACAGTTCATAAATTATTTCTTAACCCTACCCTATCCCTTCCCTTAAACAATAAGGGAAGGGTAGAACTCACTAATATATAACGAATTACTCCCCTTCCCTTGGACAAAAGGGAAAGCCTGCCCCGATTTATCGGGGGGGCTGGGGGATGGGTTCAGAAAATCAAAGAAGGGAGAAGTTTAGTTTAAAATTATTTTTCAATTCTTCAGCAAATTCCAGAGAAATATAATTTTCATAGGAAAGGCATACATTGGTAGCAAAATCAACACCCATTGAGATAACTTTTGACCATTTCTCCTCTTCCATTTTATCAAGCTGATCCGATGTTATTTGATTCAAAAAAATTGCCGCCATCATTCCGGCATTGAAATTATCTCCTGCTCCGATTGTACTGANNGTTCCAGGCTTCATCGGGAGTATTTGCTCCAAATATGTTTTTAAAATCCTCATTTGAACCCCTCACCAGCTTTGCAGCTTGCATATTCTCAATGATCATCGGCATAAGCGTTTCAAGATCAGAAGAATGTGAAGGTCTGAAATTGGGATCATATATTACTATTGCATCGTTTTCTTTTGATTTCGTTATCAGATTCATGAACTTCTTCCTTATCTCACAGGTAATAGAATAAATGGAACCGCAAAGGATTATATCATCCTTATTGATCACAGGAAGATCAATGCTTAACCTTTTTTCAGGATAATCCTGATAAAAAGTATAACTCGCATCATTTCTTTCATTTAGAAACGCCAGGGCAAGTTTTGTTTTACCATCTTTATAATGGTCAACATAGCCTGTTCCCACACCATTTTCCGAAAGAAAGTTATCTATAATTTTACCAACATTGTCGCCGGCGTACTCACTTATAAAAGAAACCGGTAACCCTATCCTCCCGAGTGAAACTGTGCTGTTAAGCATTGCTCCACCAGCCTTAGCGGCCTGAGGTTGCTCATTTTTAAAAATAATGTCAAAAACAGTTTCTCCTATTCCGTAAATTTTTCTCATCAGCCCAAAAAATTAAATCCAGTTATGTCGTGAATTTACTAATTTTAACTTTAGTTATAACCGGAAGACCAATTTTATCGGAATCCTTTTTGCCATAAAGGCGCAAAGGCACAAAGAATATACTGACATATATTTATATTTGCTGTATATAAAAAAGGGAAGCCATGAAAGCAATGATGCTTACAGGAATCAGGAAGATGGAAATGAGGGAAATTCCTGAACCAAAGCTGGTAAATTCAAATGATGTTAAAATAAGAATGTCGGTTCTTGGTATATGTGGATCTGATATTCATTATTATACACAGGGCCAGATTGGCTCTCAAAAAGTACAATACCCATTTACCGTAGGACACGAAGGAGCAGGAGTTGTTGATGAAGTCGGTAACTCTGTGAAAANNAAACCTGGCGATCAAATCGCAATTGATCCCGCAATGCCCTGTTATGAATGTGATCAGTGCCTCGCAGGCAGACATCATACCTGTCGTAATCTCAGGTTTCTGGGTTGCCCGGGTCAGGCAGAAGGATGCCTTATGGAATATATTGTGATGCCTGAAAAAAGCTGTTTCCCGCTCACTGGTAAGCTGACAACCGATCATGGTTCAATATCAGAACCTCTTGCTATAGGGGTATATGCAGAAAAAAAATCCGGAGGTGTTAAGGATTTGAATACAGGTATATTCGGATACGGGCCCATCGGAATGAGTGTTATGCTGGCAGCCAAAGCGAAAGGTGTCAATAAAATTTATGTCACAGATCTGATAGATGAGCGTCTTTCAATCGCACAAAGGGAAGGTTCTTTCACCTGTAACCCCACGAAAGAGAACATTATTGGAAAAATAATGCATGAGGAGCCTCTGGGTCTTGATGTGGCTTTTGAATGCTGTGGGAAACAGGAAGCATTGGATCAGGCTATTGAACTTCTTAAACCCGGTGGAAAATTGATTGTCGTTGGTATTCCTGAGTTCGAACGATGGACTCTGAATGTGGAAAAAACACGACGTAAAGAGATATCGCTTCAGTTTATAAGAAGGCAGGCGGATTGTGTGGAACAGACTCTTGAAATGTTGAAAAACGGATTGATCACAATTGATAATATGGTTACACATCGCTTCCCCTTCGAAAGAACAAAAGAAGCTTTTGACCTTGTTGCAGATTACAGAGATGGTGTTATGAAAGCAATGATAGATTTCTAATCTGAGTACCTCTGTGACCCTCTGTGTAACTGATTTATAAAGCTTAAGAACTTACACACGACAGGCTCTGGAGTTAATCTTCAGGAGTCTATAATGATATCACCCTCATGTTCAACTATTCTCTGATAGTTCAGTAACTATTTTTTGTACTTTCGTAATATGCTTTCATAATATACCATGCTTTCTTTTTATCGCCATGGTCAGATAGCAATCCTTTACGATTCCACCCGTTTTGATACAGAGGATGCATTCTTCCTGACGAACGATAATCTACCAGTAACCAGGGAAAGGTTCCGCAAAGATCAGGTACTGTTTTTAACATCTCTACCTGGTCTTTAAAAATCTGTTCCTGATATTCTTCACTCCAGCTGGCTGCTTCATCCTTTGGCCCTTTGTTGTTTCCATAAAGGGCTTCGCCACCAAATTCAGAAATAACTATTGGTTTATCTTTACAAACAAAGCTCCATTTTACATCTCCGGGTCTCCCCTGCCATGGGACATACCAACCCATGTATTCATTTAATGATATGATATCAAAATGTCTGTAAAGAGTATCCCATACATTTACTGCATTATTACTGTACTTCTCATCATTTATAACTGAAGTTATAAGCCTTGTTGAATCCAGATGCCGGCATTTATCAGTAAGGTTAACTAATGCCTTGTCCCTGGCTGGAGACGGGCTGGTTTCATTAGAAAGGCTCCATACTATAACTCCACATCGGTTCTTATCCCTGTCGACCATCTCGCGCATCATCAGATCCATTTTATCACTTACCCCCGGCATGGAAAATTCAATTTGTTGATATACCGGTATTTCGTCCCATACCATTATCCCCATTTTCTCAGCTAATCTGATCATATTTTCGTTGTGTGGGTAGTGAGCCAACCTCACCATGTTACATCCTAATTCTTTCGCCCATGATAAAAGGATCGATGCATCCGATTCTGAAAATGCTCTTGCTGCCCTGAATGGATTCTCCTCATGGATGTTAATACCTTTCAGAAAAACCGGTTTCCCGTTTAAAAGTATTTTTGGCCCTTTCACTTCAATGCTCCTGAAACCTATATTGTCAACAATCGTATCAGTTTCACATTGAAAAATTACCTTATAAAGTTTGGGTTTTTCAGGTGACCATAGTTCAAACCCGGAGGAGAACTTAACTTCTGCCAAACCTGAGTCATCAGATTTGGTTTTAAAGTCAATTTTTAATTCAGGAATCTTTATTTCCACGTTTTGCCGGGTTTGCGGCCCATTTAATTTAATCCAGCCCAGCACTTCACTTAACGAATGCTTCTTCAGCTGAATGAAATAGTCGCTTATAAATGAGTTGTCAGTTTCAACCAGATTAACATCACGGGTTATTCCACCATAATTAAACCAGTCGTATCCCAGTCCGGGAATACCATCTTTCAGCCTCTGGTTATTTACCCTTACAACAATTGTATTTCCACCGTTATGCACCGAATTGGTAATTTCAAACTGGAAAGGGGTAAATCCTCCTTCATGTTTACCCAGTAGATTACCGTTCAGATATACATCGGCAAGATAGTTTACAGCTCCAAAATGAAGAAATATCCTCTTATTCTTTTCAGAATTATAATCAAATGATTTTTTATACCAGATAGTTCCTTCATAATATTTTAACTCTGTCATCTGGGAATTAAAATCTCCGGGCACATTAAACGAAGGTCCTCCTTCGAAGGAATACTCAAAAAAATCAGTCTTTTTTTCAGGTTTTCTTTCTTTCCATACCTGTCTCCAGTCGCCTGCACCTGCCGGGTCAATAATAATCTGCCATTTCCCGTCAAGGTTAGTGCAATGCCTTGCTGAAACATTAATCATCGCACTCTGAGCATATATCAGATTGCAGGTGGAAATATTGCTATAAATCATAACTCCCAGTACCACAATTATTGCAATTACCTTTTTTTTCATAATGGTATCTTTAAATTGCGCTATTAATTATCTCATTAATTTAATTTTTCTATTCTGGCAGCCCAGCCTCCACCGGGAGCAAGATGGATGTTCAATTTACTGTCCTTCGATATTTTTATCATTTCCTTTTTATAATCAGTAGCATCGCGATCTGCATTGATACCATCTTTAAAGACTACTGCCTGATAATCCCCATCGCCTAAAAATGAAAAGTCTAGGGTCAGATCTCTTGCACTCCAGTTACTCATCGATCCCACAAACCATGTATCTCCTTTTCTACGTGCAAGCGCTACATACTCTCCTACCTTTCCGTCCAGCGCTACTGTTGCATCAAAAGTGGTTGGAACCCTGGTAATAAAATCCGTACATTCCTGCTCTTTCATATAGATTGTGGGGTTATCGGAAAGCATCTGCAGCGGAGCTTCAAATACAACATACATAGCTAATTGCTGGCAGCGGGTACCCTGGCTCATCGGATTCGAGTTTATTGGCCTGTAATTTGCTTTATTGGAATTTCTCATAGCGCCCGGAGTATAATCCATCGGACCTGCCATCATACGCAGATAAGGAATACTTACGACATAACGCGGCTGATCTTCGATGGCCCACTTATAATTTTCTAATCCCTTAACACCTTCAAAGCCGATAACATTAGGATAAGTTTTCTGTAAGCCGGTTGGCTTATAAACTCCATGATAATCAATAAGCAAATGATACTCAGCTGCTTTCTTTGCAATCTCGTAAAGAGAAGCCACTGCTATCTGATCATCGCGATCAACAAAATCAATCTTAAAGCCTTTAACCCCCATTTTGGAATACAAAGGAAAAATTTTGTCCATCTGCTGTGTCACAGCATACCATGAGGCCCAAAGAATGACATTTACACCTTTCAGTTTGCCATAATCTATAATTTCCTGAAGATTAAGTTCAGGTTTCACTATGGTAAGATCCAATGATTCAGACCATCCTCCGTCAATAATGATATATTTTATTTTGTTGGCAGCAGCAAAATCAATGTAATATTTATAAGTTGGTGTGTTCATCCCGGCTTTAAAATCCACATGAGAAATATTAAGGTCATTCCACCAATCCCATGCAACCTGACCCGGCTGTATCCACGAAATATCTGCTATCCTCGAAGGGGAAGCCAATCTCTGAACCATATCATTATTCAGCAATTCTTTATCCTGATTACTGATAACAACAATACGCCAAGGAAAATTACGCGTACCGTTGACTTTAGCGATATAGTCGGCTCTTTTGACAGGAATATAATTAATTCCTCCATATCCGCCTAGCTTTGCCTCTAAAGGGTATGGAGCATATACTCCCATAAATCCCATATGTGTCTGATTAATATTCAGGTACATACCCGGATATTCTTCAAGATCGGCTTCCAGGATAACAACTTTTTTATTATTTCCGACATCAATTAATACGGGAAGAAACGCTAACGAATCACTGGCAAATTTTGAGATTTTGATTTCTCTATAGAGAGCTTCAAATGACGAATTGAAAATTTTACCATCTCTGTAATCCCACATATATGGCACAAATATTCTGTGATCAGCAGTGAAGTTAAAGTTGGCTTCTTCATTTTTCACAAGAAGTTCACCTTTCCTCTTTGTAAAAAAGCGATATGCCACTCCATCATTATATACTCTGAAAATTATTCCATAATCGCCTTTAAAATTGATTGTTAACTGATTACATTGATCCTGAAAACTCGATTTTATATAATTTACCGCAGCAATCACATTATCTATTTTTTCAGTCTCTGATGATAAAATTTTCACATTTTCACCAAGAACTTCACCTCCTTCCAACTGCAGCGAAATTGATGAAGGTGAAACAATCTGTTGTCCATCAGACTGAACGGACCATTGAAGTTTAGCTCCGGCTTCAACATTCAGATTAATGTTCCCGCCAGGTGATTTTATCTCAAAATTTTTATTCTTTTGTGCGATGAGTATTGTGGAACTCATTAAAAAGAATGCTATTAATCCAATTAGTTTATTCTTCATCTGAATTATTATTGGGTATATACTGAATATATTATTAAATCAAATCTTCTAATTTCAAATAAATCAGTTTTTTCTTGAAATGGCTCATCTTCTTTCGAATTTGTGAATTTTCTTAAGCCAGCTTTTACCTTTGTAGTTCACCGTTGTCCGGATTACCAGGTTGATCAAGCAATTGGATATATGTACTTGGACCTAAATCGGGATTTTTCCATGATGATAATGCCCATACTACCTTTTTATCGGGAGTTACTTCAAACAACTGGACAGTTCCGGCCCATTCCTCTGTGTTTTTATTTCCCGCACACCAATTTGTTATTACCGTGTTTCCGTTGGCGAGTCTGGTAGCTGTCTGGTTATTGTATAATTTAAATGGCACATCAGCCTGAGTAAGTTCCCATACTGTTTCACCCTTTAAATTAACCTCACGGGTATAACTCATTGCGTCTCCTGATATCAAAGTATTGCCGTTATGCAACCTGATAGCTGACCAGGCAGAAGGTGCATCCACTGACCAGACTTCTTTACCGTCGAGAGTGAATTCTACCACTTTTTTTTCAGCAAACAATCCTACCATTATCGTTTTATTGGGGGTTATCCGTACATGCCTGAACTGGCCGTGTGTGCTGGTTGAATTAGTGGGAATCA
>PMNJ01000157.1 GCA_003162595.1 Bacteroidales bacterium | reverse complement strand
TTTCAGTCTCGCTATGATAACGGTTAAAGGCTCCCCCTTCAAGGAATGATGACTTTCTCAGAAATTTCTCCTCAAGAATTTCACAATGGCAGAAAGAGTCGATCTTAACTGTTTCCTTTCCTGCCGCTCTCAGGAATATGTTTACTATGGTTTCTATTTCTTTAATTGTAGTTATTTCATCCGTGCTGATAATCACCGTGTCATCATCAGGATAATAAAAATTTATTTCTGCTTCAAGTGCAAGTTTTTTGATTGTATCTATTGAAACGCCTATCCCCGGGTTTATCCTCAAGGTATCGAAGAACACCGAATTCAGTTGTCTGAATCCTGATTCTTTGAGATTAAAACTTATTGTGCATGCTGCATTATGAATATGTTTTGCGATATTTCTCAATCCTTCCGGACCATGATATTGTGCATACATGCCCGACATTGTAGCAAGAAGCGCCTGAGCCGTACAGATATTTGAGGTGGCCCTCTCACGTTTTATGTGCTGTTCCCGTGTCTGTAATGCCATTCTTAATGCACTGTTTCCCTGGGCATCAACCGAAACACCGATTATTCTTCCCGGCATGCTTCGTTTCAGTTCATCTTTTGTGGCAAAATATCCGGCGTGCGGTCCTCCGAAACTCATAGGAAGTCCCATTCTCTGACTTGATCCGACAACGATATCAGCACCCCATTCACCGGGAGGTTTCAGAAGAGCCAGACTCATCAGATCTGCAGCCACACCAACCAGAGCTCCGGCTGCATGAGCCAGATCCGTGAATGCTTTATAGTCGCGTACCTGGCCGGAAGCAGCAGGATATTGTACAAAAGAACCGAAGAAAGATTCATCAAAGGAAGCTGTAGTGTATTTTCCTATAACAAGTTCAATGCCAAGTGGTTTTGAACGTGTTTTTATGACATCCAGGGTTTGAGGAAAAACATCATCATCAACAAAAAACTTATTGGCTCCGGCTTTCACTGAAGCTCTCGATCGGGCATTAAACATCATTATCATTGCTTCCGCTGCCGCAGTTGATTCATCGAGTAATGATGCATTGGCAATCTCCATACCCGTCAGTTCAATTATCATAGTCTGAAAATTCAGAAGGGCTTCCAAACGGCCTTGCGAGATTTCAGCCTGATACGGAGTGTAAGAGGTGTACCATGAAGGATTTTCGAGTACGTTCCTGATAATTACCGACAGAAGAGCAACACCATAATACCCCTGTCCGATGAATGAACGGTACATTTTATTCTTCTGCCCGAGAGACTTAATATAATTCAGATATTCGAATTCACTCATTGCTTCCGGAAGCCTTAGCGGCTTGTCGAGCACAATAGATTTTGGAACCGTCCTCTCAATCAGCTCTTCAAGGGAATTAACACCTATTGTCCTGAGCATCGTCGGCAACTCATTTTCACGTGGTCCAATATGTCGGGTTACGAACTTTTCTGATAGCATATATTATAGTTTAGAAAATCAATAAAATGATAATATTAAGAATTAGAACTCACAATTAACAGGATTTAAATCATTTAAAAAATGGGTTTGATTTCATTTCCTTTTCGATAGTTGTTGCATTTCCATGACCCGGATATACAACAGTTGAGGGAGGAAGAACAAATAACTTGTTCTTTATGCTGCCAATAAGTGTTTCATAATTGCCACCCTGAAGATCTGTTCTTCCAATGCTTCCTGAAAAGAGAGCATCGCCTGTAAAAACACAATTGTTCTTTTCACTGTAGAAGGCAAGGCTCCCCGAAGTGTGACCCGGAACATGAAGTGCTTTAAGTTCAGTTGTTCCAAAAGTAACCATCTGGTTATCTGATATGAAACCGGCAGGTTCGGGTGGAGTATCCATTGTCAGGCCAAAAAGCATAGCATGCTGGCTTGCATTTTTCCTGTTCATCTCATCAAGCTCACTTGAAAAAGCTCTCAGCCCATACTTTTCCAGAATAAACCTGTTGCCAAAAACATGATCCAGGTGGCAGTGTGTATTTAAAAGCAAAACCGGATTAATGCTATTGTCCTTTATAAAATTTTCAAGCTTTTCAGATTCCTGCTTTTCGTAACAGCCGCAATCTATTATAGCACAATCACCCGAGTCATCAACAAGGATATAGGTGTTTACCTCAATCGGGGAAAAAACAAATTTATAAATTTTCATAATAAATTAAATGAGTATCGGTTTTCAATAATAAGTTATTTTAAATAGCAAAAAATCAATTATTTAATAACATGAACTCACCCCAACCCCTCTCTGCTTCGCAAAGAGGGGCAAAACATTGCACTCCCCCTTCTTTTGCCTGCAAGAGAAGGGGGTCGGGGGGATGAGTACATGAAGAACGTATAAATGATTTAGTCTATTATTATTCATTCCTGATAGTCATATTAAATTATTTTCCATTTACAGTACCTTTAAGCATAGGGACAAAAATAAAATTTCCATGTTCGGAACGTTCGAAAATTTCGGGTCCGGTACGTTCCACAACAGTCATAACCTGCGAACCGGAACCACCAAGAGGTACAACCAGCCGTCCTCCGGTTTTAAGTTGATGAAGTAGTACATTAGGAACATCAGAGGCAGCGGCAGTGATAATAATGCCATCAAAAGGGCCATACTGGGGTTTACCTTCATATCCATCACCATAAAAAAAATCTGCAGAATATCCGAGTGATGTTAAAATCCTCTGGGCCTTAATAAAAAGGTCGCGGTAACGTTCGATAGTATAAACTTTTGCTCCCATCTCGGCAAGTATTGCTGTCTGATAGCCCGACCCGGTACCGATTTCAAGAATTTTATCCCTTTTCTTCACTCTCAGCAAAGAAGATTGCACCGCAACAGTATAAGGCTGCGATATTGTCTGACCCGATGTAATAGGGAAAGCCTTATCGACATAGGCATGAATAAGAAATACAGGATCCATAAAGAGATGACGCGGAACCTTATCAATGGCTCTGAGTACCTCTTCATCGGAGATCCCTTTCTTCCGTAACTCTGCCACGAGTTTTTTGCGTTTGCCTTTTGCTTCAAATATATCTGTCATATGATCTTCCGGATCAATTTTTTATTTCCGACAAAAGTAAATAAAATGAAGAAGAGTTAATGGAAATTAGAAACCAGAAATTAGGAATTAAGAATTAAATCATAAGCTACGAGCTATCATCTATCGGCTTTTGATATTATTCCAGATTAAATTTGGCCAGAGGTTTATACACCGCTCCCGTTGGGAAAAGAATGCTTTCGTAAAGAATAATCTCTTCTACCGGAATAATTTGCATTTCAGAATTTTCAAATCTTTTAATTAAGGTTTTTAGTTTTTCCCTGTCATTAAGATGTTTTATACGTCCGATTGTCAGATGAGGATTAAATTGACGGTCCTCCGTCTTTATGTTCATATCATTCAACCCACTTATAATAATATTATTTAGACGTATCAATTCTTCAGAATGTTCAATGCCGGTCCAGATTATGCGAGGATCCTTCAGGTTCCTGAAAACGCCCAATCCTTTGAGAATCAGTTCGAATGTTCCTGATCCACTACATTTCTCCTTCAGCATTGATCCAATGTTTTTTATTATTTTCTCCTCTGTATTGCCCAGGAAGGCCAGAGTAATATGGATATTATCCGGACTGGTCAATTTGATTAAGTCCTTACTCAGGCCGGATTTTAGCGATGAGAACATCGTTAAAAGAGGTTCTTCTGCCTCGACTTTCAATGCGATAAAAATGCGTTTCATACAATCAATTCTGTTCACAGGTCTTACCTATAATCTGCCTGCATCAATCTCCAGTATAATTGTTTCGATCAGAAAATCTTCACCGTACGGATCATATTCTTCTTTAAGGTTTGACCCGAAAATACGGGCTATCCCCTGCCAGAAAGCGGCGGCCAGCTTCCCCCGATAATCTTTTATAAGAGCGTACGATGTATTCTGGGTCTCCCTGTCAATCAGTTTAATGAGTAAGCGACCCTGCGTAATTGTCATATCACGAATGTCGCCTTCATAATCTGCAAAAACCTCCTTTTCCACTTTCTTCAAATAGTCTTTACGTTCCCTGTCACTCTTGATTTTACTTAATTCCTCGTTTACTTTGCTTAACCTGGTCCTCACAACTAATGCATAAGGATAAACTTTCTTTAAGTTATAGACGAGTCTTTCATATTTACGGAAATCACTCTTTTTAGGAAACTGCGGATGGGCATAAACAGTCACTTCTTTAATTTCAACTTCCGGCAGTATAACACCATCTCTATTCACCTTCTGAAGCAGGTAAGATTTACCCTGCAGAGTATCAACCCCCTGTTTTAATGAATCTGTCTGTCCTATGGAATCAGCGACATAAATAAAGAATGCCAGTATTGCAGTTATCAGTTTCAAAAACAGATTTTCTGCAAATGTATCAAATTCCGGGCCACATCTTATTATCACCTGAGGTGCTTTTATAAATCAGGAAATCAG
>PMNJ01000341.1 GCA_003162595.1 Bacteroidales bacterium | reverse complement strand
GGATCGGTTAACGTTTATTCCGATAGCCTCGGACATGCTAACTATAACATCACGCCTAAGGATACAAATCCGGCCCCCGCTGCAGCATCAAAAACCGAATTGCCATTCATTGACATAAGGAATATTGAAGTGAAAGACGTCAGCCTTCATTATAATGATCTGTCATTAAAGCTTAACACTGTAATCCGTAAACTGAGTGCTAAAATTAACGGGACAGTTTCCCGGGACAGTATAAGCGGCAATGTCAAGGTAAGCACTTCAATGTTATCGCTTCAATATGGCGGAGAAAAGCTTAACACTGTAATCCATGACCTGAGTGCACAAATTAACGGGACAGTTTCCCGGGACAGTATAAGCGGCAATGTTAAGGTAAGCTCTTCAATGATATCGCTTGAATATGGCGGGGAAAAATACCTTCAGCAGGCAGCATTGCAGTGTGTTCTTCCGATAGATGTCATCATGTCGCGCCAGTTTATCAGACTTAAAAACGCAACGGCTTCAATAAATGATATGGAATTATTGCTTAACGGGACTATTGAAAATGACACTGTAAGCAAGAACATTACTACCGACCTGACCTATAAACTTGCATCATGGCCGGTTAAAAATATCCTGGCACTTGTCCCACCTTCATATAAGTCATATTTCAACGGAATTGATGTTGACGGGTTGCTGTCGTCGGATGGGAGCATCACAGGCGTATATAATGATTCACATATGCCGCTTATGGATATGCATATTTTGTTTGAAAAAGGTACAATGAAGTATTCTGCTTTTCCGTTACCACTGCATGATGTTGATGGTGATTTAACGATATACACTGATCTGAAAAGCGACTCACTTTCATTCATCCGCATTAACCGGTTCACGGCAAAAACACCTCAGTCAACTATAAAGACCGATGGTATGGTAACTCATCTGTTTAAGGATATTTCATGTAATCTTACCACCAGCGCGGGATTAACGCTGGATGAATTTAACAGTATGATCCCGCAAAGTATGAAGACTACCATAAGGGGAAAAGCATCGGGACTGGTTAAGTCACGCTTTACAATGAGCCAGGTTGAGAAGATGCAATTTGAAAAGATGAATTTGTCTGGTTCCGTAACCCTGTCGGATTTTGATGTTAAATATGATAGCATATCACTTAAAACTGACAGATCAAAGATCGATTTTGCATTGCCTAATAATAAACCTTTATCAAAAAACACCGGTTTTGTTTTTGCATCGATAATTTCGGACAATATTGTGGCAGGGAAACTTGCAAGCTATAATGCATCGCTTAAAAAATCGTCACTTATCCTCGAAACATCAGACATCAGGGATACTACAAGGATACCTGATCTTATTTGCAGCTTCAGTATGGATTCAATGTCGGCCGGAATGCATGACATGACCATCTCCATTGCTTCTCCAAATGGAAAAGTGTCGTTATCTCCCAGATCAGATAACCCTGATCAGCCTCATATAAAATTATCATATAAGAGTGGTGAACTGAAAACAGCCATGGGTAAAAACACTGCAATTGTTAATGATATCAGCACAGACCTCGACATATCGAATGATAATACACAGAAAGATATATTCCTGCAATGGCTCGTGAAAGGTTATGTTGATATTAACCATGGTTTGGTTACCATGTCAGAACTTACAAATCCCATCGAGATCCCATCCGTAAAAATGGATTTCGACCCTGAGACTTTCAGCATTAAGGAAAGCAGTATGAAGATTGGCAAATCTGATTTTCAGCTTACAGGTAATTTAAATAACGTTTTGTCATATTTCAGAGGTGATTCAATTTTGAGGGGTAAATTTAATTTTATATCGAATAAAACCGATGTTTCCCAGTTAATGGCTCTGACAAGCGGAATAGGCACTTATGATTCTGTAAGTGTAAATAAGCATGAAAACAGAACGGTTGACACTGTAAGTACCGGTCCCTACATGGTTCCAAAGAAAATTGATCTGACTCTTAATGCTAATATCAAACTTGCTACAATTGGCGTTGACACGGCTACAAATATTAAAGGCGTCGTGCAGGTTCATGATGGCATCCTGCTTCTCGACGGACTTACATTCGATACACCTGCAGCAAGGATGCAACTAACGGCTATTTACCGTACACCCCGCAAAAATCACCTGTATCTCGGAATTGATTATCATATGATGGATATTGAGATCAGTGAATTGCTTACTATGATTCCTGACATTGATTCTCTGATGCCTATGCTGAGATCATTCGGCGGGAGGGGGGGATTTCACATTGCGGCTGAGACATACCTCGATTCTTTATATAATATCAAAAAATCGACATTGCGTGGAGCTGCATCCATTCAGGGAAATAATCTGGTTTTAATGGACGGTCAGACCTTCAGTGAGATTGCCAAAAAGCTCAGATTCAATAAAAAGACCCAAAACAAGGTTGATTCTCTTTCGGCCGAATTCACCATCTTTCGTAACGAAATTGATATTTATCCTTTCCTGATTGTCATGGATAAATACAAGGCAGTTATAGCAGGCCGCCATAATTTTGACATGACTTTCGATTACCATGTTTCTGTGGTTGATTGTCCGTTGCCTATAAAACTCGGAGTTGATATTAAAGGCAATGTGGATAACCTATCATTTAAGCTTGCCAAATGCCGTTATGCAGAATATTTCCGGCCTACTTCGAGGCATGAGGTTGAAAGCAAACAGCTGGAATTGAAGAAGATGATCCGCCAGGCACTTGCAGAGAAGATTAAGGAATAAGTTTAAAGGCACAGGGCGCAGAGCTCAGAGCATAGGGCCAAGTTCTTTGTGTAACTCTGTGTCTCCTCCGTGACCCTCTGTGTAACTAAAACCATATTTTACAGAGAAAGCTAAAAGTCGGGATAAACATATTTGCTAACTTTGCGCCTACTTTGCGCCCTCCCGACGCTACGGTCGGGATCTTCGCTTCGCTTCGATTTGCAGTTAATGGATTTCAATTTTTCTTCCATGCGTCGTGCGTCGTGAGGAGATTATTTCCTGCACTTATCTGATTACATGTGAGAAAAGTATTAAATTTGTCTAAATGAGAAATGGGTTTTGCCAGATTAATAATCAAACCGGAGAATCCTCAGTTTTTCAACCATTCATTTTTTCTGTTATTTCACATTTTTGGGATGGTAGTGAAGTCTGATTATAATATTCCGAAAATGAAAATTCCAACCGCCAGATATAAAAAACCATTAATTACCGTAATCAGTTCAATCGTCGTTATAGTGATAGCTGTTATTTTATTGACCTCTCCGGTCACAAAATATCTGATTGAGAAGAATGACGTAAAATACATTGGAAGGGAAATTAAAACGGGGCGGGTTTATGTAAATCTGTTTACAGGGTATATTCATATCAGCAACCTGAAAATTTATGAATCGAAAAACCAGGCTGACACAGTTGGAACCGACAGCGTTTTCTTTTCAGCAAAAGGGATCGGAGCTCATTTTGCGTTGCTTAAACTTTTATCGAGAACTATAGAAATAAAGGACCTCACATTGGATCATCCGATGGGAATAATAATTCAAAACAAGAAGGATTTTAATTTCAACGATCTTGTAAAAAAAATCTCAGCTGATAAGACTCAGGCAACTACATTACCATTTCACTTTAATATCCTGAATATAAAAATTCAAAACGGTGAGTTCCATTACCGTGAAAAAGTAATCCCGATAAATTATTTTATTAAAGAAGTTAATATTGAAAGTAAAGGTAAGTATTGGAATGCTGATACCATAAGGGCTGATATTTCTTTCCTGTCGGGAATTGATTCCGGCAGCTTGCGAGGCAATTTTACTATAAACTTAAAAAATCTCGATTATCGGCTGGCTGCTGTAGTTCACAGGTATGAATTAAATATTTTGGACCAATACCTCAAAAACTTAGTCAACTATGGTACTTTCATCGCCAACCTTGATGCTGATATAATTGCAACAGGAAATTTTAACGATAAAGAAAAAATAAATGCCAGAGGACTGCTGGCACTGAATAACTTTCATTTTGGAATAAAAGCTAAAGATGACTTTGCATCCTTCAGCAAACTGGTATTAAAAATTGATGAATTAAGCCCCGTTAACCATAAATATCTTTTCGATTCATTATCTCTAAGCCATCCTTTTATCAGATATGAGCTTTATGATTATTTGGATAACGTGCAAAAGATCTTTGGAAAATACGGAACCAGCACTTCTGGAAATAAGGCAGAACCCAGGCGGTTTAACCTTATCTTTATAATCGGGAATTATATAAAGGTACTGGTGAAAAATTTTTTTCAGAGTGATTATAAGATTAACAGGCTGGCGATTTACAAAGGATGTTTCACTTTCAATGACTATTCTTCTAACGAAAAATTTTCTATTGAAACAAATCCGCTAAATGCCGTTGCTGATTCTGTTAATAAAAACGGCAATTGGGTTAAGGTATTTCTGAAATCGGGGATTAAGCCTTATGGCAATATTGAATTAGCTCTGAAGATAAATCCAAAAGACAGCGGAGATTTTGATATGCAATATCATCTTCAGAGATTGCCTGTTTCAATTTTTAACCCTTATCTTATTACCTACACTTCATTCCCATTAGACAGGGGTACAATAGAAATTACCGGCAACTGGAAAGTAAGAAACGGAATTATCAAAAGCGATAATCACCTGACGGTAATTGACCCGCATGTACTCAGACAACAAAGTTACAAAACCACAAAACTGATTTCCTCACCTTTAATAATGTTCTTAACCCGCCAGCACGGAAATGTAATTGATTACCAGATTCCTATAACCGGCAATATGAAGGATCCGACATTTCATCTGCGCCAGGTTGTTTTTCATATTTTTGGGAAAATATTTGTTAATCCGGCATTGATTCCTTTCAGATTACTGGAGAAAAAACCGAAAAAGGAAATTGATAAATCACTTATAATGCAGTGGGAAATTCGACAGAATTCACTTATGCACGGGCAGGAAAAATTTGTAAATAAAATTGCTGACTTTCTGAAAAAGAATCCTGAGGCAACACTTGGTCTTTATCCAGATCAGTATGCTGAAAAAGAGAAAGAATATATAAGTTTTTTTGAAGCCAGGAAGAAATATTTTTTGATATCCGGAAAGATAAATGCTCTGATTCTCAGTAAAGAGGATTCCATGAAAGTTGAAAACATGCCTGTAAAAGATTCATTGTTCGTTAAATTTTTAAACACACAGGTTCACGATAGCATGCTCTATACCATACAGGAAAAATGCAACAGGTTTGTTGGCTTATCTGTTATCAATGCCAGATTTGAACAATTAAGCAAAAAAAGAGAA
This sequence comes from Bacteroidales bacterium, assembly GCA_003162595.1. Taxonomy (GTDB): domain Bacteria; phylum Bacteroidota; class Bacteroidia; order Bacteroidales; family VadinHA17; genus LD21. The sequence continues at coordinate 1,997 of PMNJ01000341.1, read as the reverse complement.
GGCGCGTTTCTATTGCCTTTTAAGAAAGAAGGTTTGGGAAACCGTGTAAAAATTTATAAAGATGAAAACGAAATACCTTACAATGGTTTTTCATTCTACAAAATTGTTTACAGCGGGGAACTTCCAAAATCCCTGATTAAGGCATATCAGCAAATGAATTAATTCAGAGCTGTGTAAATCTCAAAATCCCAACGGCGCATCGGCTCAACGGCTCAGATAAGACATCTTATTCCTTACGCCTCACACCTCGTACTTGACTCCGTGCGTCGTGCGTCGTGAGTATTTATAACATCGCCTATCGACTATAATACATAATACATTTTCATTTAATATAGAAATCAAATGCTATTTTAGTCCATGTTTCCATTACACCATAAAATTCAGCTAAATTGGATTTCTCTATCCAATCTGCTGTCATTTTATCCGTTTCATTAATATATACCTCTTTATTTGATACATGGATGTTATACAAAAGTCCGATATGAACGCTGCCAACCGGAATTGTATCATCATTTATAAAGCCAATAAATTCAATATCCTCTATCAGACATCCATTTAGTAATTTAACTTCTTCATCTAATTCTCTTTTTAATTCATCAATTATGAATTGTTCTTTCGGTTCCATAGAGTGGTCAGGGTTCATATGACCTCCTACTCCTAAAGAGAATTTATTGTGTAATCTTTTTTCTGTCTGCCCGGATGTCCTTCTGAATAAATAAAATGAGTCTTTATCAGAGATAATTGCATATGGAATAATTTGTTTAAAAGAAGGGTCTTCTTCTAATTCACTTCTTCTGAGAAACAGGCCATTTTGAACAATCTTTTTTAATACTTCACTATTTCCCCTTATTAAACCTTTTTTTTTATAGGTCATTAATTTCCAAAACCCGTCAGTTGGGAAAGCAAATACTAATTCGTCCATCAGACCTTTAAATTTTACTCACCCCCTTTAATCCCCCTCTCTACTTCGTAAAGAGGGGGAAATTGATAGGGTTAATTGATAGAATTTAAATAAGTTTCTATTTTATTAAGGACATCGTTTATATTCTGAAGTTCTTCATTCTTAAGTCTTAAAATATTAAGTCCTAAATTCACCATTTCTGCGTCTCTGAATTGGTCATATTCCAAATTGTTTTCATGAATTGGACCATCAAGTTCAATTACTGTTTTCTTACAGTCACAATAAAAATCAGCCACAAAATATTTCACACCAGATCCATATGGATTATAAACAATAGGATGCTGACGAAGAATTTTATATCCATGCAGTTTTCTATTTCGCAATTCATTCCACAGTATTGCTTCAGAGCGTGTCGCATTATGTCTAAGCTCCCTCGCTCTCTTTTTTAAAATATTGAAGTCAAGGTTTTTAGAACTGCTCACTGAATAGTGTTTTCGTAAAAATATAAAATTTTACTTCTCGTTATGAGTGAATTTGCATAAAGAGATCTCCCCTTTTTACGAAGTAGAGAGGGGAAGGGGGTGAGTATAGTTTACACCGCCATACTTCTTCTGATCGCAGGATGAGGATTATAATCTTCTACAACAAAATCATCAATAGTTAGCTGATCAAAGGGTTTTCTTGTAATGTGCAGCTTTGGCAAAGGTTTGGGTTCTCTTGACAATTGTTCAAGAATTGCAGTTACATGATCATATTTTTCTTCATTGCCATCACTGGGAGCATTTTTATTGATCCACTCAACAACTTCTAAATATTCTGCTTTTTCAGAAACATTTCTTATTCTTTTTTGCAGTTCCTTGAAATTCTCTTTGTGCCATTCAGTTCTCTTCCCGATACCAGCATAAAAATGTGAATCTCCGAAAGTATGGATAAATGTTTTAGGAACCATCCCTGCTTCCTGTGCAATTACCTGGGTGAGAGCTGCATAACTGGCTATATTAAAAGGAACACCCAGAAATTGATCACAGCTTCTCTGGTAGAGTTGCAATTCCAGCTCGCCTTCTTCATTTGCCGTTGCCTGATATAAAACATGACA
>PMNJ01000213.1 GCA_003162595.1 Bacteroidales bacterium | reverse complement strand
TACTTGCTTCAGAGATAATGAATACTATAATGTTGTTGCCTTTACTGCGGCTCAGATACCCGATATTGATGGGAGAAAATATCCTAAAGAGCTTGCCGGCAAATTATATCCTGAAGGGATCCCGATATTTGCCGAACAAAATCTTCCGGATCTTATTAAGAAATATAAAGTTAATGATTGTGTTTTTTCATATAGCGATGTTACCTACCAGAAAGTAATGTCAGTGAGTGCAATAGTAAATGCTGCAGGAGCCAATTTTATTTTGCTCGGACCCGCTGATACTATGATAAAAAGTACAAAGCCTCTTATAGCTGTTGGTGCTATCCGTACCGGATGTGGTAAAAGTCAGACATCCAGGAAAGTAATAGAGCTTCTTATGGAAAAAGGTTTGAAGGTGGTTGCAATACGCCATCCGATGCCTTATGGTGATCTTAATGCTCAGAAAGTACAGCGTTTTGCTGTTGTTAAAGATCTTGAAAAGCATAAATGTACGGTGGAGGAAATGGAAGAATATGAACCGCATGTGGTCAGAGGAAATGTCATTTATGCCGGAGTTGATTATGAAGCAATCCTTCGGGCAGCTGAAAATGATCCTGCAGGTTGTGATGTAATTCTCTGGGATGGAGGAAATAATGATTTCCCATTCTATAAACCCGACCTGATGATAACGGTTACAGACCCTCACCGGGCCGGACACGAACTAAAGTATTACCCGGGAGAAGTTACGCTGCGTATTGCCGATGTTGTTGTAATAAATAAAATGGATAGCGCAGGCCCTGAAGCAATACAGATAGTTAGGGAGAGCATTGATAAAGTCAATCCGAAAGCAATTGTTATCGATGGAGCTTCACCGATAAAAGTAGACGATTCCTCTTTGATCAAAGGGAAAAGAGTGCTTGTCGTGGAAGATGGTCCGACCCTGACGCATGGCGAAATGAAGCTTGGTGCGGGAGTTGTTGCAGCACGGAAATTCGGTGCTGCAGAACTTGTTGACCCACGACCTTTTACTGTTGGCAAACTGAGCGAAACATTCAGACTATATCCGAATATCGGAACCCTTCTTCCTGCCATGGGTTATGGCGATCAACAATTAAAAGACCTTGAAACTACTATCAACAATACTGATTGTGACAGTGTTATTATAGCCACACCAATAGATCTGAACAGGATCATCAAAATTAAAAAACCTAATACAAGGGTATATTATGATCTCCAGGAGATTGGCGATCCTAATCTTTTAGAAGTGATTGATGAGTTTGTTAAGAAACATAAACTTAAATAGCTGTTAGCTCATTTATAATACAAAAAAGGAGGTCCAATGCCTCCTTTTCTTTTTCCCACAGATTCTGCAGATTGACGCAGATTTTCAGATTTGTATCTGCGAGATCAGCGGGAACCTTTTTATTATAATCTTTCTCTTAATTTTTTACCAGCCTCCTCAAAGCCTGGTTTATTAAGGAGTGCGAACATATTTTTCTTGTAAGCTTCCACACCCGGCTGGTCGAATGGATTTACATCAAGAATATATCCGCTTATTGCGCAGGCCATTTCAAAGAAATAGATCATCTGTCCGATATAAAATTCATCAAGTGCCGGTATCGTAATGCTGATTATTGGAACATTACCGTCATTGTGAGCAAGAGTGGTGCCTGATTCAGCGCTATGATTTACTTCTGAAAGTCTTTTTCCTGCCATATAATTCAACTGATCAGAGTCATCTTTTTCAAGCGGAATAGTGAGCTTTTTAACAGGATTTTTCACAGAGATCATTGTTTCGAATAGGATTCTCTGTCCATCCTGAATATATTGACCCATCGAATGAAGATCAGTTGTCAGATCAACAGATGCAGGAAAAATACCTTTGCCATCTTTTCCTTCACTCTCCCCGTAAAGTTGTTTCCACCACTCGGAGAAGAAATGCAGTTTAGGTGTAAAACCAACAATTATTTCAATAGGTTTATTGTTCTGAAGCAGAAGATTCCTTGCTGAAGCATAAAGTAGAGAAGGATTGGTTTCTGCATGTTTATTGTTTCTGGTTAGCTCTTCCATTGATTTGGCTCCTTTCACCAGCATCCTGATATCGAATCCGCAGATGGCTATCGGCAGAAGTCCCACAGGTGTGAGGACAGAATACCTTCCTCCAATATTATCAGGTATAATAAATGTTTCATAGCCATTAGTTTCAGCCAACGACCTGAGTGCACCTTTTTTTGCATCTGTAATACCGATAATTCTTTGAGCTGCCTCCAGTTTCCCTACTTTTCTTTCCAGATGATCCTTAAGAATTCTGAATGCTATGGCCGGTTCAGTGGTAGTCCCGGATTTTGAGATCACAACTATTGAATAGTTTCTTCCATCAAGTAATTCAAGGAGTTCCGCCAGATAATCCTCACTGATATTCTGCCCGGCAAAGATCACATCATGATGTTTAGTCTTTAAAAACGGGGAAAAGGAATGGGAGAGGGCTTCAATAACAGCTCTGGCTCCAAGGTATGATCCTCCGATTCCGATGACAACAGTGGTATCAGAAACCGACCTGAGATGTCGGGCAGTTTTTTCTATCTTTTCAAGTTGAGGTAGTATGTCATCGGGAAGCGATAGCCAGCCTAGGAAATCATTTCCGGCACCAGTCCCGTTATTGAGAGTATCGAGGTGTCGTACAGACTGTTGTGCATGGGCAACTATCTCCTCAAATGAGATAAATTTACTGGTGTTTTTCAGATTGATGTTTAAATTTTCCTTCATTTCAATTAGCTTTTCAATGCAAATAATTATTTATAGTAAGCGACTTACCCCCTTTCAAGTTTCCCCCAAGGGGGAAATGACTCCTTCCCCTCTGGGGGAAGGTTGGGAAGGGGGTTAAAAAGTGAGAAGATAAAACATTTTTCATTTTCCTCTAATAAGACTACAAAGGTAAGAAAAAAGCNNGAGTGAAACAAAACATCCCGCCTCACGGGACAGGAAAGTGGGTAACCATTTAAAAGTATTGGACTACAAAGGTAAGAAAAAAGCCGGCGGAAGAAATCCGTCGGCTTTTAATAATATCGGAAAATATATAGATTTGAAATTATCTTCTATGAATACCCCCTGCACTTGATGAATGAGCATCTACGTATTTGGGATCGCCCTTATAATTGATATCTCCCGCACTGGAAGCTCTTGCTGTTATTCTTTCCGAAACATTAACATCAGCATCTCCGGCGCTTGAAACAGAAATATCTGCTTCCCTGGTCTTAAAATCATAAGCTTTCAGATCGCCTGCGCTGCTAAGATCTGCTCTGAGCATGTCAGTTTCACCTGTAAGTGTAATATCACCTGAACTGCTGATATCAACATCTACTTTATTTGCTTTTACATCAAGCTTGATATCGCCTGCACTGCTTGCTGATAATTCGAGTTTATCGCTGTTTATCTGGGACTCACCATAAACATCACCAGCACTTGATGTGGTCACAGATTTTACTTCTTTCATAGTGACATAAACTCTCTTTCTTTCTGCGTCGCGGATACTATATTCGGTGTAAACATTAAGAACCCCATTTCTTACTTCCGTTAGAATATATTCCTGCAGATTCTCATCTGCTTCTACGGAAACTGCTTCATTATTACCCTGTTTCAGATAAACGTCAATACCGGAACTTACTTTTACACCGGTAAATGAATCAGTATTCCTTTCTCTTGTGACCACCTTTCTGTTTCCTTCTATTATTTTCCAGTGCTGTCCCTGGATCTGAATGCAGGAGGTTGTGCTGAGGACGATGATAGCAATTGTTAATGATCTAAGGTTTTTCATACTTCATTTTATTAGTTTTTTAAAACTCAAATCCGGAATAAAGACAGGAAGAAAAATGATTTGTTGCATCAGAATCAGAAAAATGTAATATGTGTTTTTGGCGATAGGTGATATAAGGCACAAAGGCATAACTGCATAAAAGCTCAACGGCAGAAGAAAATCAAGCCTTAACACTTGACCTCAAACCTAATTTTAACCTTAACCTTAACCTCAACCTTAATTTTAATGCCACTTGAATATCTTCAACCCGATGGTGAAAAAGAGTGCTCCAATAGCAGTCAGAATAATGATTGGTAATGCCACTTCACGATAACCTGCACCTTCATTGAAGATACTTCTTGCACCGTCAGTCAGAATCGTTAAAGGAAGCTTTCTGATTACCGGCAGACTCCATTCAGGAAAATTCTGATAGCTGAAAAATATTCCTGAGAGTATCATCATTGGCATTACAACAAAATTAATCAGGCCGTTTCCTACTTCAGTATTTGAAGTGTGTGACGAGATCAGAATTGCCAGCCCTGCAAAAGCGATATTACCCGCAAGAAATATTAAAATGAGAGCTGAGATATTGCCCTGGATTGTCATTTTAAATGCGAGCAGGGCAAAAATGAAAAGAGCGCCAGATTCAATGAAATTCATTATTATCCTTACAGTAATAAGTGCCATGAGGAAATACGACTTTCTCATCGGTGTAGCAACAAGCCGGCGTAACAACTTTTTTGATCTCTTTTCAATTATCCCATAGCTTATCCCCCACATACTCGACATCATAATCCCCATTGTCATCAGACCCGGAACCAGGAAATCTATATACCGGGTTCCCTTGACTGTCAGTGGCTTAATTTCCGAGTTGCTTTGAACAGGTTGAACTTCTCCTTTGCCTACTACACTGCTGAGTTTAAGAAAAGTCAGTTGGGCATCAGGATTCATGGGATCGAAATGGTATTCGACAGAGTTGTTTAACCCGACAATGAGAACATTAATAGTTCCTCTTTTAAGAAGCGTCATAGCTTCATCCCATTTCATATCATAAATCAGAAAAATGGAGTTTCCAAGTTTTGCATCTTTTATGGTGTATTTCCATATCCATGATTCCTTAATTCCAGAAGGATTCTTTTCACAACTCTTTTCCAGAAAGCCGGTAAGAATAGAATTGGCTGATGGGTCAGATAATCTGTCAACTTTGTTTATAACAGCAACTTTCCTGGTAACATCATTTTTTTTTGTAAACGCGAGTCCCAATCCGAGTGACATCAGAATTGGGAAAAGGATCCCCCAGAAAAGTACTCCGGGTTCACGGATTATTTCCCTGAAAAGAGCAATTATTAGCAGCCACAGCTGTTTTAAACCTAACCATCTATTCATCAATCTTCCTTCCCGTTAGTGAAACAAACAGATCATCAAGTGTTTTATGATGGAATTCCATATGTTTAAGAACTATGTTCCTCGATTTAAGGTATGTCATAAAAGCAGGCAGTTCTGTCTCAAAATTTGTTAATGTAATAAATCCTTTTGACCTTGTCTCTCCTCTGTGAATTTCGAATGGTAATCCCGAACAATGGATATCTTCATGTGCAAGAATGGACTCTGCTGTGAATTCAAGTACTTTTTCATTTGTTTCATCTTCAAGCAATTGATGCAATGTCCCTTCCTTCAGGATAACTCCGTTATCCATTATAACTATATAGTCGCAAAGGTTTTCTGCCTCCTCCATGTAATGCGTAGTGAGAATCATTGATGTTTCAGATTTCTCCTTTAGACTTCGCAGTATTTCCCATATTTCTCTTCTGGCATTCGGATCCAGTCCTGTTGTTGGCTCATCCAGAAGAAGAATTGCAGGTTTGTTTATCAGAGCAATTCCAATTGCCAGCCTCTGTCTTTGTCCGCCTGAAAGATTAACCACATAAGATTTTCTCTTATCGTCAAGTCCGACAATGTCAATAATTTCATTAACACGTTCTTTCCCAAGGTTAAAAAATCCGGCAAAAAGCAGTAATGTTTCAGAAACCCGGAGTTTATCAATAAACCTGGTTTCCTGGAGGGAGAGCCCTATGATCCTGTGAAGCTCATCTTCGTTTCCCTTCCATTTTTTCCCCATTATGGTAATTTCACCTTTGTCAGGTTTTTGAATCCCTTCAATCATCTCGACAAGAGTTGTTTTCCCGGCTCCATTTGGGCCTAGAAGCGCAACAAATTGACCTTTAGGTATATAAAGATCAATGCCTTTTACTGCCTGGACAGTTTTGAAGGATTTCCAGACATTTTTTACCTCTATAACAGGATCAGTATGCATTTAAAAATATCTGTCGAAATTTAAATTTTTTTTAGATAGGATTTGTTGAATAGCATATAATTCCTAACAATTTTGTATTACTCAATGTTCGTATTTTATGTAACTTTAAAAAAAAATGAGCTTTGATAAAACAATAATATTGCCTTTGTGTTTGGTAACGTTATTTGGTTGCAAACCAGGGAAATCAGAACAAAACCAAATTAAATTGCCTTCAGAATCAAAAAGTGAAATATCGGGAAGTATTTCTATAACCGGGGCTTATGCTCTTTATCCATTGGTAAGGAAATGGAGTGATGACTTTATGAAGATACATCCTTCACTTAAAATTGTTGTTACAAAGGGTGGAACCGGGCAGGGAATTGAAGATCTGCAGGCTAAAAAGAACCAGTTGGCAATGATATCCAGACCTCTGACTGATGAAGAACAGACAGAAGGAATATGGGTTATACCTGTAGCTAAGGAAGGTGTGGCACCTATTGTTAATCAAAGGAATCCATATATCAAAAGGATACTTGAACACGGTATTAATCCCCAAAAACTGATAAAACTGTTTACAGGAAACGAATCTATGACATGGGGTGAACTTCTCGATACAACCTCAAAAGAAAAAGCCATTGTCTTTACCAGAGCCGATGAATCCGGAGCTGCTGTAGTATGGGCAAATTTTTTATGGAAGGAGAGTACAGACCTGAGAGGAATAAAGGTTGTTGGTGATGATGAAATGATAAAGAGAATACAGGGTAATCAGCTGGCTATTGGTTACTGCAACTTCTCTTATGCATTTGATTCAATAACAGGAGACAGAATAAAAGATATTCAGGTAATGCCTATTGACCTTGATTTTAATAAAACCATCGACAGAAAAGAGGTGCCTTTCAGCAATATTAAGAAAGCTCACCGCGGTTTATGGCTCGGCTATTATCCAAAGAATCTTACACGGGAACTTACTCTCGGTTCAATTGGTAAACCTACTGATCCTGCTGTTTTAGAGTTTCTGAATTATATTCTCACAACCGGGCAGGTTGCCGTCGCAAGTTCAGGCTACTGTGAATTAAATGATGTTTATATTAAAAATGCACTTGATAACCTGAAATAGTTCTACTTTGTTCCGAAAAGCCTGTCACCTGCATCTCCAAGACCCGGGACAATGTATCCGTTTTCATTGAGCTTCTCATCAAGCCCCGCAAGATATATCTGAACGTCAGGATGATCTTTCATAATCCGTTCAACTCCCTGTGGTGCTCCCACGACGCAAACAAGTTTTATGGTTTTTGCCCCATGGTCTTTCAGTACCTGTATTGCATCGGTTGAACTTCCTCCTGTGGCAAGCATAGGATCGAGAACCATTACCACAGCTTCCGGAAGGTTATCGGGGAATTTGGAATAGTAAGTCATTGGTTTAAGAGTAACATGATCACGGTACATGCCAATGTGGCCTATTCTTGCTGTTGGGATAAGGTTAGATATTCCGTCAACCATTCCTAAACCTGCCCTTAAAATTGGTACAAGAACAACATCTATTGCCAGTTCCTGTGTGTTACATTTTCCAATCGGGGTTTCAATTGTAATGTCTCTGACAGGGAGATCGCGAGTTATCTCATATGCCATAAGTCCAGCAATCTCTTCGAGTGTTTCGCGGAAATCTTTAGTATCGGTTTCCTTACGCCGTAAAAGAGCAAGCTTATGTGTAAGCAGAGGATGCTTCAGCAGATTTAACATTATATTTTATTTTAACCAGTTTTCAACGGCTTCAGGACTCAACCCTGACAAACCCAACTTGTTCTTTTTATTATACCCATTCAGATCATTTGCAAGTTTCCCGGCTTTTTCTACCTCCTTAAGCTTGGCCAAAGTTGTAAATCCGAGTTTTTTCAGAGGTTCTACCCATTCTGCAGGTATTCCTTTTTCAGTATATTTTTCTTCTGGATCGGAAGTCGATTTCTTTTCCGGCTTCATCTGAGGAAAAAGCAAAACATCCTGAATCGATGGTTGATTAGTAAGAAGCATTGTCAGCCTGTCAATTCCCATCCCCATACCTGAAGTAGGAGGCATTCCATATTCAAGAGCTCTTATAAAATCAAGATCGATGAACATTGCTTCATCATCTCCCTTTTCGGATAACCTGAGCTGGTCCTGGAACCTTTCCATCTGATCGATCGGATCATTTAATTCGGAATAGGCATTAGCAATCTCTTTCCCATTAATCATAAGTTCAAANNAGTTCAAACCGTTCTGTAACCCCTGGTTTGCTACGATGCATCTTTGTAAGCGGCGATGTTTCGGTCGGATAGTCGATTATAAAGGTGGGCTGTATATAATTATGTTCACATTTGGCTCCGAACAACTCGTCTATAAGTTTCCCTTTTCCCATAGATTCTGTAATTGGAACATCAAGTTTATTACAGACTTCCCTTAGTGCGGCTTCATCCAGCGCCGATATATCAATCCCTGTATTTTCCTTTATAGCGTCAGTCATGCTGATCCTTTTAAACGGGGGATTAAGATTAATGAGTTTATCTCCAAACAAAATTTCAGTTTTACCATGGAGATCAAGAGCAGCTTTTTTTACTATCTCTTCAGTGAATGTCATCATCCAGTTATAATCTTTATAGGCAACATAGATCTCCATTACAGTGAACTCAGGATTATGAGTACGGTCCATCCCTTCGTTACGGAAATCCTTGGCGAACTCATATACTCCTTCGAAACCGCCTACAATCAGACGCTTAAGGTAAAGCTCATTTGCAATCCTCAGATAGAGAGGCATGTCGAGAGTATTATGATGAGTAATAAAAGGTCTGGCTGCTGCACCTCCCGGAATAGGTTGAAGAATTGGAGTTTCCACTTCAAGATAACCCTTTGAGTCAAACAGTTCGCGCATTGAATGAATGATCTGGGTCCTTTTTCTGAACACATCGCGTACCTGAGGATTAACAATAAGGTCCACATAACGCTGACGATAGCGCATTTCCGGGTCAGTAACTGCATCAAATAAAACTCCATCTTTCTCCTTTACTATCGGAAGAGGCCGGATCGATTTGCTTAGAACCGTAAATTCATCGACATGAACAGTTGTTTCTCCCATCTGGGTTTTAAATACATGACCTTTCACTCCGATAATATCACCGATATCAAGAAGACGTTTGAATACAGTATTATACATAGTTTTATCATCGCCAGGACAAATATCATCACGACGGAAATATATCTGTACCCTACCTGAAGAGTCCATCAGCTCTGCAAATGAAGCATTGCCCATTATCCTTCGCCCCATCATTCGTCCCGCAAGACAAACCTCCTGAAAATTGTTTTTTTCCGGGCTGTAATTATCCTGAATATCCTGTGCAAAAACGTTTGTTTTGTATTCAGCAGCAGGGTAGGGATCTATGCCAAGTTTTCTGAGTTCATCAACAGATGTCCTGCGTATCTGCTCCTGTTCGCTTAAATTCATATTGCTCATTCTGATTTGGAAATTTGTGCAAAGATAAAAAAATCATGCATTTGTTACAGATAGATATTCAGCCTTTTAATGCTTTTATCTCATTATTGAATTTCGCGCTTATAATTTTGGTCACCGGTCCCGGAATACCTTCACCTAGAGTGTTTCCTCCAAGTTCAGTTACAGGGGTAACTTCAGCTGAAGTATTACATATAAAGGCCTCCTGGATAAACCTGATCCTGTTTTCCTGTACAGCTTCCTCCCTGATTGCAATTCCGGCCTCCTGTGCAATCCTTAAAATATTTTTTCGTGTTATTCCGGAAAGAATATAATTCGATTCCGGATGTGTAAAAAGTGTACCGTTAATCACGAAAAAAATATTTGAATGAGTTCCTTCTGTAATGAGTCCGTTACGAACAAAGATGCATTCTTTTAATCCATTTTCACGGGCTTCCTGAAAGCTTATGGTATTTGGAAGAAGTGCCACGGACTTAATATCGCATCTGCCCCACCTTATATCGTCTTTTAACATGACTTTGATGCCGGTTTCATTTGATTTACTGTCGGGTATAAACCCCCAGGCATAGGCATAGGCTGTAGGAGGAACTTCAGGTGATGGGAAAGAATGCGTGCGCCTGGCGGCGCCTCTTGTTACCTGGAGATATACCATTGCCGGTTGGTTTTCGAGATTATTAAGCTTTATAAGATCAAAGGCAAAGGATGGGAATAAATCTGCATCAGGCCAGTTAATTCTCAGCTCTCTGAGACTTCTTTTAAGCCTTGTCACATGACTGCTCATGTCATAAAAAAATCCTTCATACCATCTTATCACTTCATAAATGCCATCGGCAAAGAGAAATCCTCTGTCATCAGGACTGATCCTAATTTCCTCTTTTGGGATAAATTTTCCATTGAAGTAGGCTGTTTCCATATCTTAATTATTATGCTGGTTCAATTATCTCTGTTTTGTAATTAATAGCTTCTCTTGCCTCTTCCGGAGATGCCGCATTACCGCATGCTGCCTGGACGAACAATGATGCTCCAAGTACTGTTGTCTCTTTCTGACCGATAGTTTTAAGCGGAACACCTGAGTAGTCAGCTCTTAACTGGTTCCAGAGCCTGTTTTTTGATCCACCGCCAACACAAAGGATACTTTCTGTTTTAAATCCTCCTGCATTTTCAAGAGCTCTCTTTGCATCGGCGAGTCTGGCAGATAGTGCCTCAAGTATTGCACGGAATATTTCGTCACGGGTTGATGCCATAGTAAGGCCGAGGATCTGTCCCCCGGGTTTACCCTTCATCTCATTGTAAAAATCTGGAATTACTTTTACCCCATTACAACCTGATGGTATCCGTTCAGCTGCAGATATCATAACGTCATATACATTATTCTTAATTTCATTGTACAAATTTCGTCTGGCCCACTCAAGAATTCCTGATGCAATCCATTGGTTACCTATATTATACAAACCAGGCCTGGAATCAAGTTCAGTTGTTATTCCCTGATCGAGCTGCTCTTTACCTGACATGAATTCTTCTGATCGCACCATCAGGATTTCCCAGGTACCTGAGCTGAGAACAGGTTGGTTTATTTCAGCGCCCGATCCGAAAATTGCAAATTGAGTGTCATGGCCTGTTGCCACTACCGGAGTTCCTGTCGGAAGAGCTGTCTCTGCTGAAGCTTTAGTATTTATCTTTCCGATAACTGTGCCAGCTTCAACGGGAGACACAATTTTTTCAAAAGGGAATTTGATTTTACCTATGATATTTTCGGAGAAACCTCTTGTCCTGAGATTGGTCAACATTGAGGTACTGGCCATGGTTGTATCGTTAACCATTTCTCCTGTCAGTAGGAATATGAATATTGACGGCATAAAGAGAAAAGAGGAGCTCTTTTCAACTATTTCAGGCTTTTGTTCGACAAGCCATATGAGTTTATTTATAGTATTGAATGAGAAAGGGAGAATGCCGCTTTCGTAATATAAATCATTAAGAGGTAAGTATTTATCTATATTGCTCATTATTGGATTCGTCCGTTCACACTGCCATGATATTACCGGGTAGAGCATTTTTCCTGATTTATCAAAGAGAGTTCCGTCAACACCGAATGTAGTTACGGTAATGCCGGCAATATGGTTAACATCAATCTGACTGACAACTTTATGTGATGCCATGCACATTTTATCCCAGATCTCTTTTATATCCCAAATCCTGTACTGAGGATAACCCGGATCTGGCTGTGTGTTGTTAGGAAGTGATTCTGAGGCCAGAATCTCACCTTTACTGTTGATAGCTATAACTCTTATGTTTGTTGCACCACAGTCGAAAACAATTACAGTATCACCTTTTGGCATTTGCAAAGAGTTAATCTAGATTGAATTAAAGATATCCTGTCTATATTTATCCATTAAAACAGGAATCACTGCTTAAGTAGCTATCTGATTATCAGAGTCCTTTTAAAAAAGCCATTGAAGATCCTGCAACAATCAGTACGACTATATAAAGTGAAAGAATAATTATTATCAGGACCCCGATATAGACAAAACATGATTTTAGATTCTTTATTGCTTTATGAAATTCCAGTTTATCCAGCGTTTGTACTGCATGTGAAGTGTGCTTTGAAAAACGGAACAGGAATAGTACCGGGAAAAAATAAATTACTGCCAGGAGCAGAATAGGCACAAACATAAGTGATTCAGGAATTCCCAGGTCTTTTCCCCCGGAATTAAAAGCTGTAAGAAAAGTTCCCGCGATAAGGCCGATTATAACAATCAGGCCCAGGATGATAAAACCTATAATTGCAAGGAACATAGCCCATTTTCTTGTGGTATTCAGATGTTTAAGGGTTTCCTGTTCTATTTCTATTTTTCTGTTTTCAAGAGGTGTTTCCATATATTAAATTGTTTTTCTTGTTTCGCGTTTCGCGTTTATCCGTGCGATTTTTTTACCACGCCTCCCTTTCTCCCAATTTCCCTTTCTATTTATAAAGCGCTCCATAATTCTGACATGCCCTGTAATCCGATCCTTCCTTATCCATTCCGAAAGCATTCCAGGAGCTTGGCCGGAATATCTTATCCTTTTCCACATTATGCATACAAACGGGTATTCTCAGTATTGAAGCAAGTGTGATCAGATCAGCGCCGATATGGCCATAGCTCGATGCGCTATGGTTAGCGCCCCAGTTTGACATAACGGAGTAGACATCCGAGAATGGTCCCTTACCTGTAAGCCTTGGAGTAAACCATGTTGTAGGCCATGTAGGATCTGTCCTGTCAGTAAGGATCTTATTCATCTTTTCCGGAAGTTCAACCGTCCAGCCCTCAGCCAGCTGTAGAACCGGACCAAGACCTTTGACCAGGTTAACTCTTGATATTGTCAGTGGCATAACACCTAATGTTTCAAACTGTGACGAAAAGCCTCCACCTCTGAAATATCCTGTATTTGCAGGAGGCCATTGTGTTGCTTCAAGACAAGCTGCAGCATCCTTTCCGGTTATATCCCAGAATGGTTTTATACATGACTCACCTTTTTTTGTCTGCCTGCCTGAAAAATCAAGTGCAGAAGCTCCTGAGTTTATAAGGTGAATAACTCCGTTCGATGCCAGACCCACGGGTTTTATCTTTGTAACTCTTTTAATTGCTTCGGGGCTCCAGTAGGTTCGGATATCTGAAAACATCTGTGCAGTATTTGTGAGAAGATATCCAAACAGCATTGGAACTCCATTCATTGCATCATTCTCTGTAGCAACCAGATATGGAGGTCTTATACCGTTCCAGTCAAAAGATGAGCAGAGTATGGCTTCAAGAAAGTCGCCATTTGGCATATGATCAGTCCATTGCCGTTGTCCCTGGAAACCAGAAAGTATTGCATTATGTCCAAGCGCCTCTTCGCCAAACCCCAGTTTTTTTAGCTTAGGATTACCTACCATCAGGTCACGGGCAACGAGTGCCATTTTAACAACCGTTTCCCATTCGTTATCCTTTTGTTTTCTAGGCTTGGGAGATTTATTAAGGTCTTTACCCTCCTTGCAGTTTTTCTTTGTCCACTCAAGAGCTTTTACAAATTCTTCTTTGTCAAAAATCTCCTCATTCAACCGCCGGTTGAATTCACTCATATCAACATACTCATTTCGCATTCCAAGGTACTCCTGGAAAAAATCTTCACGTACAATTGATCCGGCTATCCCCATCGAAACTGATCCCATAGAAAGATATGATTTACCTTTCATTAATGATACGGCCAGTCCTGCCTTTACAAACCGCAGAATTTTTTCACTTACATCTTCAGGTACTGACTGATCACCTGCATCCTGCACATCATGCCCGTATATCCCGAAAGCAGGTAATCCCTTCATAGTATGGCCAGCCAGAGCTGCAGCAAGATATACCGCACCCGGTCTCTCTGTACCGTTAAATCCCCAGATAGCTTTTGGAATTTCACTATTCATGTCAATTGTTTCGCTACCATAACACCAGCATGGAGTAACAGTTAAGCTGACACCTATGCCGTTCTTGCTGAATTTTTCGGCGCACATTGCCGCTTCAGCGACTCCGCCGATGCAGGTATCTGCAATCACTGTCTCGACCGGTTTGCCATTCGGATATTTCAGATTTGATGAGATAAGTTTTGCGGCATTTTTTGCCATATTTATTGTCTGATCTTCAAGAGATTCTCTGACCCCACGCATCCTGCCGTCTATCACAGGCCGGATTCCGACTTTTGGGAATTCGCCTATAACTGTCTGAGAGTTGTGGTTTACTTTAAGCTCACTTGTAGCCATTTGATACAATATTTTATAAATTGTAAATTCAAATTGAAGATTAACAAATATAGTTTTTTTTTAACCACAAAGAACACAAAGATAATTTGATTCAGAATCTCTTAGTGACCTTTGTGTAATGCCTTTGTGACCTTAGTGGTTAATGGATTTCAACTTTTTAAACAACCGCAGCATTTGATACCTTTTTTATATCTTTGTTCGGTCAAAATCATAAAAATTAAAATGCAGGAGAGAAGGCGATTACCCGGCTGGCTAAAGATGCAGAGAGCCAGCGGTGAGACCTATTCAATGGTTAAGCATATTGTTATTGAGAATCATCTTCATACGATCTGCACCAGCGGTAACTGTCCGAATATCGGTGAATGCTGGAACAGAGGTACTGCTACTTTTATGATACTTGGAGATATCTGTACAAGAGCATGTAAATTCTGTGCGACAAAAACCGGGAAGCCGCTTCCTCCTGACCCGCTTGAACCTGCCAGACTGGCTGAATCGATTAAAACAATGAGGCTTAAACATTGTGTTATTACCTCTGTCGACCGTGATGATCTGCCTGACGGTGGAGCATCTATCTGGGCAGACACAATAAGACGGGTTAAAGAGGTGAATCCAGAGATTACTATGGAAACGTTAATTCCTGATTTTGATGCTAATCCTGAATTTCTTCAAATGATAATTGATGCAGTACCTAATGTGATATCTCATAACGTCGAGACCATAAAACGTCTTACTCCGGTTATCCGTACAAAAGCAAAATATGAAAGGAGCCTTGATGTTATAAGATATGTTTCAGGGAAAGGGCAAACTACGAAATCCGGATTCATGTTAGGCCTCGGAGAAAGTGAAGATGAAATCAAACAGACAATCAGTGATTTGTATGCATCAGGATGCAAAATTCTGACCATAGGACAATATCTTCAGCCCGGGAAAGGATATATGGAAGTGGCAGAATATATCCGCCCGGAAAAATTTGAAGAATACAGAATAATGGCACTCGGACTTGGATTTTCTTTTGTAGAGAGCAGTCCCCTTGTACGGTCATCTTTTCATGCAGAAGATCATATAAAGGCTCAATAAAAATGATTATATTAGCATCAATTATTGAGAAAGTTAAAAGTTGAGATATAGCGTTATATACGAGGATATTGGGCAAAAAGATTATAAAGAGACCTGGGATTATCAGGCCGATATCTTTAACAGACTTGTCGAAAACAAAAAACCTTTAACCGGGGTTGGTGAATCAGTCCAAAACATTCTGCCGGGGACACTTATTTTTGTAGAGCACCCACATGTTTATACACTTGGGAAAAATGGTTCGGAAAAAAATCTTCTGCTCGACTTAATTCAACTAAAGGCAAAGGATGCTTCATTCTACAGAATTGACCGTGGGGGTGATATAACTTATCATGGTCCTGGTCAGATTGTAGGCTATCCGATTTTTGATCTTGAATTACTTAAGATTGGTCTGAAAGAGTATATTTACAGGCTCGAAGAAGCGATCATAAGAACTGTGGATGAATTTGGTTTAACTGCCTCACGACTAGAGGGAGGAACAGGTGTGTGGCTTGATCCGGAAGTCCCCGGGAAAGCCAGAAAAATCTGTGCAATCGGAGTCAAGGCAAGCAGGTATATAACTATGCATGGTTTTGCTTTCAATGTTAATACCGACCTGACTTACTTTAATAATATAAACCCTTGCGGCTTTACTGATAAGGGAGTTACTTCACTTCAAAAAGAGCTGGGAGTCAGCCAGGATTTCGAATCAGTAAAAAGAAAAGTGAAAAAGAATCTGCAGGGGGTTTTTGATTTAAACTGGATTAAGGAGTAAAAAGATGGAAAAAAGATGGGTTGTGAAAGAAAAAGGAGATACTGCAGTTGTAAAACATCTTGCTACGGCTCTGGGGGTATCGGAATCTCTGGCTAATCTGATGGCTCAGCGTAATATTTCCTCTGCTGATGAAGCAACTGCTTTTTTTAACCCAAGTCTCGATTATCTTCACGATCCTTTTCTTATGAAAGACATGAATATCGCTGTTGACAGGATCTCCACTGCCGTAAAAAAGAACGAAAGGATACTTGTGTACGGCGATTATGATGTAGATGGAACCACTGCGGTTGCCTTAATGTATTCATTTCTTAAAGATCAGTATTCAAATGTAGAATATTATATACCTGACAGATACAAAGAGGGCTATGGTGTATCATTCCAGGGACTTGATTTTGCTTATCAGAATAACTGTAAGGTGGTTATCACACTCGATTGCGGTATCAAAGCTGTAGAAAAAGTAAAATATGCCCGAACTAAGGGACTCGATGTTATTATCTGCGATCATCATTACCCGGGAGATGAGATACCTAAAGCATTGGCAGTACTTGATCCTAAGCAGCCATCATGCAGCTACCCCTATAAAGAGTTATCGGGATGTGGAGTAGGATTCAAATTGATACAAGCTTATTCAAGGGTACATGGTATTCCATTTAGTAAAATATCCCACTATCTCGACCTTGTTGCTGTCAGCATAGCATCGGACATCGTCCCACTTACAGGAGAAAACAGGGTAATGGCATATTTTGGCCTTAAAAGATTGAATGAATCGCCCCGTACCGGTCTGAAAGAAATAATCCGCGAATCGGAAGTAACAAAAGCGCTGACTATTGAGGACGTGGTTTTTAAAATTGGTCCCAGAATAAATGCAGCCGGAAGAATGGAGACTGGAAGTAAGGCTGTTGACCTTCTTGTTTCAAGTGATACGAAGCTCGCTATAGGAATAAGTAAGGAGATCAATAATTTCAATTTGGAACGACGGAGTGTTGATCGTATAATTACCACAGAGGCAATGCGAATGATTGCCGAAGATCAGAGAACTGTAAATTCGAGAACAACCGTGCTTTATAACCCAAAATGGAAGAAAGGCGTAATCGGAATAGTTGCTTCAAGATTAATTGAGACATATTACCGTCCAACAGTTATTCTTACTGAATCAAATGGTTTTGCAACTGGTTCCGCCAGATCAGTTCAGGGTTATGATCTATACCAGGCAATTGAAGCATGCAGCGATCTGCTTGAGAGTTTTGGAGGACATATGTATGCTGCAGGTCTGACTTTGAAAAAAGAAAATATCCGGCCATTTATGGATAGGTTTGAACAGTATGTGAATAGCACGATCACTGAGGAGCAACTCGTTCCACGCATTTTTATTGATACGGAACTCTCATTTTCTGAAATAAATGAAGAATTCTTTAAAACCATGAGCCAGTTTCAGCCTTTTGGACCTGAAAACATGTCACCTGTATTCGTTTCACGGAATGTATTTGATACCGGATCAGGTCGAATGGTTGGATCGAGCGGTGAACATCTTAAGCTGGATCTTTGTCAGGAATCAACGGGTCAGAAAAGCTTCTCTGCCATAGCTTTCAGCCAGGCTAACCATTTTGAGTATATTAAAGGAGGGAATCCATTTAATATCTGTTATTCATTGGAGATGAATGAGTTCAGGGGGAACAGAAATCTGCAGCTGAATGTAAGGGATATTAAAACACCGGATAGTAAGTAGATTATGAAGAGGTGAATGGGTGAAGAGGAGAAAGGGAGAAAAAGGATAAAGGACAAAGGACAAAAGACAAGAGACGTGCAAGACTGTAAGACATAGTCAGAACCAAATCCTGAACTGCATTTTAATTTCTTCTGCATTCTCCAAAGACCTTCCGGTTGTAACTGATGAAGTTATCCCATACTTGATTCTTAACTCTGCAAAATCCCTGATCTTCCATTTTGCCATAATATAGCTCCTGCTCCCTTTTCCGTATAAAGCAGGTATACTGAAACTGTAAAGAAGATCATTTTCATAGGTGTAAATTCTGGAATCCCAGTCATCAGTATAAAAAAGGCAATATCTGGCCCATATTGTGACCGGCACTTTTCTGAAATTATAACTTATCTCCTGAAACAATATCATTCCCCTGCTTCCGGACGGATTTGCAATTTTATAATCGATCTGGGTCTCTAACGTCAGATTATTATGAAGAGAATAACGCGATGACACTTTGAAACTTCTTGTAATCAGCTTCTCCTGATCTGGGATACCTCCTGTTTCAGCATTATCTGCCATTGTTAGCCGGTAATTATAAGATGCGTCAACAGTAAGTTTTTCTGAAGGCATAAATCTGACCTTAATCTCCTGTTTCATCGCCCATGAAGGAGCACTGCAACGGTACTTTAGCCAGGGGAAATGCTGAAGATCACATCCTCCGCTTATGAAGAGATGCCTGGCCGCTTCGAATGTGAAATTTTCCAGAACCCCGTTTTCATTGGTTGTTTTTGAACTGGTACCGGGTCCTTGCCCGTAGAAAGTTGTATAACCTGAATAATAGTTTCTGAATAGAATACCAATAGTTAACCTGTCAGATGGCCTGAATGACATTCCCTGCACCACTGCAAACTTTTTATTTTCATCTGCCGACAACTCTCCGTAGAGCAGAATTTTTTTAATGAGGTAGTTGTAATAAATAGAATAGATATTATTTCTGTCACCTGTAAAATCAAGGATCTTCTCAGGATTATTACCAGTCAGTTTAACGGGAAGGGAAAGCCTGGTTTCTGACCAGACAAGACCAGCTCTAAGGTTATTAATGTTGTACGATAATGATATTCCGTATGCCGACTCGGAAACAGCATCTTTTTTTTTCAGAAGGGAAGAAGTATTATGCACTCCTGCCAGATAGAAATTTTCGATATAGTCATTCTCAGAGCCTGATGATGATGCAATGGTGGCGTCTGAACAGTTTTTTGAAAAAAACATTGTCAATCCAAGATTTTTAATGGAAAACTCACCTGCAACGCCTCTGAAAAACCTGTTCTCTTCTGTCGAGGTGTATGGCTTAATCTCATCATTTGCAGACATGTAACCAGGAGCAGTGAGTGAAATGCCGGTTCTGAGGTCGGTATTAATATTTGTACCCTGACCAAACCGGGCAGAATAATCGCCAACAATAATTTTTTTTATCAAACCATTTCCAGTAAAAGTAATATTGGCCGATAGAAAATCGGGAAGAGGAGGATTGCCACTGAATAGTTTCTCCCCGGGATCTTTCTCCATCGTAATTCCTCCGGAAAAGTCACCGCAAGTAAATTTGTATTTTGTCAGAATTTTCCATGCTGACCCCAGAAATGAAGTATCGTTATTCCCTGATTTAAGTGAGAAATTTGATATCATTGAGTTTCTCCATCGGACAGAATCTGAATTACTTACTAATTTATTTTCAAGAGTGATGAACGGGATTATCATTTCAGCAGTTTCTTTATCAAATCCGGGGATGGCTGCCAGCTCATAAACAGATACTAATTGTCCGGTAGAATGAACATATTCTGCTAATGCTTTTACCTGGAAATCCGAGAGAAAAAATAATCTTGAAATTTCATTTTCATTAGAAGAATTGATCTTAACAGGATTCTCTGCAAGTTCGTGAAGCTTGTCAATAAAAACTGAGACTGCTTCAGGATCGGAGTCGTCTGATGCAAGTTCTTCAGCAATACTAATTATTATATCAGAAAGATTTGTTTCCTGACTAAAACATATTGCAGGGAATAGAACCAGAAAAAGTATTGTCAAATATTTTGTCACAAATTGATATTATTTAATAAAAAACAAGAACAATTCTTATTGTTACACAGAGTTACACAGAGGAAACACAGAGAGCCACAGAGGTCACATTTTGTATCTTCTGATCCCATTTCTCAGAATTGTAACATTGAAGTTTATCAATAAGCCAAGAGATTTGTTTGAAAACTTCATATAAGTAAGGATCTGAGCTTCATGAACCGGATTAAATTCATCCACGACTTTCAATTCAACAACTACTGAATTTTCCACTAGTATATCAATCCTGTAACCACATTCTAGTTTTATTTCTTTATAAACAAC
>PMNJ01000152.1 GCA_003162595.1 Bacteroidales bacterium | reverse complement strand
AAATTACATAGAGATCTGCAGGCTTCTGCATCCGGAAGGAGGAAGGGGATACTAGGTACCGCATTAATACACTTGTTGTTATTGGGTTTCCTCATCCTGGCAGGATTTTCAACTCCCCAGCCGCCTCCCGATACCGGAGAGGGTATTCTTGTTAACTTTGGAACAGGCGAGACCGGAATAGGTGAGATTGAACCTTCACCACCTTCACTCAAACAAGAGAGCTCAGCTCCCCCAGTCAAGGAAGTGACATCTCCGCCACCTTCGTCTTCCAAAGCCGCTGTAAAAACTAAAGAAGAACCACTTCTGACACAAAATACCGAAGAAGCACCTGCAGTGAAGATAGCAGATCCTGAAGCCGCAAGGAAAAAACTTGAAAAAATTGAAGCTGACAAAAAGATTAAAGAAGAGAGGGATGCCGAAAGAGTCAGAATAAGGCAGGAGGAAGCTGAGAAAAAGAGAATCGTAGCTGAACAACAGCGTGAATCAGATATCATGAACCGGACAAAAAATGCTCTGGCTAATTCGCAGAACAGAGGAACCAGTTCTACAGGAGAAGGTATAGCCGGAGGACCAGGTAACCAGGGAGACCCTAACGGGTCGATAAATTCAAAGGTCAGGGGTATTGGCAGCGGTCTTGGAGACAAAGGTTCCGGAACCGGTGATAAAGGCATTTCGTATAATCTTCAGGGGCGCGGTTTTCAGGCGCTACCTCCTCCCAAATATGATTATCAGGGAGAAGGAAGAGTTGTAGTTGAGGTAAGCGTCGACAGGTCGGGAAAGGTAGTCCAGGCAACTCCGGGAACAAAAGGCTCAACTACACTCGATGAATACTTACTTAAGGTTGCAAAAGAAGCCGCTCTTGGAGCCCGGTTCGAAGTCAAGCAGGATGCACCAGTAATCCAGAAAGGTACAATCACATATAATTTTATTCTAAAATAGGATTATATAACTACGATTATCTGCCAGTTACAGTATTGGTTATTAAGCTGCATATTATGAATGTTCTCTCGCGAATAGCTCTTCAATTGCAACATTAAGATTATCAATGAGATTATTGTCTTTAATAATATAATCATCAATACCTTTCCTGGCAAGTTCAAGAACAATTTCTCCTTTTTCCTGACCTGATAACATTATTACAGGAATATCAGGTTTTAGCTCTTTAATCTTATCGAAAACTTCCATTCCATTCATTACTTTATGGTCATTATTGACAAAATAGTAATCAAGTATTATCAAATCGGGGTTTTTATTTAGTGCATTGAGACAATCTTCACCATACAAGTAGGCTTCAAGACGGTAACCATCAGAAGTAAATCGTTTAACAACCAACATGTTAATAAAAGGATCATCGTCTACAATAAAAATAAGTTTCTTGTCACTCATTGATGAGAAGTTGAAAATGGATTTGTACAAAGTTAAAATAAAAATCTACATGAGTCAGGTTTTAATAAATCAGTTCTTTTTAGTTATTATCACATTGAAAAGAGAGGAAATGATTTCATCATTTTAATAACCTTCTCTCCTACCCTTTGGATAACAACTTCATTTTCAATGTTCGATATAACTTCATCAATCAGGTCAACAATTATCCCCATGTGTTCCTCATTAAGGCCCCGTGTAGTTACTGCAGGAGTACCGACTCTCAGACCTGAGGTCAGGAACGGAGAACGGGTATCAAAGGGTACCATGTTTTTGTTAACTGTAATATGGGAAAGCACGAGTGTATTTTCAACTTTTTTACCTGATATTTCCGGAAATCTGGTCCTTAGGTCAATTAACATCAGATGATTGTCAGTGCCATCAGAGACGACTTTATAACCTTTATCCATAAATGCTCTTGCCATCACAACAGCATTTTTTTTAACCCTTGCCTGGTATTCATTGAATTCAGGCATAAGAGCTTCACCAAAAGAGACAGCTTTTGATGCAATTATATGTTCGAGAGGTCCACCCTGAGTTCCGGGAAAAACAGCTGAGTTCAATAAGGCAGACATCATTTTTACTTCACCCTTTGGCGCAGTTATCCCCCATGGATTAACAAAGTCCTTACCCATCAGGATAATTCCTCCTCTTGGTCCCCGGAGAGTTTTATGTGTTGTTGAGGTTACAATATGCGCATATTTCAGCGGATTCTTCAGAAGCCCGGCCGCTATCAATCCAGCCGGATGTGCCATATCAATCATTAAAATAGCGCCGATCATATCGGCAATTTTTCTCATTCTTTCGTAATCCCATTCACGTGAATAAGCCGATGCCCCACCGATTATCATCTTTGGCTTTTCTTTCAGGGCGATCTTTTCCATCATATCATAATCGACTAACCCGTCATCCTCTCTGACGCTGTAGGCAACCGGCCTGTAAAAAAGACCTGATGAATTGACAGGAGATCCATGTGACAGATGTCCGCCATGAGCAAGATTCAATCCCAAAAAAGTATCGCCTGGCTTAAGTACTGTCATAAACACAGCCATATTAGCCTGGGCACCTGAATGAGGCTGAACATTGGCATATTCAGCATTAAAAAGTTTTTTTAACCTGTCGATAGCTATTAGCTCTGTCTGATCAACGATTTCGCAACCACCATAATAACGGTGTCCCGGATACCCTTCTGCATACTTATTCGTCATCACCGATCCCATTGCTTCAAGCACTTGCGGACTGACAAAGTTTTCTGAGGCAATCAGCTCAATTCCGTTAATCTGCCGCTGACGTTCCTTTTCAATAAGGTCAAAAATCAAATTATCTCTTTGCATAATACAAAATTTTTAAACATTTATTCTTCTGAAAATTCAACAAGTAATTCGCGGTATGTTGCATAAATCCTCGATTTGGAGATAAATCCAACATAGTATCCATTATCGAGAACAGGAAGGTTCCAGGCACCTGTTTTTCTAAAAGTATCCATTACTGTTTCAATATTCTCCTTTTTATCAATATATGATAAAGGAATTGTCATCAGGTCTCTCACAAATGTAGTATCATACAATTCCTGCTGAAACATAATCTCTCTGACATCATCGAGAGATACTACGCCTTCAAGAATATTGTATTCATCAACAACAGGAAAAAGATTCCTTTTAGACCGGGCAATTATTTTCACTAATTCACCAAGAGTATCTGTTGGCTTTACCTTTAGCAAATCGGTTTCGATTTCCTTTTTCCAGTTCATCAGAGTTAGTACCGCTTTATCTTTATCATGAGTAATAAGATCTCCGCTTTCTGCCAGTTGAACATGATAAATTGAATGTTTTTCAAAACTTCTGGTGGTAATATATGCTGCTGTTGAAGTGATTATTAATGGAATAAGCAGATTATAGCCTCCTGTAATTTCTGCAATCAGGAATATTGCAGTAAGCGGGGCATGCATAACACCAGCCATCATACCCGCCATCCCTACCAGAACAAACCTGTTATCCGGCAGGTTCACGCTTGTAATTTTTCTTAAAATGCCTGCAACTAGATATCCATTGATGCCTCCGATGAATAAAGTAGGGGCAAAAATACCTCCTACTCCTCCTGCCCCGTTTGTTGAACTGCTGGCTACGACTTTTAGCAAAACAAGGCCCGATAAAAACAGAATTATCCCCCAAAAATTGTCTGAAAACTGACTGAAAACACTATTATTAAAAAGTAAATCAGGATTTCCCTGAAGAAGCGACATTATACTATCATAACCTTCTCCATACAACGGGGGAAACAGATAAATCAATCCTCCAAGCACAATACCGCCGAGTATAAGTTTTAAATATGAATTTGTGATTTTGCTGTAGCTTCCTTCCAGAAACAACGTCATTTTAGAAAAATAAAGAGAAATCAATCCTGAAATAATACCTAAAAGCAGATACCATGGAATATTTGAAATATTAAAGGCACCGACTACATTGAAGCTAAACAGGACTTTATCACCCATCAGAAAATAAGCAACTGTTGCAGCTGTAACAGAAGAGATGAGTAGTGGTACAATGGATGAAATTGTAAGATCAAGCATAAGTATTTCAAGAGTAAAAACGATACCGGCAATAGGCGCTTTAAAAATTCCTGAAATAGCTCCGGCTGCACCACAACCTATGAGAAGAGTAATATTTTTATAATTTAATTTGAAGAATCTGCCGATAGCAGATCCAATTGAAGATCCTGTCAGTACTATAGGAGCTTCTGCTCCAACAGAACCACCAAAACCAATTGTAAGAGTGCTGGCAACTATTGAAGTCCATGTATTATGTCCTTTCAAGTGACTTTTCTTCCTGGAAATGGAATATAGTATTCTGCTGATACCGTGTCCGATGTTATCCCTGACAATATACCTTACGAACAAAAATGTAAGTAACATACCAAGAAGAGGATAAGCAAGATACAGATAGCTACCCGACTCTGTTGTAATTCCTTCGGTGAGGATTTTATGTGTGTAATGAATTGAGTATTTCAGCAAAGCTGCAGCAAGAGCACTCAATAATCCGACGAGGAGACTAAGAAAGTACACTAATTTAACCTGATCAATTTCAAAAAGGTTTTTATGAAGTATTCTTCTGAAGAATTGATTTCTGAACATAATTATGCAAATATAAAAACAATACTAAACCTTCACTGTTTTTTAATTAAGTTTGTCACCAGGGATAATCCTGTCGGAAATTGTTTACACAGGGGTAATGATATAATATAACTATCAGTAATTTAAACCATATAACATTGATTTTAAAGTGATCTGCGATGGAATATTACAGATTGCCTCCTCTATAAATACTTTAATATTCAGGTATGATAAATTATAAAAAGTTTACACTTGAAAATGGATTAAGGGTTCTGGTACACGAAGATAAATCTACTCCCCTAATCGCCATGAACATACTTTACGATGTTGGATCGAGGGATGAGGATCAGAAGATGACCGGATTGGCACACCTCTTCGAACATCTTATGTTTGGAGGCTCTCTTAATATTCCTGATTACGACACACCTCTGCAACTAGTTGGAGGAGAAAATAATGCGTTCACAAGTAATGATATCACCAATTACTATCTTACAATTCCCTCAGAAAATATTGAAACTGGTTTTTGGCTGGAATCCGATAGAATGTTGCAACTGGATTTTTCCCAGAAGAATCTTGACACTCAAAGAAATGTGGTCACTGAGGAATTCAACCAGCGATATGTTAATCAACCATATGGGGATGTTACATTAAAACTGCGGCCTTTGGCATATAAAGTGCATCCTTACAGGTGGCCAACAATAGGAATGGATATTGAACATATTAAGGATATTGATCTTGAACAGGTTAAGCGTTTTTTCTTTTCCCATTATGCTNNGCTCCTAATAATGCAATACTTGCCCTTACTGGCAATATAGGATATGATCTTGCATTTAAACTATCCCGGAAATGGTTCGGTCCTATTGAAAAAAAAGTAATCCTATCGAGAAACCTTCCTGTCGAACCTCAACAAACAGAAGCAAGAACCCTTACTATTGAAAGAGATGTGCCATCAACAGCTTTGTACAAAGTCTGGCATGTCTGTTCCAGGAATAGCAAAGATTTTTATACACTCGACCTTATTACAGATCTTCTGGCAGGAGGTGAATCAGGCAGACTGTATACAAAACTTGTCAGGGAGAAGAAACTGTTCAGTGAAATAAATGCTTATCTGACAGCAGATATAGACCCCGGACTAATCATCTTACAGGGCAAATTAATGAAAGGTATTGATATTCAATACGCTGATGAGTCTGTAAATGAGGTAATCAATGATTTGCAGAGAGAAAAAATAATCAAGGTCGAAATGGAAAAAGTGAAGAACAAATTTGAAGCTTCAACAGTCTTTTCCAATACCAGTATTCTCAATAAAGCTGCTAATCTTTCGTTCTGTGAACTACTTGGAAACCCGGGCCTGATAAATAATGAGATTGATTTATACAGGAGAGTCAGTCATAGGATGGTAATAGAAACTTTAGAAAAATATTTTATTCCGACTAATTGCAGTACAATTAATTACATCTCAACCCGACATGAGAAATGATGAATAAACTGCAAAGAAAACAACCACCGGTATATCCGGTTGAAAAGGTAGTTATTCCTGAAGCAAAGTCGTTCAGGTTAAAAAATGCAACGCCTGTCTTTATGATCGAAGCCGGTACAGAAGATATTATGCGTATTGAATTCGTTTTCAGAGCAGGCCAGGTTAAAGAATATATGCCACTCCTTGCCTCGACATGCAACATGATGCTTTCAGAAGGATCTCAGAATTACAGTTCCGAAGAACTGAACCGTTTGCTCGATTATTATGGCGTCTTCTTAAACCAGACTTCCGAAAAGGATTGCGCGGGCATTGTTCTCTTCTTCCTGAACAAACACATTGAAAAAGTCCTTGAATTAAGCCGTGAGATTATGTTTCGTCCTGTCTTTCCGGAAACTGAACTTAATTCATTAATGAAAAAACGGCTTAGCTGGTACCTGGTAAACAGGGAAAAAGTTCAGAACCTTGCCATGGATCAGTTTTTTGAATCCCTCTTTGGAAAGAATCACCCGTACGGTTATCAGATTCGCGAACAGGATTTTGAAAATATAACTCCTTCACTTCTGTCGGATTTCCATACCAAATATTATACGCCGAAAAATATGGCAGTAATAATTTCGGGAAAAATACACGGCAGGACTGCCGAACTTCTCAATTCACATATTGGAAATATCAGTTCAAATGAAAATTCTAAGGAAACGTCGGTTAATCTTATAAAAGAAGAAAAATTAAAAAAAGTCCATATAAATAAATCCGGAACTGTTCAAAATGCGATCAGGATAGGCTCGGCAACCATCAATAAACGGCATCCTGACTATCCGGGTCTCAAGGTTCTTGATTCTATACTTGGAGGATATTTTAGTTCACGGTTAATGAAAAATATCCGTGAAGAAAAAGGATACACTTATGGGATAAGTTCATCCCTCTCTTCCCTTGATCTTGCCGGTTATAAAGTGATATCGACAGAAGTCGGACAGAAAAACTGTCTAAAAGCGATCGATGAGATTTACAAGGAGATAAAGCTACTTCAGAATGTCGCAGTAAATAAAGAAGAGATGGCAGTTGTTCGTAATTATATGTCGGGCGAAATGGTAAGAATGTTCGACGGACCATTTGCCCTTGCTGAAAGTTTCAGATCAGCATGGGAATTCGGTCTTGACAATAGCTATTATTACAGGTTGGCTGAAAAAATAAAATCAATCGACCCTGATGAAATAATTGAACTGGCAAGAACGTATTACAATATTGATGACCTTTATGAAATAACGGTCGGCACTGTATGAAAAACCGGCATCTATATATTATCATTATTATATTCTGTTTTTGGTCAGGCCGCGCTTTTTCACAAAATTGCATTACAGATCCGCCAAAACCGCCTGTTCTTACAACTGTTTCAGTAGATCCGGAGACAGGTAGTACTAAATTTACCTGGAC
>PMNJ01000091.1 GCA_003162595.1 Bacteroidales bacterium | reverse complement strand
AAGTACCACAGAAATTTGAATATTCTCATCGCTTTTATATTTAAGCTTATCTGTTCCAATTCTTTTATAAGAGAATTCTGTGTAAGAAAGACCATATCCAAAAGAGAAAAGAGGTTTTATTTTTTTTGTATCAAACCAGCGATATCCAACCAGAGATCCTTCTTTATAATCAGCATTATTGTCACCNNCCTTCCGATCCGTTAAACCAGGACATCAGCATGGCAGAAGAAGAATTCCGGGCATTGTTCAAATCAAGAGGAGCAGCCGCAACCAAAACGACAATAGTCTTTGGGTTTGCTGCTACTACTGCGCTTATCAGCGCATCTTGTCCGTAAGGCAATTTAAGATCAGAGCGATCTGAGCTTTCAGTTTCAAATTCCCGGTTCGTACCTGCAAATATGATGGCAATATCTGAATTCTTTGCAAGTTCTACGGCTTCTTTCAATAAAGTTGAGTCAACCTGATTGTTCGGCATTCTTCTGCCTCCCGACTGTCGATTCTGACTGAACGACGGTTTAAACCCTTGTGCAAACTTTATCGATACTTTGTCGCCAATTCTGTTTTTTAATCCTTCCAGGGGTGTGATTTCATATCGGGTTTTTACTCCTGCACCAAAACCTCCGGATGCGAGTTTATGGGTTGCATTGTCTCCAATGATTGCCATTTTTCTTACTTTATTAAGATCGAGAGGTAATAGATGATCCTTATTTTTCAATAGTACAATAGATTGCGAAGCTATCTGATAAGCAATTTCCCCATGCTCAGGAGTCGAGACGATCCCTCCAGATTGTGACTCGCTGACAGGTTCGACTGAAAATCTAACCCGGAGAATTCTTTTTACCTTATCATTTATGACTTCTATTGGTACGAGGCCCGCTTTTACAGAGTCGAGTAATGGTTGTCCAAGGAAAGCACCCCTTGACGAGCCCATTTCAACATCAAGTCCGCCCATTGCACCTTTTATGGTGCTATGTGTTCCTCCCCAGTCAGAAACAACCAATCCCTTAAAACCCCATTCCTTTTTCAGAATCTGATTCAGCAGATAATCGTTTTCAGAACACCAGGAACCTCCAAATTTGTTATAGGCAGCCATAACAGCAAACACATTGGCTTCCTTAACAGCAGCTTCAAAAGCCGGGAGATAAATTTCCCTCAGGGTACGTTCATCAACAATAACATTAACTCTTCCCCTGTTTGTTTCCTGGTTATTTAGCGCAAAATGTTTTACACATGCAGCAACTCCACGATCCTGAACGCCTTTGATATATCCAACTGCAAGTCTGGCATTTAAGAGTGGATCTTCACTCAGATATTCAAAAGTTCTGCCTCCTGTGGGGATACGGGTTATATTTACTGCAGGTCCAAGTAAAATATCTTTACCCCTTTTTTTTGCTTCCTCTCCCAATGCAGTGCCAAGAAGATATGCCAGATCGCTATTCCATGTGGCAGCGAGTGCTGAGCCAGTCGGGAAAAATGTAGCCGAGTCAGTCGTAAGCTTCATGGAATTCCAGGAGTTCTTTTCCAGCTCTTCACGGATCCCAAATGGTCCGTCGGTATATTTCATTTCAGGAATTCCCATACGTTTGATTCCGGCTGAAGAAAACAAGCCATTCCCATGCAACATGGCTATTTTCTCTTCGATGGACATTTCAGATATAATATGATCAATTTTTGTATCAAAAAGAGTCAGATCTTTTAGAGTTCCCTTTTGCAGCGACTTATCCTGATTAAAGACTTTTCCTGAAGGCATAAGAAAAGCAGCTGAAAATAATAATATCATAGCAGAGCTACTAACAGTATAATAATCCTTTGACAAAGTAAATCGTAGCATATGAATGATATTAAATAATACTTCTAAAGTGCAATTGTTATAAAAACCCAAGTAAAAAAAACACTATTTATTGACTTTCTCACATCAATTTAATCTATTCTTTTTATCACTATAAAATGATTTAAGTGATAAAAACCGGCTTTGTCACATCCAAAGGAAGGAGAAGTTTAAAAGTGCTACCCTTCCCTTCTTCACTTTCAACCCATATTCTTCCGCCATGTTTTTCAACAAATTCTTTACATAGAAAAAGCCCAAGTCCGGTACCCTTTTCATTTTCGGTACCACGAGTGGAGAGATTGCCATCTAATCTGAACAACTTTGCCATGGTTTCGTTTTTCATTCCGATGCCGTTATCTGATACTGAAATCTCTACCTGTTTGTTGTTAATTATGGCTTTAAGTTCCACCTTACCATTTTTATGAGTAAACTTAATAGCATTCGAAATCAGATTTCGTAATATGGTATTGATCATATTTTTATCAGCTGTAAAAGTCAAATTATCATCGAAAGAGCTTTTGAGTTCTATGTTTTTACCTTTCGCCATATCATTCAATACTCCAAATTCTTCGTTAACCAGCTCTCTCAAGTTAATTGAAACAGGACTAAAAGTGACTTTCCCCCTCTGCGAATTTGCCCATTCCAACAGGTTTTCGAGCAACCTGAACGTCTGAATAGCAGAAGTATTTATCAATCCGGCATAATTCTGACCTGTTGCGTTATCCCCATCTTTCATTTCTTCTTTCAACATTTCGCTGAAACCGATAATTGTCTGGAAAGGGTTTTTCAGATCGTGTGCAATAATTGAGAAGAATTTATCTTTAGAAACGTTGAGTTCCTGTAATTCAGAAGTTTTTATTACTACTAATCTTTCAAGCTTTTTCTTCTGGTTTTTTAAACTTCTTACACGAGAAAGAACGATGGAAACAACTGCAAAAATGATAGCAGAAACAGCAATTAGTCTGAACCACCATGTACTCCACCATGGGCACAGGATTGTAATAAATATGGATGTTCCGGTTTCGTTCCATACACCATCGTTGTTTGAACCCTTTACATGAAATACATATTCACCCGGATTTAAATTTGTATAAGTTGCTTCCCTTTTGTTGCCCGAATAAATCCAGTCTTTATCAAATCTCTCCATCATATACGCATATTGATTTTTCCCGGGAGCTGTAAAATCCATCACAGAAAAATAGAAAGTAAGGACGGATTGTTTATGAGTTAAAATAATCTTCTTTGTTTCAGAAATTTGTTTTTTAAGCGGAGAGCCTTCAATACCGATTTTCGCCGGTTTATTGAAAATATAAAAATCTGTGATAATGACTTCCGGTATATTTTTATTCTCCAAAAATTTTTCAGGGGATATT
Source organism: Bacteroidales bacterium (assembly GCA_003162595.1). Taxonomy (GTDB): domain Bacteria; phylum Bacteroidota; class Bacteroidia; order Bacteroidales; family VadinHA17; genus LD21. The sequence goes on along the minus strand of PMNJ01000091.1, from coordinate 15,014 downwards.
ATATTGAAACCATTATGACCTCCTGCCAGAATATTATCATTTTTGGTTCTCAACATACATTTCCCATAAAATTCATAGCCCTGAATACCATCTGAGGTAGTGAAATTTTTATAATTATTATGAATATAATCAAATCTGCAAACACCTGCATTTGTTGTCAACCATAATATTCCTGATTTATCTAATATCAAACCGAAAATTGTATTATCGGGCAAACCATCTTTTTTATAGTACTTTTTAAATGATCCCGTAACCGGATTGAACCGGTCCAATCCGAATGAAGTAGCTATCCAAACAGTAGTATCATTTTGGACCAGGATATCATAAATACTGGAATTACTAAGATACTTACTGTCATCAGGTATTTTGTCGGTATAAGTAATGAACTGTTTTGTCTCAGGATTAAAAACCTGTAAGCAACTGGTAGCACCTAAATAAAGTTGTCCTTTATTGTCTATCCTGACCACAGTAATCCGGGCGTTTGCAATTGCGCTGTTTTCCTGAGTATAGGCAAAAAATTTGTTCTCCTTTAACTGATAATAAATTAAACCATGTTCAAAACTCCCTAACCATAAATTGCCGGATTTATCTTTTACAACTGCATATATACTGTTATCGGGAATTTTACTGTTTTGTGTTGTCAGGGATTTAAAAGTATTAGATTTATAATTGTAACTGACAAGCCCTCCTGCCCAGGTACCTATCCACATCTGAGTCTCAGTTCCTTCTGCCATGCAAAGGATTGCATTACTGTTTATACCTGAGTTTTTTATATTAAAACGGGTGAACCGGCCTGTTTTATCATTGAAAAGATTTAGTCCGCCACCATCAGTCCCTATCCATTTTCGGTTAAAATGGTCCTCAAAAAAGCAGGAAACTATATTATAGCTTAAACTTTGCGGGGCGCCTGGAAGGTTTCTATAATGAATTATAAAATCGCTGTTTTTTACAGAAATATTCACACCTCCGCCGTAAGTACTAACCCAGAGATTATTGTTCCGGTCTTTGGCAAATGCCTGAATCGATTCATTATTCAAACTCATGGGATCATACTCATCGATCCGGTATTGCAAAAATTGATTTGTTTCCCTGTTATATAAATTGATCCCTCCATTTTCAGTTCCAATCCATAAATTCCCATCATCGTCAACAAAAAGTGATTTAACACGATCATTTGAGATACTATTCGGATCAACCGGATTATTTTTGAAATATACAAGCTTAAACTTATTTTTGTCAGGTTGGTTTTCAAGACAAAATAATCCTTTTGTGCTTCCAAACCAAATATTTCCATCCCTGTCCTCAATGATATCCGTTAGATATAATCCTGTTACATTTTCAAGTTGTTCTCCAAATTGTGTTATGTGTTCAAAAGTCCCTGTTTCAGGGTTAAGAAGGTCCAATTCATTCGAGGCCGTTATCCATAATCTTCCACTCCTGTCAAAAAATATACATTCCAGGCTATTATTACCAATACTGCCGGGGTCATCCGGATTGTGCCTGTACCAAATAACTTTATTATTGAGCCGGTTGAAACAAACGAGTCCGTCATCTGTTGCCAGCCAAAGGTTTCCTGTTGAATCCTCGGTAATTTTGCGTACAACAATCCTTAAATTATAAAGTGTTGATGATTTATCATATATGTAATTCACAAAACAATCCAAATCTCTGTTATATAGCGATAGTCCGAGGTTGGACCCAATAAATAAATTTTTATTGTGGTCCTCAAAAATGGCCCTGATATAATTTCCTGAGAGACTACTTGAATCGGATGGATTGTTCAAATACTGAATAAAATTCAATCCGTCATATCGGTTAAGTCCTCCATAAGTACCGATCCACATGTATCCCTTATAATCCTGCAATACACAGAGTACATCAGAAGATGAAAGACCTTCAGTTTTGGTTAAATGTTTAAATTGAAGGTGTCCTGCTTGAGAATAAGTGACCGACACTGATAATAAAATCAGCGTACAGAAATGAATAAAAAATATAGAGAAATATCGGATCTTCATCTGACAAATGTTACAAAGAAGGTTTTACATCAATGGGAAGAGTAAACTTAAAAGTACTTCTTTTCCCATATTCACTCTCAACCCATATTCTTCCGCCATGTTTTTCAACAAATTCCTTGCATAGAAAAAGTCCAAGTCCGGTACCCTTCTCATTTTCGGTACCACGAGTGGATAGATTGCCATCTAATCTGAACAACTTTGCCATGGTTTCGTTTTTCATTCCGATGCCGTTATCTGATACTGAAATCTCTACCTGTTTGTTGTTAATTATGGCTTTAAGTTCCACTTTACCATTTTTATGAGTAAACTTAATAGCATTCGATATCAGATTTCGTAATATGGTATTGATCATATTTTTATCAGCTATAAAAGTCAAATTATCATCGAAAGAGCTTTTAAGTTCTATATTTTTACTTTTCGCCATATCACTCAATACTCCAAATTCTTCGTTAACTAGCTCTCTCAAGTTTATTGATACAGGATTAAATGTAATTTTCCCCCGCTGTGAATTTGCCCATTCCAACAGGTTTTCGAGCAACCTGAACGTCTGAATTGCAGAAGTGTTTATCAATCCGGCATAATTCTCACTAGTTGCAATATCTCCCGATTTCATTTCTTCAATTAACATTTCACTGAAACCGATTATAGTCTGAAAAGGGTTCTTCAGATCATGTGCAATAATTGAGAAGAATTTATCTTTAGAAACATTAAGCTCATTTAGTTCGGAAGTTTTTATTGCCACCAATTTTTCGAGCTTTATCTTCTGATTTTTAAAATGCCGGACACGTGAAAGAAAGATGGAAACAATTATAAAAACTATCGCAGAGATAGCAATTATTCTGAACCACCATGTACTCCACCATGGTGGCATGATAGTGATATGGATTGATGTTCCTGTATTGTTCCAAACGCCATCGTTGTTCGAACCCTTAACACGAAACACATATTCACTCGGATTTAAATTTGTATAAGTTGCTTCTCTTTTGTTATCTGTATAAATCCAGTCTTTGTCAAAACCTTCCATTTTATACGCGTAATGATTCTTTTCAGGCGCCGTAAAATCCATAACTGCAAAATAAAAAGTCATGACTGATTGCCGATAGGATAAACTGAGGTTTTTTGTTTCAGTAATGTTCTTGGTCAAAGGAGAATTTTTACTGCCCGGTTCTACACTTACATTAAATATTTTAAGATCAGTGATCAGTACATCCGGGATGTTTTTGTTTTCGGTTATTTTTTCAGGATAAATAATGTTAAATCCGTTTGTACCTCCCATTAAGAGGGTACCTCTTTTTGTTTTCAGAATGCTTCTCTCGGAAAATTCATTACCCTGCAAACCATCTTCTCTGATAAAGTTTTTGATTTTCCCCCGTTTATAATCAAACCGGCATACTCCATTGCCTGTTGTCACCCAAAGAACTCCTGAATCATCAAAAATAAGTCCTTTTATAACATTACCGGGCAATCCATCTTTTTTATAATACCTTATAAAAGATCCGGTAATTGGATTAAACCGATTAAGTCCATTTCGTGTCCCTATCCAGACACATGAATCACTTTCTACAAGAATATCTGTGGTTGTAGGATAACTTAGACTGTTTACGTTATTTGGATCATATATATAGGTAATAAATCGATTTTCATCCGGAGAAAAAATCTGGAAACCGTTAGTAGAGCCAATAAGCAAACGATCTTTAGAAAATCTTTCAATTTTTATTATCATTTTATTGATCAGACTACTGTTGTCAGGTGTATAGTGAGTAAACTTGTTTTCTTTAATCTGATAATGAATCAAACCATGATCAAAACTTCCCAACCACAAATCATTATTATCGCCTTTAAAAATTGCATAGATATTGTTATCCAGAATATCGCTGTTTTTAGTGGTCAATGAAGTAAATGAGTTGGTTTTGCTGTTAAAGCGAACGAGTCCTCCGGCCCAGGTTCCAAACCAGATCTGGTTATTGGAATCTTCCAAAATGCAAAGGATAGAGTTGCTGCTTATATTTGAATTCTCTATAGTGAAACGCATGAAGTGATTAGTCCGCTCATCAAAAAGATTCAAGCCTCCTCCATCTGTTCCAACCCAGGTTTGATTATTATGATCCTCTAAAAAACAAGTAACTGTATTATGGCTCAAGCTGAAAGGGGCCCCTGGCAGGTTTTGATAACTAATAATGGCATCCCTGTTCTGCATCGCAATATTCAGACCACCTGTAAATGTACCGATCCACAGATTTCCTATTCTATCCTGATAGATCGTCTGAATCGATTCATTATTCAAACTCTTCGGATCGTAATCATCTTTTCTATAATGCCAGAATCTTTGATGATCCCTGTCAAATAAATTAAGCCCGCCATTCTCAGTGCCAACCCAAAGATTGTCTGCATTGTCAACATAAAGGGATTTTATCTGGTTTATTGAAAGGCTGTACTGATCCAGGGGATCGAAACTGTAATGAATCAGGCCCGTGATCCTGGCTTCGGGATTATTTCTCAGGCAATAAAGTCCGGCAGTGCTTCCAAACCAGAGATTTCCTTCCTTATCCTCTGCCATATCCTCAAAATTTATGTCTGACAGATCATTGACCCCGTTCTCAGATCGTGTAATATGCTTAAAAGTTCCTGTTTCAGGCAGAAACAAGTTCAATCCTTTCCGAGAGGTAATCCACAATCTGTTGTTTTTATCAATCAACACAGCTTCTAAAAAATCATAGCTGATACTTTCAGGATTAGTTGGATCATTATTATAACGCCAGATCTGATTTTTCCCCCGGTCGAAATATATTAGTCCCAGGTCAGTAGCCAGCCATAAATTGTCAACAGAATCCTCAGCAATTTTTGATATGATGCAATCTATACCTCTTAATGGAGATGATTTATCAAGCATATAATTCAAAAACCGGTCCTTATTCCGATCATATAAGCATAAACCATGTTGTGTCCCGATCAATAAATTTTTATGATGATCCTCAATAATTGTACGGACAACGTTATTCGACAGGCTGGTTGAATCAGCTGAATTGTTTCTGTAAACTACAAAATTAAAACCATCGTATCGATTTAGCCCATCGTAGGTTCCAATCCAAACCAAACCTTTATGATCCTGCAGAATACTTGTCACGATTGAAGAAGAAAGACCATCATCAGATTTCAGATGTGTAAATTGAAGACGTTTTGGCTGAGCACTGGCACGGTCTAAGGATGACACCAGCAAAGTAAGAGAATGAAATAGAATAATAATTAAATACCGGCACTTCATTGCATTCCTTTTATTCATATAAAAATAGGCAATAAAAGTTTCCATAACCATGACATTTGTGAAAACTTCAGGATTTTCATAATATAAATGATATCTCTGCGGCAATTTTTGTCCAATTTGAGACGGGACAATTTGGATAAGACTAAAGTGATTATGTTACAATTTTTAATTGCAGCGATCAGGAAAAATCTTATAACTAAGGTTTTATATTAAGAGGAAGGACAAATTTAAATGTGCTCCCCTGGCCCGGTTCGCTTTCAACCCATATTTTCCCATTATGCTTTTCAACAAATTCTTTGCAAAGAAATAAGCCAAGTCCGGTTCCTTTTTCATTTTCAGTACCACGAGTTGCCAGGTTACCGTCAAGTATGAACAACTTTGCCATGATTTCTTTTGACATGCCGATGCCGTTATCCTGTACTGAAATTTCTACTTCTTTTTTGTTAACGAAGGCTTTAACTTCCACTTTACCATTTTTATAAGTAAACTTTAAAGCATTCGAAATCAGATTTCGCAATATGGTTCTAATCATATTTTTATCAGCAATAATTGTTAAATTATTGTCGATGGAGTTTTTAAGCTCAATGTTCTTCCCGTACGCTATCTCACTTAACACTGTAAATTCCTCATCAAGGAGTTCATGTAAATCAATCAATACAGGGGTAAACGAAATTTTCCCGCGCTGTGAATTAGCCCATTCCAATAGGTTTTCAAGTAACCTCATCGTCTGAACTGCAGATGTATTTATCATCCCGGCATAATTCTCCAAAGTTGCACTATCAGCTGATTTTATATCTTCTTTCAACATTTCGCTAAGACTGATTATGGAACTAAAAGGATTTTTAAGGTCATGAGCAATGATAGAGAAGAATTTATCTTTTGAAACATTAAGTTCGCGTAATTCAGAAGTTTTTATAGCCACAGATTTCTCAAGTTGTATCTTCTGCTTTTTTAAATTCCTGATACGTGAAATAAAAATTAAAACTAAAATTAAAATTATTGCAGAAATGCTGATTATTTTAAACCATAATGTATTCCACCAGGGTGGCAAAATAATAATACGAAGTGAAACTCCCTTTTTGTTCCAAACACCATCATTATTTGAAGCTATTACTCTGAAAATATATTCACCCGGGTTCAGATTAGTGTATGTCACATATCGTCGGGAGGCATCAGTGAAGTTCCAATCTTTTTCAAAACCTTCCATGATATAAGAATATTGATTTTTTTTCGGATGTGTATAATTGATGGCTGCAAATGAAAATGAAAAGACCGATTGACTGCTGTTCAGTTTAATTTCTTTTGCTTCACTGATGTTCGTCGGAAATTGTGCTCCGGGAACTGCATAAACCACCGGTTTGTTAAAAATCTGAAAATCCGTGATATATACAGGAGGGATGAAATCATTATCCTTAAGGCTATCGGGATAGAATGAATTGAATCCGTTATATCCTCCAAAATACAAATCTCCGTTGCGCGTTTTAAGAAAAGACTGTTGGTAAAATTGGTCACCCTGTAAGCCGTCTTCTTTCGAATAATTTCTAACGCTCTGAATTTCAGGATTTATTCTGCTGATACCATAATTGCTCGAAATCCAGATATCGCCATTATTATCCTGAGTAATTGCATGAATTCTGTTGCTGGGCAAAACATTGGACATATCATACGTTTTAAGTATGGTCCCATCGGGGTTACATAAAAATAACCCTCTGGTGTTGCTCCCAACCCAAATATATCCTTTTTTATCTTTATAAAATGCTCCAACGTCATTATCAGGGAAATGAAATACTTTAAACGAATTCGTCAGACTGTTATAAAGGCTCAACCCGTTTTGTGTACAAATCCACATGTTTTTTTCAGGGTCCTCAAAATAGAACCAACAATTTGTTGCACTTATCGATCCCGGAATATTTGAGTTTGGCCTGAATCTTTTAATCACCCCTTTTTTTGTGTCGAATAAATCTATACCCGCGTTATAGATGCTTAACCACAGGATATTATTATGATCTATACATAAATTATAAATTGTTATTCCTGATATACTTGCCGGATTCTTTATATCGGGCATATAATGAATAAATCTCCCCGTTTTTCTGTCATATTTGTTAAGTCCGGCATTCCATGTCCCGATCCAGAGATCATGATCTTTATCTTCAGCGATGCCCCGTACAACATTTCCGCTTATACTGTAAGGGTTGGAAGGATCGTGTTTAAATGTCTTAAAAATATCTGTGTCAGGATCGTAAACATTCAGACCGCCGCCATCTGTACCGATCCAGATCAAACCCTGATGGTCTTCAAAAAAACAACCTGTAAAACTGTATGACAATGATTTTGGATTACTATTATTATGTGTAAATAATTTAAATCTTTCTTTTTTAGGATTATAATAATTAATCCCTCCCCCTGAGGTTCCTACCCATAAAACTCCTTCCTTGTCTTTATACATGCACCAGATTCCGTTGTTATTAAGTCCTTTATCATTTGCCTGATCATATACGATGTATTCAAATGTTTCAGTCACTTTGTCAAAACGGTTTATGCCTCCCTGATCAACTGCAAGCAACAGATAACGGTCGTTTTCAGGGAGAATATCAAGAATGAGATTTTCGTTGGTCCCTCTGCCATCGCCTTTTGATCCGAATTGTTTAAATTTATTGGTTGCCGGATCATAAGAAATGAATCCACTCCCATCTGTTGCAAGCCAGATTTTATCCTCATTGTCAATATAAATACTTTTATAGCTAAACTTACTGAAATCAATGGAAGGGTCGTTGAATTCCGTAAATGTTCCGGATTCCGGATCAAAACGACGGATTCCCGGGCTTAATGATGTAACCCAAAGAAATCCTTTTGAATCAGTTGCCAACATTCTGGATGGGCGAACCGACAATTCGTACTTTTCTTTTTCAAACGGGTATTTTATAAAATTCTGACTTACGGAGTCCCACCTGTTCAGACAAGTTCCATCTGATTCAATCCAAAGGTTTCCTTTTTTATCCTCAGTAATACCTGTAATACAATTGCTGTTTATGCTGTTTTTATCTACAGAATTATTTTTAAATACTTTAAAATTGTCCTTAACAGCATCGTACAGATTTAAACCATTGTATGTACCAAACCAGAGGTTTTTTCCACGGTCCTCATAAATACAGGTCAAAAGATCACTGCTTATGGTTCCGGGCTGTTTTTCATTATTCCGGTATCTCTTAACCTGATAGCTGTCGTATTTATCCAGCCCCACATCGGTACCCATCCATAGATAATCTTTGGAATCTTTATATATGCATCTGATACGGTTACTTGACAGCCCGTCATCAACGGTAAGGTGATCAAATTTTGTATAATGCTGTTGTGCATCCAGATGAACAATTGGTGCAAAACAAAAGAATGAAATCACTAAAGACCGTATAATTGAATGATCTCCGATTAAATAAAGACTAAATCTATTAACCACTGTCCAATACAGTTTATAGAAAAGGAAAAGACCAAAATTTTCAGATTTTTAAAGATAGAGTTTTTAAATAAATAAATTCTCTAAATCTCTGAGAAATAAATCCCGTAAGAATTACTACAATTAATTAAGAACGGGCGAGCAAGTATAAATTAGTCTCAAACAGAAGGATCTATATTCAGAGGAAGAATAAATTTGAAAGTACTCCCCTTGCCAGATTCACTCTCGACCCAAATTTTTCCACCATGTTTTTCTACAAATTCTTTGCAGAGGAATAATCCGAGTCCGGTGCCCTTTTCATCTTCAGTTCCGTTTGTTGTGAGGTCTCCGTCTATCCTGAAAAGTTTTGCTTTAGTTTCACTTATCATCCCGATACCTGTGTCTGACACTGATATTTCAATATTTTCATTAGCCGGAACAGCCTTTACTTCCACTATACCGTTTTTATGGGTAAATTTAATAGCATTAGATATAAGGTTTCGAAAAATGGTTTTGATCATATTTCTATCAGCTGAAACTATCAAATTATCAGTTAAGTAGCTTTTGAGTTCAATATTTTTCCCTGTCGCCATATCATCCAGGAGACTGAATTCTTCAACAAGAAGTTCCCTTAAGTTAATTGGTTCAGGGTTAAAAGTTATTTTTCCGCGCTGTGAATTTGCCCATTCCAGAAGGTTTTCCAACAAACTCAGTGTCTGAACCGCTGAAGTATTTATTAACAATGCTGACTCCTTGATTGTTGCATTGTTACCTGATTTCATTTCTTCTATCAGCATTTCGCTATAGCCAATAATGGTACTAAAAGGGTTTTTAAGGTCATGCGCAATAATAGAGAAGAATTTATCTTTTGAGGCATTAAGTTCATGCAATTCATTATTCATTTCTACAAGTGCCTCTTTTTGAGATAACAATTCTTCACTTTGTTCTTCTATTAGGCGCTGACGTTCTTCAAGTAAGGAATTTGATTTATTAAGTTCTTCTGCCTGTTTTATTAATATGTCATTTTTTTCCTGCAATTCGGCAGTTTTAATAGTTACTAATCTTTCAAGCAGAGACTTCTGTTTATTCAGTCCTCTGATACGTAAAAGAAAAATGGAAACAAATATGAAGATTATTATAGAAATTGAAGCTAGTTCGAACCAAAGTGTCTTCCACCACGGGGGTAAAATGATTATTCGCAATGAAACTCCTTTTTCATTCCATACTCCATCATTGTTTGACGCTTTTACCCTGAAAGTATATTCGCCGGGGTTCAGATTAGTATATGTGACATATCTCCTGGAGGCATCTGTAAAATTCCACTCCTTTTCAAGACCTTCCAAGATATAGGCATACTGATTTTTCACTGCGTTGGTATAATTAATGGCAGCAAAAGAAAATGAAAAGACTGACTGGTCCCAATTCAGTTTAATCTCTTTTGCTTCACTAATATTTGTCTGAAATTGGGCGCCGGGAACTGCATAAACCACAGGTCTATTGAAAATTTGGAAATCGGTAATATAAACCGGAGGGATGAAGTCATTATCTTTCAGGCTGTCGGGATAGAAGGAGTTGAAACCATTGTATCCGCCAAAATATATTTCTCCTTCACGTGTTTTTAAGAATGATTGTTGGAAAAACTGGTCGCCTTGTAAACCATCCTCTTTCGAATAATTCCTGAACTTTTTAGTTTTAGGATCAAAGCGGCTCAGACCATTAGTGGTGGAAATCCAGATATTACCACTATTGTCTTCAACTATTGCCTGAATTATGTTGCTGGGCAATCCATTGGTTGTGTTAAAGTTTTTAATAACTATTCCATCAGGCTTACAATAAAATATCCCTTTTGAATTCGTCCCTACCCATAAATTGCCCTCCGTATCCCTGCAAAATGACCTGATCTCTTTTTCAGGGAAATTAAATTTTATAAATGAACCATTTTTATTATCGTAGCGGTCTAATCCGTTCTGAGTACAAATCCACATGTTTTTTTCAGAATCTTCAAAAAATAAAAAACTCTGGTTACTGCTGATAGATTTAGGATCAGATGGATTAGCCCTGAACCTTTTGATCACTCCCTTATGCTTGTCAAATAAATCGATACCAATTGTATAATTGGCTAACCATAATATATCACTTTTATCTATAGCCAGATTCCAGATTGTTCTTCCTGAAATGCTTTCAGGATTATTGTTTTCAGGCAGGTAACGGAAAAACCTTCCTATTTTTCTGTCGTATCGGTTAAGCCCTGATTCCCAGGTTCCAATCCACATATCATGATCCTTATCTTCAGCAATACTTCGGATTACATTTCCGCTGATGCTAAATGGGTCGGAAGGTTTGTGTTTATATACTGTAAAATTACCTGTTTCGGGATCGTATATATCGACCCCTCCTCCATCGGTGCCTACCCAGATTAAACCCTGATGATCCTCATAAAAACATCCGGTCAAATTGAACGACAATGATTTAGGATTTTCATTATTGTGTCTGAACAATTTAAATCTTTCTTTTTTAGGATTATAATAATTAATTCCTCCACCTGATGTGCCTATCCATAGAATTCCTTCCTTGTCTTTATACAAACACCAGATTCCGTTGTTATTAAGTCCTTCATCATCTGCCTGATCATGCATGATGTATTCAAATGTTTTAGTCACTTTGTTAAAACGGTTTATCCCTCCCTGATCAACTCCAAGCAGTAAATGATCTTCATCTTCAGGCATAACATCGAGAATCATTTCCTGATTGGTACCTTTACCATCACCTTTTGATCCGAAGTGTTCAAACTTATCTTTGACCGGATCATAAGAAAAGAATCCGCTGCCATCTGATGTGATCCATACTTTGTCACGCTTGTCAATATACAAGCTTTTGTGACTAATATTCCCAAAATCAATAGAAGGATCGTCATATTTTGTAAACTTTTGGGATCCCGGTTCAAAGCGATATATTCCACGACTAAGTGAAACTACCCACAAGTTTCCTTTTGAATCATTTGCTATCATCCTTGCCGGACGAGGGTATAAGTCCTCCTTCTTGCTCTCATATTGATACCTGACAAAGGTTTGAGTTTCCGGAACCCATTTGTTAAGACAATTCCCATCAGTTAAAATCCAAAGGGTCCCATATTTGTCTTCAAGAATGCTGATGATGTGATTGCTATTAATACTTTTCTTGTCAGTGGGGTCGTATTTAAAAATCTTAAAGTTGTCTTTATCAGGATCATACAAATTCAGTCCGTTGATGGTACCAAACCAGAGATTTTTTCTTTTATCTTCATAAATGCACAGAATATTATCATTGCTGATTGTTCCAGGTTGTTTTTCATCATTCCGGTATCTTTTAATTTCAGAACCATTATATTTATCAAGACCTACATCGGTGCTCATCCATAGAAAGTCTTTACTGTCTCTTAACAGACACCATATACGATTACTCGATAAACCATTGTCCGTCGTGAGGTGATCAAATCTGTTGTATCGTTGTTGAGCGTATACAGACAGCATTCCTGAAAAATAGAGAAATGAAATAAATAATAACCGATTTAAAGAATGATTTCCGCTCAATGATGACCTTTTTAGAACAACCACAGTTTATTAAAGTACTTTGAATTGTATAGTACCAATACTGCCGGGGTTTAAAGATATATAATTTTGAACTAATATAGTAAGTTTTAAAAAATCTATAATTTATATATCAAATATAAACCTAAATAGAATAATATCAATTCGTTATCATTCCGGAATACAAATAGTCCAAACCCGATAAATATTTCTTTCTCACTAAAAGTAAAAGTCAGTACATTTAGCACTAAATTAATTTTAGATTTTTCCCTGGAGTTTTCTGATATGCCTAAAAAGCTTTTATATCTCTTTATCTTTCTCCTGATAAATTCGATCTGTCAGAATGTTCAAAGTCAATATATTGATTCATTGTCCTTTAGTATAGTTTCACGACAAAGTTTTTATTCCTATGAGAAAAATGGAGAATTTCTGCTTCATATCCCTTATGCGCTTTCGAAAAATCATTTATCAATCAGTCTCAAGGTCGGAGAAGCAACTATCGTATCGTGGGATGGAATACCCGGAAAGATTATCCTGAGGTTGCCATTCTCACTAAACCTGATACCCTCTGTTTATAAAGCAGAAGCCAGTATAAATATATCAGCCAGTCGGGCAGTGACATATATAGCGAAAACTGATCTGATCATTCTTTCTTATAAATCTAATGAAGTAAAAACCGACAGGTTAACGGGATCCCTGATAGTGAATAAATTACCGTTTTTCCCGTTTGGCTTCTACTGTTATTCGCCTGTTTACCCGACACTTCCTGAAGAAGAGATCATAAAAGGTTTTAATATGATATCTCCTTATCAGAAGATTGTTCCGGAGACTATCAATGAAAGAAAAGCTTATATGGATCGTTGCGCCGAACTTGGAATGAAAGTAAACTATAATCTTCTTTCAGTATCAGGAGGTGGAGGCGTAGGGTCGAAGATCGAAGGGCTGAGCGATATTGAGAAAAGAGAACGACTGATTTCTGAAATTAAAATCTTCATGGATCATCCGGCTCTGCTTGGCTGGTATATCTCAGATGAGCCAAATGGAACAAATACAGCTCCTGAAAAGCTGAAAGAGATTTACAGGACAATTAAAGAATATGATCCATGGCATCCAGTTTCAATAGTCTTTATGGCGCCATTTATAACCGCAAAAAATTATTCCGGTGCTATGGATATTGTAATGGCCGATCCTTATCCTATCCCTGATCGTCCTGTTTCAATACCCGGGGATGTAGCGGACCAGCTAAGAACTGAATTTAGAGGGCAAGAAACCTTTCTGGATCGTACCTCAGGCTTTCGGCGGCGGAGAATTGTGGAGTCGCGAACCTACCAGCCAGGAAATCAGGTCGATGACATGGCAATCGATAATTAATGGCGCCACGGGGATTCAATATTTTGTACGGCAGGGTCTAAACTATTTTCCCAAATCGGCAGCAACATGGAGTGAGTGCGGGAGAATAGCGATGGAGGTGGCCGAGCTGACACCATGGCTGCTTTCTGATGAAGAGCCCTTACAAGTGGTGTCAAACTCAAAGAATGTACTGGTATCTTCCCGGCTTCATAATGGTCAACTGATAATAATGGCGGTTAACAGGATAAATGAACCGGTCAGTACCTCCTTCAGGGTGACCGGATTTAGTAACGGAAAAGCAAGAGTCCTGTTTGAAAACCGATTTGTTTCAGTTAAAGGCGGAATAATCACTGATCAACTTGGACCGTTTGGTTCACAGGTATATCTTGTTAACATTAAACCTGAAAAGACTGTCTCAGAGGTCTCAAATACTAACCTCATTAAAGACTCCGGGTTTGAAGATCTCTCAGCTCCCGGGATACCTTCAGCATGTTATGCACGGCCGGGAGGTGACAGGGGCGCAACTTATTTTATTGACACAAGAGAATATGTTGAAGGTAATCATTCTCTGAGGATAATAACACCTGTAGAGGATAAAAGCCTGGCTATCAGATTTTTTCCATTATCAGTCAGGGCCGGTGCATCATATACAATTTCTATCTGGGCAAAATCAGATCCCGAACAAAGATTTTTCGATGTAACAAAACAAAAAAATACCCGTCTATATGAGAAAAAAGAGATGCCTCAGTATGTGGAAGTATTATTTGGTGAATTTGGACGGGCCAGATTTGTTCCTGATAGCCGGTGGAGGCAATATGTAACATTTGTTACAATTCCAAATGATACTCTTGCCCGGTTTAAAACAAACCTCATATTGAAGATGCCAGGACAGGGGGTTGCGTGGTTTGACGTTGTGAAGGTGACGGAGGATAAATAGTTAATGAGACAGGCCTGGGACCAATCTACAAGGTATGAAATATGTTAATCTTCTGTTAATGGGGCATTTAATATAAGCACTGCAAACTTTTTATTATATATCATATTGTCTAAACATTATAATGACCTCCTTATGTTAAAGAATCTTATAAAGACTGCTGTCAGACATATAGTCAAACATTTTGGCTATAGCATTCTTAACATTCTCGGACTGACTCTGGGAATTACAAGTGCATTGTTTCTTATAATCTACGTGGCAGATGAAGTGAGCTATGATCGCTACCATGAAAAAGCCGACAGGATTTATCGTGTATCTTCCACTATAAAAGAACCGGATGACCAGTTCACATGGATTTTTGCACAGATACCATTTGGACCTCAGGTAGTTCATGATTATCCTGAAGTTCAGTCATCTGTAAGGTTCATAAACATGCCGCGTGCTCTTTACAAGT
>PMNJ01000249.1 GCA_003162595.1 Bacteroidales bacterium | reverse complement strand
CTTGATTATGAGCTGGATCCTTACGACTTATTTGCTTCTCTTGAAAACGGAGAAGACATTATTCCATTAGATGCAAGAAAGTTAATTGCTTATGAAGAAGAGCATATCCCGGGTGCTATAAGCCTGCCTCACAGGGAGATTGATGAAAAGAGTACCCGTCACCTCGATAAAACAAAAATTTATGCCTGTTACTGCAAAGGAACAGGATGCAATGCTTCAACAAGAGGTGCTTTGAGTATGTCAAAGCTCGGTTTTAAGGTAAAAGAGCTCTTTGGAGGAATTGTATCGTGGAAATCTGACGGATATGCTACTGAAGGAACTCATAGTACAAAGGGTCTGATGATTAAAGGTGCATATCAGGATGGTCTTTAAATATTGGATTTCAATATAACCAGATCACGAGCTGTACCTAGGTTGCTTTTCCTTATTTTCATTTAAGTTTTCTTAAGCAAATCGACTGTCCCAAAATCAGCGGTGATATATCACATTTCCTTTAAGTCTTTGTAAATTTTCAGCCTGATAAAGAAAAAGATTCTTCATACTATTCAATCTGATTTGAAAATTTATTACTTTTAAACTTTGGTGATGGAGTTTATTATTAATTGCCGCAAAAAGCTGAGAACTCTTTTCTTGTGAAAATATTATATGAGTTTTTAATGATCATTAAAAATAATTTTGCAACATCCGGTTTCAGACAAAAATTACTTATAAATAAACTATAATAATTATGAAAATTGTAAATGTATCCGCAATGGAAATCCTCGATTCAAGAGGGAACCCGACAATTGAAGCAAATATTACACTTGAAGATGGAACAAAATCGCGGGCTATGGTGCCCAGCGGTGCATCCACAGGTGAGCGGGAAGCCTGCGAGTTAAGAGACGGGGATAAAAAAAGATATGGCGGTAAAGGTGTTTTAAAAGCTGTTGAGAATGTAAATAAGATCATTGCCAAAGAAGTTGAAGGTAAAAACATCGTTAGTCAGCGTGAACTTGATTATATGATGATTGAACTTGACGGAACGAATAATAAATCAAAACTAGGGGCAAATGCGATTCTATCAGTCTCTATGGCTTATGCACGGGCAGAAGCCGAAAGTGCAGGTATCCCGTTGTATCAATATTTAGGCGGGGCGAATGCTCATCTTTTACCAGTTCCTTGCCTTAATATTATCAATGGCGGAAAACACGCAGATAATAACGTTGATTTTCAGGAATTTATGATAGCCCCTCATGGAGCCGAGACCTTCAGGGAAGCCATAAGGATGGGAATAGAGGTGTTCCATACTCTAAAAGCAGTTCTAAAGGCAAAAGGTTACAGCACGGGTGTTGGGGATGAAGGCGGNNATAAATAAAGCAGGATATAAACCGGGCACGGAAGTAAGTATATGCCTGGATCCTGCAGCCAGTGAACTGTGGGAAGATGGGAAATATAAACTCTTCAAGAGCACGGGTAAATTTCTTACAAGCGATGAAATGGTAAAGCTCTGGGAAAGCTGGGTTAATAAATATCCTATCGTCCTTCTTGAAGACGGACTGGCTGAAAATGACTGGAATGGATGGAAAAACCTTACAGACACAATAGGCAATAAAATAGAAATAGTCGGGGATGATCTCTTCTGTACAAATAAAAAAATACTTGCAGAAGGAATATTGAAGGGAGTTGCAAACTCGGTGCTCATAAAGCTTAATCAGATAGGTACAGTCACAGAGACCCTCGAAACAATTGAATTGGCTTATAAAAATAAATACAATGCATTTGTATCTCACCGTAGTGGAGAGACACCGGACAGCTTTATTGCTGACCTTACAGTGGCTGTGAATGCCGGGCATTTGAAAACAGGCAGTGGCTGCAGGGGTGAAAGGATTGAAAAATTCAATCAGCTGATGCGAATTGAGCATGAGTTAGGTAAATACTCCACATTTGCCGGGAAGAAGGCGTTTAAAAACGCATAATCAACAGATCATCAGATCGGCCTGCCCGGTCTGTCACCTTCCCCGGAAATACAGTCAGNNTAGGCAGTTATAACTGTTTGTAATAAGGTATTACACCTTATCTTTGTTCACAATTTTTAAAAGCAATATTTTATTAAATCAACGCAAAGAGATAATTATGGTAACTATCTTCCATAATAATAACTTAAATAATAACATTATAATACACATTAATAATTTAATATACAGAATTAAATGAGAACTGCTTTTTTGAAGATTTGTTTTATGGCAATTGTGTTTGTCTCATGCAGTCATGACAAACCAAAGACTGATGTTGGGAAAACAATAAAGGAATATTCTGTGCTTACAATGGTGTCAAAATCTGTTACTGTCCATCAGGACTTTCCGGCAACCATTCAGGGTCAGAGAGTGATAGAAATCAGGCCCATGATAAGTGGTTATTTGAAGGAGATATATGTAAATGAAGGCGATCATGTAAAAAAAGGCCAGCTTCTTTTCAAAATAGATAATCCGCAATATGACCAGGAGGTGTTAACAGCCAAAGCTAGCATTAACAGTGCTGTTGCGAATGTTAATTCCGCAAAAATGGAAATTGACAAAGTCCGACCTTTGGTTGAAAAACAGATTGTAAGTGATTTCAGGTTGCAATCGGCTGAACTTACTCTACAGACAAAAGAAGCTGCCCTTGAACAGGCAAAAGTTGCTCTTGCCAATGCCGAGACGAATTTAAGTTATACTACACTAAGAAGTCCTCAGGATGGAATTATTGGTATGATNNATCCCTTACAAAACAGGAGCCCTGGTAGGCAGTAATAGTTCTGAGGCTTTGACCACTCTCTCGGATATCAGTGAGGTATTTGCATATTTTTCATGGAATGAGAAACAACTTCTCAATCTGCTTTCTGATTCCCCAGGTGAAACAATAGAAGAAAAAATAAAGAATATACCTAAGGCAACTCTTATTCTGGCAAATTCAGCGAAATATCCTTTGAAGGGCAGAGTTGAGATGGCCAGCGGTCTTATTTCAACTGAAACCGGTTCAGCTACCTTCAAAGCAGTGTTTGCTAATCCGGAAGGCTTGATTAGAAGCGGCTCCAGCGCAACAATCAGTATCCCTGAGGTGAAAGACAGCATTTTAATAGTACCGCAAAGTGCTACTTATGAATTGCAGAACAAGCGTTTCATTTTTACTGTAGGTCAGGATAATAAAGTATCTGCAGTTCCTATTACCTCGTCGCCGAGCGATGACGGGAAATATTTCTTCGTATCTGAAGGTCTGAAAGCCGGGGACCGGGTTGTTATAGAGGGCGTGAGTTCGTTGAGAGATGGAATGACAATAATTCCAAAAGAAACCAATGCTGTAAGTTTCTACAGCAAAATTAACTAGTTGTTTTCATAGCAAAACTAATCAGATGTTTAAAAGATTTATAGAACGCCCTGTTCTCAGCACAGTGATTTCTATCATTATTGTAATGATTGGAATACTTGGTCTTATAGAATTACCGATTTTACAATATCCCGACATAGCTCCTCCTACAGTTCGTGTTTCGGCAAATTATGCAGGAGCTAATGCTGAAGTAGTTCTGAATAGTGTTATTATTCCTCTTGAAGAACAGATTAATGGTGTAGAGGGGATGACTTATATGACTTCGAGCGCTACTAACGATGGAAATGGTTCAATCAGTGTTTATTTTAAGGTAGGTGCTGATCCTAACATGGCTGCAGTGGATGTTCAGAACAGAGTCTCTTCCGCTTCAGGTATATTGCCTGCGGAGGTTACACGTGCCGGAGTTTCAGTAAGAAAACAGCAAAACGGAATGTTGCTTATATCAGCTCTCTACAGTGACAATCCGGCCTACAACCAGATCTTCCTGCAGAACTATGCCGAGATAAATCTTATCCCAAAACTGCAACGGGTAACAGGTGTAGGAAGCGCAGGGGCATTCGGCTCGATGACATATTCGATGCGTATCTGGCTGAAACCGGATATAATGTCAGTGTACGGGCTTGTACCTGCCGATGTAATTTCAGCATTAAATGACCAGAGCATAGAAGCAGCACCGGGAAAATTCGGAGAACGGGGCGACCAGAGCTTTCAGTATGTCATTAGATATACCGGAAAGCTGAAAACATTGGAAGAGTTTGGTAATGTGATCATTAAATCTCAGGATAATGGACAATTCCTGCGGCTGAAAGATGTGGCAAGAATAGAATTGGGAGCCCTTTCATACAACAGCGATATGTTAGTTAACGGTAAGCCTGCCACCAACATTGCTATCAGCCAGACACCCGGATCTAACGCCAGGGATGTAATCAGCGAGTCAATAAAAGTGCTTGATGAGGCTGCCAAATCGTTCCCTGCCGGAGTACACTACACGAATATGGTCAATGCCAATAAGTTTCTTGATGCTTCAATAGAGAAGATTATCAGGACTCTCCTTGAAGCTTTTATACTCGTATTTATTGTAGTATATCTATTCCTTCAGGATTTCCGTTCCACTCTGATTCCTGCTATCTCTGTTCCCGTCGCANNCTCTTTGCAATGCTCCTTGCAATAGGTATTGTGGTTGATGATGCCATAGTTGTGGTGGAGGCTGTGCATGCCAAGCTGGACCAGGGTTATACTTCCGCACGTAAAGCATCCATAGATGCTATGAGTGAAATATCGATTGCAATTATTTCCATAACTCTGGTTATGGCATCAGTATTTATCCCTGTAACGTTTATTTCCGGATCGTCGGGCGTCTTTTACAAACAGTTCGGCGTAACCCTTGCAATTGCAATTATTATTTCAGCCGTTAATGCCCTTACATTGAGCCCTGCACTCGCCGCAATATTTCTGAAACCAAAAAATAAAGAGATAAAGAAGAAAGGCGGAATGCAGCAATTCTACACTCTGTTTAATGCTGGATTCAATGCAGGCAGGGAAAAATATATTAGCTATGTGACATTCTTGTCCGCGAAAAAATGGATTGTCATTGGTGCAGT
>PMNJ01000222.1 GCA_003162595.1 Bacteroidales bacterium | reverse complement strand
GGAAAAGGATTATTGGATTTTGTCGATAAATATAGAAGTTTAACATCATTACCACAACCTAATTTAAGTAAATTCACTATTGATAGCCTGTTCAGAAAATGTAAACTCCTCATGGAATCAAATATTTCAAGTGACATAGAAATTATTGCAAGCGCTTATCCTGAAGATATTTCAATAGTAGCAGACGATTCCCAGGTTGAACAGATTCTTATAAATTTAATAAAAAACGCTTTTGAAGCTTTATACAATAAAGAAAACGGAATTATTCATCTTAAAGCATTCTATGGCGATGGCGGTATAGTAATCCAAGTTGAAGATAATGGAATTGGGATATCCAATGATATTATCGAGGATATTTTTATGCCGTTTTATACAACCAAAGAAAATGGTTCGGGGATAGGTTTAAGCTTATCAAAAATAATAATGCAAAATCATAATGGCACAATTTCAGTGAACTCTGCTCCGGATATGGGGAGTACATTTACTTTGAAATTCAATTATGACTATACATAGACGTTAAAGGCAGATTGACAAATCCTGATATTTCCTTCAGTGCACCATATACAGTTTTACTCACAACCTGGCAGATCGGCCACCTGTACCTTCATCTAAATCCGGCAGCGAATACAATGACTCAAGTAACAAAAACACATGATTGACGTGGGTTTTAGATGTATTTTCATATAGGGATAAGGAATCTAACCGATATGATATAGTTCTTAATAGAGATTTTTTTTCATCTGATAAAAAATACAATGATTTGTCAGATCAAGTTTATTGATGATAGAATTGTATGTGAGATTAAACCTCCTTTTTATAATTTAACATTGCCTTCACAATTTCCTCCACAGTTTTCTCCACAGTTTAATTTTCAGGTGCCTCAGTTTTTTTCTTAAAATCCGGAATACTATCCCAGGTCCTCTCCATTTCCAGCTTTTTAAAATCCTCGGAAATCTTGACATACTTGTTAAAAACGGCGTCTTTCTTATGGCCTGTGATTTCCTTGATGGTCTTGGTGTTCATCCCTAGCATGATGCTATTTGTGATAAAGGTCTTCCTGGCGGTATGGTAATTGTACAGCCAATGTCTTAGTTGGTAGTGCAATACCTATGGTATCACACAATCCAATCACATAATTATTGTCTGTTAAGAACCAGCTCCTGCATGGTTCCATAATTTTCGTAACTGCTTGTAATTACTTTATCACCAGGCTTTAACCCCCGCAATACCTCGTAAAAATCAGGATTCTGGTTTCCAAGTTGAATATCTGTTTTATAGGCTGTTTTACCATCAGAACTCATTTTAAATATCCAGTTCCCGCCGGTTTGTTGAAAGAAACCCCCACGTGGCAAAAGCACAGCCTGTTTTTCATCACTTAATGCAAGGCGGATCTGTAAAGTTTGTCCGCGGCGAATACCTTTTGGTTCTGTGGCTTCAAATTGCATATCTACCTGAAACGTGCCATTGGTAACCTGTGTAAAAACTTTGCTGATTGTTAACCTATACACTTTGTCAGCAAAAGTGAAGTTGCCTTTCAGACCAGTATAAATGCGCGAAATATAATGTTCGTCAATGTCAACGCGGACTTTAAAACCACTTAAAACATCTATCTGTCCGAGTCGCTCGCCCTGCTTTTTGTTTTGTCCAATTTCCGCATCCAGCGAAGTAAGCTGCCCATCTATGGGCGATTTCACTATCAGGTCATTTACTTTCTGCTTTATCATAATCAGAGCTTCCTGTGATCCCTTGTACGATCGTTTATCCTGTTCCAGTTGTTGAGCACGCGATATAGAATCCTGTAGTAAAATCTGCTGTGTCAGTTTTTTCTTTTCCAGGTAATAATTATAATCGTTTTCAGCTTTTTTAAACTCCTGCAATCCAATTACTTCTCCTTCTAACAGGTGTTTATCGAGGTTGTAAATACGCTCAGCTTCTTTAAACTGGCTCATTACATCAGCCATCTGGTTTAATTTGCTTACTGTGTTCTGCTGTGCCGCATTGTTGTTGATCTGCATTTGTGTTAGCGTATTGTACACTGTATTTTGCTGGCTCATCATAGTCAATAAAAGATCGGTATTTGACAAGCGAAGGATAGGCTGCCCTTTTTTCATCATGGTGCCATCTTCCACGAACTTTTCTTCAATCCTGCCGCCTTCAGTGGCGTCCAGGTATATAGTTTTGATAGGCAACACAATTCCATTAACCGGAATAAATTCCTGGAATGTTCCGTTTGATACCTCACTTATCGTTATCCTTTCCAGGTCAACATTTAATTTGGATTTACCGGAAGTCAAATAGTAGCTTGCAGCAATCAATACAACAACAGCTGTGACAATTACAATTGTCATCATCTTTTTTGGGGTCCACCTTTTCTTTTCAATAGCTTTATCCACTGTATTAAGGTTTTTTGTTATTAATCTGGTATCCACATATCGTTATTGTAAATATAATGCCAGAATAAAAACAAAAGGAGAAGACTGGGGATGGAAGGCGCTTTCCCCCAGGTTAGCCATGGCGTAGCATTAACAGTCAATCCACATCTTTCATTATTCTCCTA
>PMNJ01000110.1:14271-15260 GCA_003162595.1 Bacteroidales bacterium | reverse complement strand
TATCACCCGGCGCTTGTGGATAATCTGGCTCCGATTGTCTCCCCTATGGTGGCTATGAGCAGGGTAGTACATGAAAAATATGGCAAGGACACAAAAATCGTATTTATTGGTCCGTGTGTCGCGAAGAAAGCTGAAAGCAGTGAAATTGATGAAGCAATAACCTTTACTGAATTAAGGGATATGCTGGCCGACAAAGGTATTGCTACGGAAACAGTTATTCCGAAGGATTTTGATCAGCCGGTGGGCGGAAGAGGAGCTATTTTCCCTGTTGCCAGGGGATTGCTTCAGACAGCTAAAATCAGCGACAATGCCATAACCGGAAATATTATTGCTGCTGAAGGAAGAATCGACTTTCAGGGAGCTTTAAAGGAATTTGAAGCCGGGCTGATAAAGAACCAACATATGGAACTTCTTTGTTGCGAGGGATGTATAATGGGTCCAGGGTTATCAAAGAACGGCAAGCAATATAACAGACGGTCATTGGTAAGTTCCTACGCCAACAGTAAAATGCAGAATATCGATTCTGAAAGCTGGCAGAAATCATTCGATGAATTTGCCGAATTGGACCTTTCTGCAAGGCATAATCCTAAAGATCAACGTATTGAATCTATTGACGAGAATGATGTAAAGGATATTCTTATTAAGATGGGCAAGAAAACAAATAAGGATCTGCTCGATTGTGGTGCCTGTGGTTATGAAAGCTGTATAGAGCATGCGATTGCCATTAAGAAGGGACTAGCAGAAGTTGAGATGTGCCTGCCTTATACAATCGAAAAACTTCACAAATCGGTTAAAGATCTTGCATTATCGAACGAAAAACTCTCATCGATGAAACAGGCTCTTAAACAATCTGAAAAACTGGCTCATATGGGTCAGCTATCTGCTGGTATAGCACATGAGCTCAATAATCCTCTCGGGGTTGTGATAATGTATAGTAATATCCTTCTGGAGGAGTCGAAGGAGGGCGATCCTGTGAGAGAAGACCTGAA
>PMNJ01000110.1:13424-14256 GCA_003162595.1 Bacteroidales bacterium | reverse complement strand
GTACTTACAAACCTGATCAAAAACGCATTTGATGCTATGCCGGATGGAGGAACAGTCAATATTAAAATGGAAGATACCCTCAGCGATGTAATAATAGTCATAAGCGATACAGGCACCGGTATTAAAGAAGAGGACAGGGCTAAGATTTTCGAGCCTTTTTTTACCACCAAAAGCATAGGACAGGGCACCGGTCTGGGGTTGGCAACTGCTTATGGTATTGTTAAAATGCATAAGGGTCAGATAACGGCCGATTCGAATAACAACCCTTCAAAAGGTGTAACAGGAACAAGCTTTAAGATTGTGCTACCGAGACGGAAGGGATAGAGGGGATAATAGATGAAGGGGAGACTGGGTGAAGAAGGAAGAGGCTGTGATAAACAAATTTAGCAAGACCCTTTGTGTACCTTAGTGAAAACCTTTGAGTGACTTTGTGGTAAAAAAANNGGTTGATTTAAAGAAATTTTCGAAATTTGTGGAGAGATGAAGAAGAGTGATATAACAATATTGGTTGCTGATGATGATCCTGATTACCTTTTTCAGACTGTATTCAATCTTGAGAAAGCGGGTTATAAGACTATAGCTGTTGAAAGTCAGGCTGAAGCAGAATCAGTGATAGCAAAATTCAAACCCAGCCTGGCAATATTTGACCTTATGATGGAAAGTGATGATAGCGGTTTCATATTATGCTATAAGATAAAGAGAAAATACCCTGATGTGCCTGTTATTCTGGCTACTGCTGTTTCCCATGAAACCGGATTGTCATTTAGTGTTGATTCTGACCAGGAAAAGTCGTGGATAAGAGCTGACAGATACCTCGAAAAAGGTATAAGAC
>PMNJ01000110.1:0-13407 GCA_003162595.1 Bacteroidales bacterium | reverse complement strand
ATTCTTTTGCTTGATAACAAATTACCTGGAATACAGGGAGTTGAAGTTCTGGAATATATCAGGAAAAGGAACTATGATATTGTTGTTGCAATGATAACCTCTTATGCCTCTCTCGATGTTGCAGTAAGGGCAACCCGCGATGGAGCCATCGATTTCATTCCTAAGCCATTTACGCCACAGGAACTTAAATCAAGTATAGAGAATATAACCAAACAGCAGTATCTTAAAAGGATAACACACAAAATGAACCAGGAGGGAAAGAAGGTAAGGTACCAGTTTCTTTCCGTGTTATCGCATGAATTGAAAGCACCACTTAACGCCCTTGAAGGTTATTTGAGAATGATGCAGGGAAAACAGGCCGGAGAATTAATTGATGATTACACAACTCCAATTGAAAGATCTCTTCAAAGGATTCAGGGAATGAGGAGCCTTATAATGGACCTTCTTGATTTTACTAAAATCAGACTCGAACGAAAAGAAGAAAAAATACAGGAGGTAAATCTCGCCGAATTGGCTTCAGATGCAATAGTGACTGTTCAGCCTTCTGCAATCCAGATGGATGTCAGTATTAATCTCGACATAAGGACAAATGTAATTATAATGGCTGACCCCGATGATATGGAGATTGTATTTAATAATCTCATCTCTAATGCTGTTAAATACAATAAAATAGGTGGCAAAGCTGAGATTACCATAGACAGCTCTGATAGCGAAGCAATTCTTATAATTTCGGATACCGGTATTGGCATAACAAAAAACGACACTGAAAATCTCTTTGCCGAGTTTGTGAGGATCAGAAATG
Source organism: Bacteroidales bacterium (assembly GCA_003162595.1). Taxonomy (GTDB): domain Bacteria; phylum Bacteroidota; class Bacteroidia; order Bacteroidales; family VadinHA17; genus LD21. The sequence continues at coordinate 12,605 of PMNJ01000110.1, read as the reverse complement.
AAAAAACAAGGAATATTTCTGGAAGTGGACTCGGCTTATCAATAGTTAAAAAAGTTGTGGAATTATATCACGGCACAATTAAAGTTGATAGTACTCCTGACGTAGGAACAGTATTTACAATAAGATTACCTAAGAAACCAATAACCACTACCTGAAAAATATGATGAAATTACCGGGAAAAACCGTAGAAAGGCTAAGTGAGTACAGAAGAACACTTCTGGAATGCCTTACTGAAAAAAGAAACTTCATCTTTTCTCACGATCTGGCTGCACGTCTTCATATCACAGCCGTACAGGTAAGACGCGACCTCATGCTGATTGGTTATTCGAGTGTTCTCAGAAAAGGTTATGATGTCAGGGAGCTTATCGATACTATCAGTAAAATAATTGATTCTGAAGAGAGTATGAATGTCGCAGTAATCGGGATTGGGAATCTTGGAAGAGCGGTTGCCGGTTATTTTAAGGGGAAAAGATCAAAACTAAACCTTGTGGCATCGTTCGATAATGATCTGCAGAAAATAAACAAAGTTATTTCAGGTGTAAAATGTTATCCATATAATGATATTGAACATATGATGAAAGAGCTGGACATCAGGATAGCAATTCTGACAGTTCCACCCGATTTCGCCAGAGAGATAACAGAAGAACTGGTCCGTTATGGAATAAAAGGCATTCTTAATTTTACAACAATTCCTTTAAACGTCCCCTCCGGGATCTACCTCGAGGAATATGATATGATAACTTCAATAGAAAAAGTTGCCTATTTTGTGAAAGAGAATAAAATTTAGGTTACGGGTTTAACATGAAGATTTTTAGAAACTTTGAAGAGGCAAAAAACATCATAAACCCTGTTGTTACAACCGGCTCCTTCGACGGGGTTCACGTAGGGCATAAGACCATACTTAACCGGCTCAGAATGCTGGCAGAGAAATACCATGGTGAATCGGTTCTGATCACATTTGATCCTCATCCCAGGAAAGTTCTTTACCCCGACACGGTTGGTAAAGATCTTAAACTGATTAATTCACAGGAAGAAAAGCTTGATCTCCTTGAGAAAGCCGGGCTAGACAATGTAATTATTATAGAGTTCACAAGAGAGTTTTCGAAGATCACAAGCGAACAATTTGTAAGAGATTTTCTCCATGGTATACTTCATGCAAAAGTTGTNNAAATATCATTTTGAAGCTGAAGAGATACCTGAACAGGAGGTATATCACGAGACTGTGAGTTCCTCAAGAATCCGTCAGGCTATCAGTGAGGGATATATCCAGAGAGCAAATGCATACCTCGATCATTATTATATTATAAAGGGGAAACCCGAGAATTACCAGATTGAAAACAGTTTTGATTTACCTTCCCTTTTAAATGTACCACTTACCGAAGAGTGCAAAATACTGCCTTCATCCGGGATATATGCAGTTTCAGTTGAGTCGGGATTGGTTAACTCAAAAGGAATGGTAATAATCGACGGGAGACCTGACAGGTCATCTGAAGTTCTGGTGAATATTTTTGATGAAATGAATTTAAGTTCAGATAGTAAAATCACAATATCTTTCCATAAAAAAATCCAGGGAGCAATTAACTTTTCCGATAGCAGAGCCATATCAAAAATAAACATGGCAAAAGAGGAGATATCGGAACTTATTTATTAAAAATAGATGTCCCGCTCTCCTTCCTGAATTGTTATCAGGTTTCCTGATATTTTGGTTTTTAGTTTTTTGTTATCAACTTCACTGACAAGCTTATTTATCAGCGCAAATCCTTTTGTCCTGGTTTCAGGGGAAGCAAAGTCCTCGAGATACTCCTTGAAAGTAAAAAGGGCATTAGGCATGCAATATTCCTTTATCAGACCAGGTTTAGCGAGGTCCATGAAATCTTGTCCAACTCTTCCCTTGCGGTAGCAGCCGGTACAAAATGACGGTATATAGCCGCCGTCGGCAAGCGATGATATCACCTGATCGAGAGTTCGGTGGTCGCCTAAAGTAAACTGACTGCCCGACTGTTCTTCTTCATGGGAATATGATCCGGGGTTAGTTCGCGATCCTGCCGAAACCTGACTTATGCCATAATCGCATAATTCATTTCGCATAGAATCATTTTCACGGGTGCTGAGAATGATACCAGTATAGGGCAGTGCAATACGAATAATGGCAACTAATTTTTTAAAATCATTATCGCTTACCTTAGACGGGATATTTTCAGAATGTGGTGCACCCACTGCGTACTCTATCCTGGGAACACTCACTGTATGAGGGCCGCAGCCAAAGGCACTTTCCAGATGATGCGCATGTTCCATCATTGCAAGGACCTCAAAACGATAGTCAATTAATCCCAACAGCGCCCCTATGCCAATATCATTTATCCCGCCTTCCATAGCTCTATCCATAACAGTAAGCCGATACTCATAGTCTCCTTTTTTAGTGTTGGCAGGATGAAACTCCTTATAAAGCAACGGGTCATAAGTCTCCTGAAAACAAACGTATGTTCCGATTTTTTCAGCTTTTAGTTTTGCGAAGTCTTCAACTTCCATCGGCGCCAGTTCAACATTGATACGGCGCACGTAATCGCGGCCTCCATGTTCTTTGACACTATAAGTTGTACGGATGGCTTCCACCATGTAATCGGTGTCGTTGCGTTTACTTTCACCACAAATCAGCAGNNGTATAAATTGGAGCGAATATTACCAGCCGTTTACCATAAATCTCTTCCTTTACAGTATGTGCTGTTTCCATTATTTTATGTATGGCAGATACATCTTCCACACGTAAAAGTGAAGCTACATCCTCAAGATTTAAGCCTTTAAGTTTTAAAGCTTTGTTAAGAATGTTGTCAGTCTGACTTTCTGTAGGAGTATTCCCTTCAATAAGTGAATATAATTTATCTCTGTCAATGAATACTTTGTTCCGTTCGCTCTTGTTCATTATTTTGCTCCTCCTTGAATTTGGTAAGAATCGATTTAACTTCAACATCTTCCAATCGTCCGATTTTTCCGGTAAGAGCACTGATTGTTTCGATAGTACCTTCGATAACAAGAGAAATTACATTGATATTCCGCTGATGCAGAGGCAGGCCCTGGCGGGCAAGAATTATACTGCTGTATTCAGATAATAAGGCATTTACAGCAGGAACTGAAGTTTTGCCTTTGATTAAGATTGTAATTGTGCCAATTCTCTTTTCCATCAGATCTCTTTTGGATTGGATATGCGTTTAAATTTTTCCTGACATTCTTTGAAAAGGTGTTAGCCGTTTCTCAGAAATGTCAGGATGCAAAAGTAATAAAAATTATTGATTTTGAAGAATGCTTCCAATGAATAATTACAGCAGGAACAAAGTTGATTATAAACTATCTCCAAAGTCTGCCCTGAATTTCGCAACGAGCTTTTCAGGCCAGTTGCCAATCGGAGCCAGCCGTCCTGTAAAAAAGCGGAGAACAGGTGGTTCTTCAACAAACCTGATACCTCCTACAAGTTGCCTGTTGTGATATAGCCAGTTTAACCTGTCAATCAGATATTCAGTCTGTGAAAGTGTAAATACCCTTCGTGGAAAGGCAAGTCTCATTAGTTCCAGATCAGCAAGTATATCATTTCCCTGTTCATCACGTATGCTGCTCATTGTACCGCGTTCCATTCCACGAACCCCGGAAATAATATAAAATGCAGCTACCAGGGCACCTGCAGGATAGTCAGCCTGTGGAACATGCGAAAGAAATTGTTTTGCGTCCACATGACAACCAAGCGCTCCACCTGGCATAATGACCGGTATCCCAAGTTTGTCAAGTTCAATTGCTGTATAGTTAATAAAGGAAGGTGACTGTCCCACAACATCCTCTTCAAGAGTTTCATATAATCCGACGGTCATTGCTTCTATTTCCCTGATTGAAATTCCTCCATAAGTAAGAAATCCTTCATATAAGGGAACAAGGTCTTTCATCTTATTATACAAATCCTTACTGTTAGTACAGATTGCGCCACCTCTCGATGAGCTTACTTTACGGCCTGAAAAATAGACGATATCAGATAGATCGCACATCTGAATAAGAATGTCACCGATGGATTTATCTTCAAAGCCTACTTCACGCTTCTGAATGAAATAAGCATTTTCTCCTATCAGACTGGCATCCAGGACAATAATTAATTTATATTTATCAGCAACTTTTCTGACATTCTTGAAATTTTCCATTGAGAATGGCTGACCGCCGATAAGATTGGTAGAGGCTTCCATCCTTATGAAAGGAATATTAGCAGGTCCGGTTTTATTTATGAGTTCCTCGAGACGGACAATATCTATGTTGCCTTTGAAAGGATGTGTGCTCTTAATCTTCATTGCCTCAGGAGTATATAGTTCCACAACTTTACCTCCGTTAAGCTGAATGTGAGCCAGTGTTGTCGTAAAATGATAATTCATAGGGATCACTGAACCTTTTCTGACGAAAGTCTGTGAAATAATATTCTCTGCTGCACGCCCCTGATGAACTGGCAGAATGAGTTTTTTCCCGAAGACAACTTCCACGCTCTTCTGAAACTTGACAAAGCTCTGTGAGCCAGCATATGCATCATCTGCTACGAACATTTTTGAGACCTGTTCATCGCTCATGGCATTTGTGCCGCTATCGGTCAGCATGTCAAGAAAAATGTCTTTTGTTCCCAGGAGGAAAGAGTTATAGCCTGCCTCGCCGATTGCTTCCAGGCGCCGTTCAACCGGAACAAGTTTCAAAGATTGTACAATACGTACCTTATGCATTTCAAGCGGGATCTGCTTTCTATTGAAGAATTTTACAGTACCTTTTTTCTGAGTTTTTTCCATGGTTATTATTAGTTGATTAAATTAGTTTAATAAAAAAGGCTTACCATTTCTCTGGTAAGCCTCATATTTTTAGTGTATATTTTCGACACTTAAATTATCGCTGGACTTACTTATATCAGTCTGCAATAATAATAATAATAAATACCAATATTCAATTTAATTATGCCCATTACTTAATATCTGAGTTCAAACCTAATCTAATTTTGTACAAAATCAAAGAAAAGATGGTAAAAAATTAAATATTTTATTATCTGATACCGGATTATCCAATTATTTGGATCTTCTTTTATTGTAATGCTTCGAATCGCCCCATTCCCCATATATCACTTCTGCATCAGCAAGGCTTATACGGGCCTCGAGGCAACTCTGACAATCTTCCGCAGAATCATCTGTACAAGGTTTATTATCATATAGCCTATAACTGTCGCGATATTTACCCGGTGTAATATTTGGCATCAGGATATTAGCGCCAATTTTAACTGCCTTTTCCCTGCCAATGGGATCAATTGCCTGAAGTGCGGTAGCAGCAACGATATTAATATCTTTCATCATTATCCTGATTATGGCAATCATTTTAAGCGTGAGATCAAATCTCTCCTTCAGGGGCATCAGTTTTTCGGAATATTCAATAAGAGGGGTATCTGCGTGTTCAATATATGGCCCCATGCCGCACATGTCGATATTAAATTTTTTCATAAACAGAAGGTCTCCGGCAAGATCGTCCATGTTCTGAAAAGGCAGACCAATCATTACTCCTGTACCTGTCTGGTAACCTATATCCTGGAGACTTTTAAGGCAGTCGAGCCTGTGATTGAAATCGTGTTTTGAATCATTAGGATGGATTTTGTTATAAAGGGTCTGGTTTGTAGTTTCAACACGGAGAAGATATCGGTGAGCGCCTGCATCATACCATCTTTTATACACATCGGCCTCCTGTTCACCTACAGATAAAGTCACGCCTAATTCTCCACCCGACAGTTCCTTGATCCTATGAAGAAGATTCTCGATTCTGCCTGTAATTAAAGGGCTCTCAAGCTCTCCCGATTGAAGCGCTATTGAACCGTAGCGGTTATCATAGGCAAACCTGGCAGCCGTAAGTATTTCTTCATCTGAAAGATTGTATCTCGTTAAATTTGTATTTCCTTTTCTAATACCGCAATAGAGACAATCTTTGCTGCAGATATTGGAAAACTCAATCAATCCCCTGAACCATACCTTATTCCCAATGTATTTTTCTTTGATTTCAGCGGATTTTTTAAAAAGAAGAGTTCTGTCTTCTCCTTCAGATTGCAGAAGTGAAATAATATCTTCCTTTGTAAAAATCTCCTTCTCAAGTATCTCTTTTATTGGCAATGTCATACTAGTTTATTTCAGTCTGCAAAGATACAAAAAACCGTCTCAACTCTTACCTAATAAACCCAATCACTCGCGATCTAATCGATTACTTCACCCTTATATCCCGGTGAAAGTGCCTCTCCCAAACCCCCCCCCAAGAGGGAGGGGCTAGTATTTCGAATATAAAAAATCATTGCGAGCCAGACGAAGGAGGGCGCAGCAATCCTAATATCTCATCATGAATTACTAAAATGGTAGGTCTCTTCTCTCATGATAATTATCTTGTTTTTATCCTGATTATTTTTATTAACTTGCCCTTAATTTTAAAGATCAGAAATTGGTTGTAAACCGTTATATATCAGAAAAGTATTTATTTGTCGTTGCACATAATGTAGGCTTCCTCAAACGTTTTGCAGGTTTGTAGTTTTCTGTCAGCCAGAATTATTGAAATTCATAATTCATTCCTTCACCATTTTTGTTGCTTATGATAAATGAAAAACTTATAAATCCTGACAGCATTGTTGTAGTAGGAGGATCTGATGATCTTTTTAAACCCGGAGGGAAAGTCCTTAAAAACATAATTGATGGAATATATCTGGGAAACCTTTATGTGGTTAACCCTAAGCAAGATATAATCCAGGGGATCAAATCATACAGAGATTTAAATGATATCCCTGAAACAGATCTGGCAATACTTGCTATCTCCGCCACATTATGTTTATCAGCAGTGGAAATCCTTGTCAGAGATAAAAATACCAGGGCTTTTATCATTATTTCGGCTGGATTCAGTGAAGCTGGAAGTGAGGGACTTAAACTTGAAAAGCAAATTGTTGAACTCATAGATAGTGTCGGCGGTTGTCTTATAGGGCCCAACTGTATCGGGGTAATTACACAATCATATCAGGGAGTCTTTACATCCCCGGTTCCGAAACTGAACCCCAGGGGATGTGATTTTGTGTCAGGATCCGGAGCTACTGCAGTTTTTATTTTCGAATCAGCAATACCAAAAGGGCTAAACTTTTCGGGCGTTTATTCTGTAGGAAACAGTCCTCAGACCGGGGTTGAGGAAGTTCTGGAATTCTGGGACAATACTTATGAACCTGATATAAGTTCCCCGATAAAACTGATCTACGTTGAAAGCATCCGAAATCCTGATAAAATGCTTCATCATGCCTCCTCACTTATTAGAAAAGGGTGCAGGATTGCTGCAATAAAAGCCGGGACAACTGAGGCAGGTAGCAGGGCAGCCTCCTCTCATACCGGAGCAATGGCTTCATCCGATTCAGCTGTTGAAGCATTATTCCGTAAAGCGGGGATAGTCAGATGTTCAGGCCGGGAAGAACTGACAACTGTGGCCTCAGTATTTTTTCACAAAAGGCTAAAAGGCAAAAATATAGCTATAATTACACATGCCGGAGGTCCGGCTGTTATGCTTACCGACGCATTATCGGCAGGTGGTATGAATATTCCTAAAATAACTGGAATCCATCATGACAAACTGCTTGCAATGATGAATCCGGGAGCATCTGCAGTAAATCCGATTGATATGATTGCCACTGCGACTTATGATCAACTTGACAGCGTAATAGAGTATGTTGATAAACAACTTCCTCTGATAGATGGAATGACCGTGATTTTTGGCAGCAATGGGTTAAATGATATGAAAGAGATCTACGATCTTTTGCATAAAAAAATCCGTGATTGTAATAAGCCACTTTATCCGATTTTGGCATCTGTAAAAAGTTCATATAAAGAACTCGAATATTTCCTCAACAAAGGCCATGTCAATTTTCCTGATGAAGTAGTCCTTGGACGTGCATTAATTAAAATATTCAATACACCCTCTCCCGCAGAAGAGAAGATTTTTCTTGAGAATATTGATGTACCTATGGTAAGAAAGATAATAGATGAATCTCCTGACGGTTATCTGGAACCTGCTATTATTCAACGTCTTCTTAATGCGGCACATATACCGGTTGTAAAAGAAAAAGTTGTCAATACAAAAAAGGAGCTTTTATCAGTTGCAAACAAGACCGGATATCCACTAGCTCTTAAGGTTGTAGGCCCTGTTCATAAATCAGATGTAGGTGGTGTAACACTCAATATAAAATCGGTGAAACATCTTGAGGCTGAATTCAGAAGAATGATGCAGATAAAGGGAGTAAAGTCGGTGCTTGTACAGCAAATGCTTTCCGGTACCGAGCTTTTTATCGGAGCAAAATATGAGCCTCGCTTCGGCCATATAATTCTCTGCGGTTTAGGAGGTATCTTCGTGGAAGTTCTTGGCGATGCGTCATCCGGACTTGCTCCTCTTACATTCAATGAAGCGGAATCGATGATCAGGAGTCTGAGGAGCTACAGGATAATCAGGGGAACACGTGGGAAACCCGGAATTAATGAGTTAAAGTTTGCGGAGATTATTGTAAGACTGTCAAGTTTATTGCGGTATGCTACTGAAATAAAGGAGATGGACCTGAATCCCCTGATTGGAAGCCCTGATGGCATTACTGTTGTTGATGCCAGAATTAGAATTGAGAGGGAATCTTAGTGTTGTTTTTGCTTCCTGTTAAATTTTATATTTATATTCGAAATTTCTTTTTATCTATAAAATCGTTAAAGATATGATTATACATCAGTTATCAGTTTTTCTTGAAAATAAATCAGGACGTCTTACTGAAGTACTTGAAGTTCTTGGAGAGGAGAATATCAGAATAACTGCATTAAGCGTTGCTGATACTTCGGAATTTGGGATCCTGCGTCTTATTGTTTCTGATCCTGAGAGGGCAAGAGAGCTTCTTAAATTGCAAAATTTCACGGTGAACCTTACTGATGTTATTTCCGTGATGGCTCCCAGCGAAGCAAAANNACTATGCAAAAATTTTGAAGATCCTTTCAGATATTGACATAAGTGTTGAATATACCTACGCATTTTCAGTTGGCGATAAATCAATTATAATTCTCCGTTGCAGTGATACAGAGAACGCTATTAAAGCACTGAAAAGTCATGAAATGGAATTGCTTAAGGCCAGCGATTTATACAAAATTTAAGTGATTTAAGATTATATACATTTAAAAATTAAGTATTGGAAAAATTTAGATAACCCCCTTCCCGGCCTTCCCCCACATGGGAAGGAGTTAATTGTTATCATTTCCCCCTTGGGGGAAACAGGAATGGGGGTAATCAACAACAAATGATAAATTGCAGATATAACAACCTTTTTTAATCTTAATTTAATTAATTCATTGGATTAAACCTTCTATTATGGAAATTTGGAACCCCCATTTTGAATGCATGGATCGAAACGGAATTTCACGTGTTCAAAGTGAAAGATTAAGAGAAACAGTTGAAAGAGTATATTTCAATGTTCCTTATTACAGGAACAAAATGCAGGAAGCCGGCTTAGGACCGGAAAGTATTCAATCAATTGATGATATAGTAAAGTTACCATTTACTACAAAACAGGACCTGAGAGACAATTATCCATTTGGGTTGTTTGCAGTTCCGATGAGTGAGATCGTTCGTTTACATGCTTCGTCTGGCACTACCGGGAAATCAACAGTGGTCGGGTATACCCGAAATGATATAAGCACCTGGTCGGAAGTTATGGCCCGTACTTTGACAAGTGCAGGTGCAAACAAAAATGATTTCATACAGGTTGCTTATGGTTATGGACTCTTTACCGGGGGGCTGGGCCTTCATTATGGAGGTGAAAAGATAGGAGCATCTGTAATTCCGATTTCGGGAGGTAACACTGTAAGACAAATACAGCTTATGCACGATTTTGGGAGCACAGTTCTTGCCTGCACTCCTTCTTATGCGCTGTTCCTGGCAGAAGCAATACAGGAAAGCGGGATTAAACGTGAAGATTTAAAGTTAAGAGTTGGTGTATTCGGTGCTGAACCCTGGACAGAGAACATGAGGCGGGAGATTGAAGACAAGCTGAGGATCAAAGCAATAGATATCTACGGGCTTAGTGAAGTCATTGGCCCGGGGGTCGCAAGCGAATGTACGATTCAGGAGGGTTTACATATAAATGAGGATCATTTTTTTCCTGAAGTTATTGACCCTAAAACGCTTAAGGTTTTACCCTGCGGTAGTACCGGTGAATTGGTTTTTACAACAATTACCAAGGAAGGATTGCCACTTATCCGTTACCGGACACGTGATCTGACACGGCTTACTTATGATAAGTGTAAATGTGGTAGGACAATGGTAAGAATGGAAAAATGTCTCGGACGCAGTGATGATATGCTTATTATACGCGGAGTAAATCTCTTTCCTTCACAGGTAGAGAGTGTTCTTCTTGAAATGAATGAAATCAAACCCCATTACCTGTTAATTGTCGACAGAGTCAATAATCTTGACACGCTTGAGTTAAAGGTAGAGGTTGATGAAGCTTTCTTTCAGGATAAGATCAGTCAGCTGGAGACTCTTCGCCAGAAACTGCAGAATAATCTGGAAAGCTCTTTGGGACTGGGCATTAAGGTGACTCTGGTTGAGCCTAAGATTATTGAGAGAAGTGAAGGCAAAGCCCAACGAGTAATTGATAAACGGAAATATTAATTCTTCTTAGACGACATGGCTGAAATTCCAATATCATTCGAAACTATAAAAACTCTGGCCCAGACAAATGGAATCCCGTCTCTGGGAACCTCTTCGATACGTGAAATTGTTCAACTTGTAAATAAAATTGAAGAGTATACCGGTATTAAATTCATCAGGATGGAGATGGGGGTTCCCGGTCTACCTGCTCCTTCTATAGGTATTGAAGCAGAAATAACTGCTCTCAAGAGTGGGGTTGCATCCATTTACCCTGACATATCAGGTATCGAATCCCTCAAAAAGGAAACTTCAAGATTTATTAAACTGTTTCTTAATGTTGATATTGATCCGGAGGGTTGTATTCCTACTGTCGGTTCAATGATGGGGGCGATGGTCAGTTTCCTGGTAGCAAACAGAAATGACAAAACCAAAGAGGGAACTCTATTCATCGATCCGGGATTTCCTATTCAGAAACAACAGGTTAAGATGCTTGGACACGATTACTGTTCGTTTGATATATATAATTACAGGGGAAAGAAGCTTAAAGAAAAACTTGAATCACATCTGAAATCAGGGAAAATATCTTCCCTGCTTTTTTCAAATCCGAATAATCCTTCATGGATCTGTCTCACAGAAGACGAACTTGCAATTATAGGCGAACTTTCGAAGAAATACGATGTTATCGTCATTGAAGATCTGGCTTACTTCGGTATGGATTTCCGTAAAGATTATTCAAATCCGGGCAAACCACCCTTTCAACCTACGGTTGCCCGTTATACTGATGAATATATAATGCTTATTTCAAGTTCAAAAATATTCAGCTATGCAGGTCAGAGAATTGGTATGATGGCTATATCTGATCAGCTTTTTCATAGATCCTATCCCGACCTGTTAAGATATTATTCAACCGATAAGTTTGGACATTCAGCTATTTTTGGCGCATTATATGGTTTGTCAGCAGGAGTTTCTCATTCGGTTCAATATGGTTTGGCTGCTATTCTGAAAGCAGTTAATGATGGAACTTACAATTATCGGGACGATGTCTTGGAATATGGAGAAAAGGCAAGGGAAATGAAAAGGATGTTTATTTCGAATGGATTCCGGATAGTTTATGACAGGGATCTTGATGACCCGCTTGCCGATGGGTTTTATTTTACAATCGCTTATCCCGGTATGTCGGGTGACAAATTGATTGAGCAGATTCTCCGTTATGGAATCAGCGCCATTTCACTCAAAACGACAGGAAGTGAAAGGCCTGATGGTTTGCGGGCATGTGTTTCTCAGGTTCCGCATGAACAGTTTGGTGAGCTTGAGATACGTTTAAAAGAATTCAGTAAAGATCATCCGTTGATAAAGAAATAATAATTGATAATATGGCAAAGATAAGGGGCAGTATTGTAGTAAATGTTGAAAAATGCAAAGGATGCGAAGTCTGCATGGTTACTTGTCCGACAGGTACCATCGCTATGGCTAAAGAGGTTAACGGGAAGGGCTACAATTTTGCATTTCCAGCAAATCCCGAGCTATGCATCGGATGTGCTAATTGTGCTATGGTTTGTCCGGATGGCGTAATAACAGTTTATAAAACAAAAATATAAACATGTAATGGAAAAGGAATTAAGATTAATGAAAGGAAATGAAGCAGTTGCTGAAGCGGCAATCCGTGCCGGAGTAGATGGCTACTTTGGGTATCCCATTACACCTCAGACTGAAATCATTGAATATCTGATGGAAGCAAATCCTGCCAAGACTACCGGAATGGTTGTTCTTCAGGCTGAGAGCGAAGTTGCGGCAATTAATATGGTATACGGTGGTGCGGCGTGCGGTAAAAAAGTTATGACATCTTCCTCTTCGCCGGGGATAAGTCTGAAGCAGGAGGGTATTACCTATATAGCCGGGGCAGAACTTCCATGCCTTATTGTAAA
>PMNJ01000264.1 GCA_003162595.1 Bacteroidales bacterium | reverse complement strand
CGCAGCAAGCAACGGAGAACCGAGTTTACGAGCTCGGCGAAGCCAATGCGCTCGCGGGGATTCAACTCTCCTCTCCTGTATTCAACAAAATCAAAAATATAAAAATGATTGATATAATCTTATCCCGGACAGGTTTTTATTAAATTCAATCGAATAATTATTTCCTCTTCCCAAATTGGAAATTGAAATAATTTGCCTTCAATTCAGTTATAATAAAAAACTAAATATTGTACGATTTTTAAATTCCGTCTTTATATCTTTGCTAATTCACTGAAATTTGTATCGACCAATATCATTTGATTTTTTAATTAACTTGCTACACTATGAAAAAGATCTTTTCCCTTTTGTTTATACTAATTCTTTTCGCAGGTTTTTTTACCGGTTGCAAGAAGGATAAAGGAGAACCCCCTGTCTTACCACCTCAGGAATCTATGACTATTGATTTCTCCAATTTTATCTCTACAAAAAAATCTGAGATCATTATACCAGGACAAAAAGGTACAGCTAACAGCAACTGGGAATTTGCGGCAGTTACAGCCGGGACCTGGAATTTGATTATAAATACAACTCTGGCGGTCCCTGTAGCTGCATTTAAAACAGCAGTTAACCAGGTACCGGTGTATATTTCAACAAAAAACTGGCAATGGAGCTACACGGTTACTTTACCGGGTGGTACTTATAAAGCAAGACTTACTGGACTGATAGGGGCTAGCAATGTTCAGTGGAAAATGTATATTACTGGCCAGAGTACAGATGTTTTTGCAGAATTTCTATGGTTTGAAGGCACTTCAAAACTTGATGGTACCAGTGGACAATGGATCATCTATCAAAGTGCAGCGTCACCTGTGGCATTTCTTCAGATTGACTGGACAAAACCCGGAACAACGATCGGAACCGTAGAATATACTTTTGTCAAAGCAGGAGACTCTTTTAATACAAGTTTTATTCAATATGGATTGAATTCTAATGTTTTAAATGCCTACTATACAATTCATTACTATAATGGAGTGAAGTTTTCAGATGTTAATATTGAATGGAGTACAACCACTCATAATGGCCATGTGAAATCGCTTGATTATCTGGGAGATAGCAACTGGTATTGTTGGGATGCCAATAAAGTCAATACGGTATGTCAATAATTGACAAATAATTAAATAGAAAATCCCGGGAATTCCGGGATTTTCTATTTAATGAAACTATGAGAATTAGATTATTTGCATTTATCCACTAACCCGGATTTTCCCTCTATCCGGATAATATGTTCTATCCCTTTGTGGTAAAAAGAATTAACCATGAAGTCACATAAAGGAAGACACTAATACTCACTAAGGTAATGAATTAATCATTCTGAATATTCTAATCAAAATTTTTACTATTTTGCGTTCCTCAATTTTAACAGATTAATAATGTCGACAGGGAAAAAATCTATTTTATTTATACTTCTGATCCTGCTATGTGATCAGATTCTGAAAATATGGGTTAAAACACATATGGAGATCGGACAGGAAATACACCTTTTTGGTAATTGGGGGATACTGCATTTCATAGAAAATAATGGAATGGCTTTCGGGATGGAGATGGGAGGGAAGCCGGGTAAACTGATTTTAAGCGTCTTCAGAGTTGTTGCAATCTTTGGGATTGGCTGGTTTTTGTCTTCCCTTGTAAGTAAAAAGGCAAATCTGGGACTAATTCTTGCGGTAAGCGCCATAATGGCCGGAGCAATCGGGAATATAATAGACAGCGCTTTCTATGGCATGATCTTCAGTGAGAGTTTTGGACAACACGCGGTACTTTTCCCACATGGAGGAGGCTATTCTTCTTTCCTTCATGGAAGAGTGGTTGATATGTTTTACTTTCCGATAATTAATACTCACTGGCCGCTGTGGTCGCCATTCAGGCCTGGCGAATCATTAGTTTTCTTCAGACCTGTTTTTAATATTGCAGATTCGTCGATAACCTGTGGAGTTATTTCAATAGTTTTATTTCAAAAGAAAATGTTCCGGAATTTGTCCTGAACCTGTCAAAATTGAAAATCCGGTTATTGTTACTGGCAACACCCGCTGACACAATTTAAAATTGTTTTCAGATTCTCGTGTTTCAGAAAGTACCATGTATTTTTCCCATCCCTTTTTGAAGCCAGTACTCCCTTGTCTTTAAGTATTCCCAGATGATGTGATGCGGTTGATTGTTCTATTCCAAGCTGCTTATAAATTTCGGTTACGGTTCTTTTTCTTCCGTCTTCAAGACATCCCACAATTTTTATTCGTACCGGGTGAGCAATTGCTTTAAGCATTCCGGCTGCTCTTTCAAGACTTTCCGGATTCAGTTCTTTAAATTCCATCGTTTTATAATTTCTTCTGCAAATATATATAAATATGTGAATATGATGAATGTTGCTCTTTTTGAGGCAGAAAATTATCGTGAATAAAATAACAATTGACCAAAATGCTATCTTGAGCCCCTGATTTTATTATATTTGATCGAAATAAATATTTATGTCTGCTCTTACCGGGATAAAGAAACCTGTTGAAATTGAGATGGATGAATTTGAGGTCTATTTCAGCAGGACTATGCGCAGTGATATTCCTTTGCTGAATATCATTCTGAACTATGTTCTTCGGCGTAAAGGCAAACAGATGAGACCGTTGCTTGTTTTTCTTACTGCAAGACTAAATGGCGACATAGTTGAATCTACTTATATTGCAGCAACCTGTATTGAACTTCTTCATACTGCTTCACTTGTTCATGATGATGTAGTTGATGATGCTCATGAAAGACGTGGATCTCTTTCTATAAATGCCCTTTGGAATTCAAAAATAGCTGTTCTTCTTGGTGATTACCTGCTGTCAACGGGTATGCATATCTGTGTTGAAAAATCACGCTATGACATGCTTGAAATAATTTCCGAAGCAGTTAAGTCAATGGCTGAAGGAGAGCTTTTACAACTTCAAAAAGCAAGAAAATTAAACATTAAAGAAGAAGACTATTATAAGATTATAATAAGTAAAACAGCCGCCTTACTTTCTGCCTGTACTGCATGTGGAGCAAGATCGGTATCAGAAGACACAGAGACAATCCAGTTAATGAAAGACTTTGGAGAGAATATTGGAATTGCTTTTCAGATAAGGGACGATATTCTTGATTATGAAGGAACTGGGTTAACAGGCAAAACGGTGGGAAATGATATAAAGGAAAAAAAGATAACTCTTCCTTTAATACACGCGCTGGAACAATCTGCAAACTCTAAAAAGAGGCATATCATTAATATTGTTAAAAACAGGAAAAAAACAAGGGCTGAAATAGGTGAAGTTATAAGTTTTGTGATGGATTATGGAGGCCTTGAATATGCCGAACTTAAAATGAATCAGTACCGTGATAAAGCTCTGGCTATCCTGGATTCTTATCCCGAGTCGGAAGTTAAAGAATCTCTCAGGGAATTCGTTCATTATACAACATCAAGGAAAAAATAGCATCATTCTGCTTCAAGGTGAATCTGTACAACCTGTCCAAGATCTTTAACATAATGTCTTGACCCAAGCCAGAAAAGCAAAGCTCCGATAAATAGGATAACTGGCAGAATTGACAACGCCGTCTGGATATTAGTCAGATCATAAATTTTACCCATCACAACTGGGGCAGTCGATGCTCCAAGAAGATTCTGAACTACTACTGCGATTGCATAAGATGTGGCCCTTAGCCCCGGGTGAATGACATCCTGAGTAACTGATGCAGCGCCTGAAATAAAACTCATAATAAGAACTCCAAAAGTCAGAAAAGCTATATACTGTATAGTCCCTTTGAGAAGAGTCAATGCCATAAAAAGAACAATTGAGGTTAGTAATGTTGAGAGGGCTGGGAACATGAGTCGTGCATTCTCTTTTGTTTTTCTCCATCTGTCAGTGAGATACCCACCCAGAGGAGCTCCTACCAGGGCAAGCACCATAACCGAACTTGCCATTTTACCGGCTGTTTCCTGTGGAACATTCCTCATTTTTTCAAAATATGTCGGTAACCATGTGAGCATTGAGGTCGTTACAAAAACGACAGCAGCCATTCCGAAATAAGTGTAAAGAACAGATGGTTTTGAAATAAACTCTTTGATCATATCTTTCTTTTCCATCTTGATCCTGTTACTGTTCTTGTCAAAAAATGACAGGTCGACAGTTTTATAATCTTTCACGAACAAAAAGAGAATTGCAATAATCATTCCGGGTATTGCAACAATGCCAAATGCATGTTTCCACCCGAGTTCTACGGCAATGACCCCACCCAGAAGAACACCTATTGCAGAGCCTAGCGGAATTGAAGCATTCCAGATTCCCATCATTCGGGCTCTTCTGTCAATCGGATACAACCCCGATATCATAGCGCTTCCTCCTGGTGCGTAGCCTGCTTCCCCTACGCCTATTAACATGCGGGCCATAAAAAGCTGTACAAAATTTCCGGTTAAAGCACAGAGAGCTGTGGCGATGCTCCACATCATTGCCATTACTCCTATAGTTTTTGTCCTGCTCCAACGATCAACTAAAATCGAAACCGGAAAGGTCAGAATCACAATCATCCAATAAACAGCTGATACCAACAACCCGCTTTGCATATGAGAAATGCCATAGTCTTTTTCTATTGATGTAAACATAGATGTGACAATTGTTCTGTCGAGATAATCAAACATATACAAAAGGAACAACAGCATAAAAACATAATTGGAGTACCTCCTTGAGAACAAATACCCCGTGCGGTCTTCTGTCTTTTTCATTCTGACTTTAAATTTGTTAAACCTCTATCCCAAGTAAATAAAAATAAATGTCAGTTTGATTTTTTGTTGTATTTTTAAGTCTTTATACTTACTATCTTTCAATATTCAACAAAATTATTATCGAAGGATATGACAACTTTAAAACAAATTAATGAATTTCTTGATTCACAGCCCATTGCTTTGGTTGGAGCGTCGCGCAATCCCAAAAAATTTGGGTATTCTGCTTTCAAAGAACTTAAAGAAAAGGGAATGAAAATTATTCCTGTAAACCCACAGGCTGATGAAATAATGGGTGAGAAATCTTATCCCAATGTAAAAATGCTTCCACCTGAAGTGCAGAGCATAATTATCTTCACAAAAAAGGATCAGACTGCATCAGTGATACGTGATGCCAAAGAAAAAGGGATTAAACAGATCTGGATACAACAGATGTCAGACAGCAAAGAGGCTCTCGAAGAACTTAAAGACTCAGGAATAAATGTTATTACCGGACAATGCATACTCATGCACTTCAAACCTCACAGTATCCATAAGTTTCATAAAAGTCTTAAAAAGTTTTTTGGCAGTTTTCCAAAATAATGACAGAAGAAAAAGTTCCATACAATCTTAGATTTGTTGTCAGGGATTATGAATGTGATCTTCAGGGTGTTGTTAATAACGCTAATTATCAGCACTATCTTGAACACGCGAGGAATGAATTTCTTATCTCCAAAGGAGTCAGTTTTGTTGAGCTTCATGATGAGGGAACAGATCTTATTATCACAAAGGTGGAAATTGAGTATAAATATCCGCTTAAGAGTCGTGATGAATTCTTTGTTACAGTGAACATCCAGAGAGAAGGAAATGCCAGGATACTTTTCATCCAGGACATATACAGGCTCCCCGATTTAAAGCTAATCGTAAAATCAAAAGTAACGGGAGTGGCAACGAAAAAAGGAAAACCGGTTCCTCCCGGAAACCTGATTTTTAAACTTGGCTTGGAAATATGACTCCTGCCTCTATAAATCCATGAAATGAAATCAAAATCATTTTTCTCCTATCAATCTGGCCTTCCTTGTTCTGATGATGGCCTTTTGTTTCCCTTCCTATTCACAATCACCTGATGGATTAAAGCAGAAGTATAATAAAGAGGAAGTGTACATAACGATGCGTGATGGAATAAGGTTGTTTACTTCAATCTANNGCTCATCCTGTTCTTTTAAACCGCACTCCTTACGATATAGAACCCGGAGGCCCGGGCAGCTTTAATTTCTTCATGCAACTTTACAGCAGATTTACAGACGATGAATACATTATGGTTTTTCAGGATGTAAGGGGAAAGTATATGAGTGAAGGAGCTTTCGAAGATATTCGTCCTGTAATCCCGGTAAAAAAGAGTGATAAGGATATTGATGAATCGACNNAAACTTGGTTTGGAAATATGACTTCAGCTCTATAGATACATGAAATGAAAACAAAATCATTCTTCTCCGGCAATCTGGCCTTCTTTGCTCTGATGATGGCTTTTTGTTTCCCTTCCTATGCACAATCTCCTGATGGGTTAAAGCAGAAGTATAATAAAGAAGAGGTGTATATAACTATGCGTGACGGNNGCTCATCCTGTTCTTTTAAACCGTACTCCTTATGATATAGAACCCGGAGGCCCGGGTAGCTTTAATTTCTTCATGCAACTTTACAGCAGATTTACTGACGATGAATATATTATGGTTTTTCAGGATGTAAGGGGAAAGTATATGAGTGAAGGAGTTTTCGAAGATATTCGTCCTGCAATCACGGTAAAAAAGAGCGATAAGGATATTGATGAATCGACTGATACCTGGGATACAGTGGATTGGCTTGTAAAAAACATAAAGAATAATAACGGGAATGTTGGAATATTTGGAATCTCCTATCCGGGTTTTTATTCTACAATGGGACTCATAAATGCACATCCCGCAGTTAAGGCAGTATCACCCCAGGCTCCGGTAACAGCATGGTTTATGGGCGATGATTTTCATCATAACGGGGCTTTTTTCCTTCTTGATTGTTTCAGCTTTTACTATAGCAACGGACAACCCCACCGGGCTCCAACCCGGAAAGGGTATCCATCATTTAAATGGCCAGTCCCCGACAACTACGAGTTTTTCCTTTCCGTTGGAGCCGACAAAAACATTGTTCCTGAATTTCTGGGTGACAGTATCAAATTCTGGAACGATGCTTTTGCACATCCCGATTATGACGATTTCTGGAAAGCAAGAGATCCCCGTCCATTTCTGAAAAATGTTACTCCGGCTGTTATGACAGTAGGCGGATGGTTCGATGCTGAGGATCTTTATGGCACTCTGCATACTTATGAAGCAATTGAAAAACAGAATTCTCCTGCAGTAAAGAATTTTCTTGTGATGGGTCCATGGTCGCATGGACAATGGGCTTTTGGCAAAGGGAATAACCTGGGAAATATTTACTGGGGATTTGATGCTAATAATAAATTCCAGACTCTTGAAAAAAAATTCTTTGACTTTTATCTGAAAGGAGAAGGCAAGGACAAAATGGATGAAGCCACAATATTTGTTACCGGATCCAACGAATGGAGAAGCTTTGACACCTGGCCGCCTAAAAATGTCGTTGAAAAAAGTCTTTATTTACAGACTTCAGGAGCTATTTCATTTTCTGCTCCTGAATCAACAAACAATTTTGACGAATATGTTTCGGATCCGATGAAGCCTGTTCCTTATGCTGAAGCTGTTCATGTCAATCGGACCGCCGAATATATGACAGATGATCAGAGGTTTGCCTCACGCCGGCCTGATGTAATGGTATACCAGACTGATATTCTCCAGGATGATATAACATTAACCGGCCCGCTGACTGCTGATTTGTTTGTCTCGACTACCGGAACAGATGCTGATTATATTGTAAAATTAATTGATGTTTTTCCCCCTGATACCAAAGCTGATATACCAACAGATGTTAAAGTTACCCTGGGAGGATATCAGATGCTTGTCCGCGGGGAAGTATTCAGGGGAAAATATCGAAACAGCTTTGAAAAACCGGAGCCTTTTATACCGGGGAAAGTGACTGAAGTGAAATACGGGATGCCTGACATTGCCCATACTTTTAAAAAAGGACATCGGATTATGGTTCAGATTCAAAATTCATGGTTCCCGCTGGTCGACAGAAATCCTCAAAAATATGTTGATATTTACACCTGTTCAGATAGCGATTTTCAAAAAGCAACCCAGAGGATCTATCATGATGCCAGTTATTCTTCCAGTATAATAGTCAACATTTTACAATAACTTTTTATATTTACAATTGTTTCTTATTATTGCTGTTCAGTCTTTTATATTATAATCTTTTATTATGGCAGCCAGAAATCTGACCCGCAGACAATTCGTCACTACAACACTAACAATAGGAGCGGGCTCGGTTTTACTTGGGAAAACTGGTCTGGGTCTTCCGGCAGAATCAAAAGATTCGTTTGCTGATCCCTTCCAGGTTGTAACTCTGGGTAAGTCGGGTCTGAAATCAACGCTTCTTGGAATGGGGACCGGATTCAGCGGATATAACAGGTCGTCAAATATCACAAGAGCCGGTGTCGCTGAATCAATAATACGTCAGGCATATGAAAAAGGAATTCGTTTTTTTGATTGTGCTGATAGTTATGGAACACATCCTTTTACTGCGGCTGCGCTTAAAGGTGTTCCCAGGGAATCCTACACTTTGAGCTCCAAAATCTGGGTTGCTCCGGGAGGTATTCCCGAAACTGAACGTCCTGATGCTGATGTGGTTATTGATCGCTTCCGGAAAGAACTTAAGACAGACTATCTCGACCTGTTGCAGATCCATTGTATGACAGATGCCCATTGGACTGACAATCAGAAAAAGCAAATGGATATTCTTGAAAATATGAAGGTTAAGAAGATAATCAGGGCGCTTGGGGTATCAGTTCATTCGCTCGATGCAATGGAGACTTGTGTTGGGAACCCCTGGGTAGATGTTGTTCATGTCCGGATAAATCCATTTGGAGAAGTTATGGATAAAAGTGATCCGGCTAATGTAATTCCTGTAATCGCAAAGCTTCATAAAGAAGGAAAAGGCATTATTGGTATGAAACTGATTGGTAACGGCAACTTCAAAAATAACTCTGAAAAAATAGATGCATCACTTAAATATGTTCTTGGGCTGGGAACTGTTGATATGATAATTGTGGGATTTGAATTGCCGGAACAGATCGATAATTACATTGGAAGAGTAAGAAGAGTACTTTTATGATGAGCCCCCTGACCGCGGAGCGGCCATCCCCCTAAAGGTGGACTAAATCTGTGTTACCCAGACGAATTATACTTGAATGCAGAGTATTAGGCCCCCTTTAGAGCCTGCCATGAACGAAGTGAAGGGGGGGTTGGGAGGCAAATAGATTCTTTGTGACCTATGTGTATAATAAATTTTTTTTAAATAATTAACTAATGAAACTTATGAAACTTACTAAATTCCTTATTACATTACCTTTATTATGTTTTGGTTTGGCTTTTGGTCAAATAAAATCTTTGGATGATATAATTCAGCCGGGAGCTAAAGTTGAAAAACTGGCAGACGGATTTTTGTTTACCGAAGGTCCTGCTGCCGATGCAAAAGGGAATGTCTATTTCACCGATCAGCCCAATGACAGGATCATGATCTGGAGCCTTTCAGGCAAACTATCTACTTTCATGCAGCCCTGCGGCCATTCAAATGGTCTTTCTTTTGATAGGGATGGTAATTTGTGGGCCTGTGCTGACCAGAAAAATGAATTATGGTGCATCACACCCGACAAGAAAGTCACAGTTATTCCCTCGAAATACCAGGATAAACCATTAAATGGTCCGAATGATCTTTGGAACGACGCTGATGGAGGTGTTTATTTTACAGATCCGTACTATAAACGTACATGGTGGGATCACGACACCATGCCACAGGTTTGTCAGGCGGTTTATTATCTTGCCCCTGACCATAAAACAATTACCAGGATAATAGATGACCTCGTCCAGCCAAATGGTATTGTAGGTACTCCTGACGGTAAAACTCTTTTTATTGCTGATATTTCCGGGAAAAAAACCTGGAAATATTCAATTTTTAAAGATGGAATAATTGGTAATAAAAAGCTGTTTTGTGAAATGGGTTCTGATGGTATGACCATTGATGTAATGGGGAATATATACCTGACCGGCAAAGGAGTAACCATCTTCGATAAAGACGGTGTAAATGTCGGGAATATTACAATACCTGAAACCTGGACCGCTAATGTCTGTTTTGGAGGAAAAGATATGAAAAGCCTATTTATAACTGCCAGTAAAAGCCTTTACAGAATACGAACAAAGATAAAAGGAGCCTATTAATCCTTCGATTTTATATTCTGGTCAAAACATTTATCATTTTAACGTTTTCCTGCAATAATATTATCTATAATTGTAATCTGATCTAAAATTTTCTGAACCTGATTTTTTTCTGATGTATGTTTAAAAAACTGGAGTTTATGGAAGGAACCCGTAGAGCTGATATTAAGCCAGGTATAGACGTTAAGGTAGAACTGACTGAAGATAAGCGGACCGGACGGCTTACAGAAGGTAAAGTAAAGGAAGTCATTACTACTTCTCCGAATCATCCTCACGGTATAAAAGTTATGCTTGAGAATGGTCTTGTAGGAAGAATAAAACAGATAATCTGATTCTGCATATTTTCCCATCAATCAAAAAATTATCTAAATTTGACCTCCTTGAAAACAAATTGTTTTCAAGGATTACTATTTTGATAATTGTACTAATCAGGATAAGATGAAATATGAAGATTTTCTTGTCAGTTCACTCGGTAAAGGAAACGTGGTATCCCCACTAAAACATACTCGCCGTGTGGAAAATCCTGTCTATAAATTTGTAGATGACAGCGAAAGAATTTTATATGATGTTTCTCTTGATTATTTCAACAAATGCAGAGAGACCGGAGAGCTTCCAGTTTCTTTCGAGAAAGCCGGCCCGAGAGAAAATATCTTTTTCGAACCTGCCAAAACGAAAGTTGGAATTGTCACGTGCGGAGGTTTGTGCCCGGGATTAAATAATGTAATACGCAGCCTCGTTAATGAGCTATATTACAGGTATGGCATCAGCCGGATATTTGGAATACAATACGGATTTGAAGGATTAATCCCGTCATATAACCATCCTGTTATTGAATTAACAGCACCTATGATCAGTTATATTCACCTCACCGGTGGAACTTTTCTGGGATCTTCAAGAGGCATTCAGGATGTTGAAAAGATGGTTGATACTCTTGAGATTATGAATATC
This sequence comes from Bacteroidales bacterium, assembly GCA_003162595.1. Taxonomy (GTDB): domain Bacteria; phylum Bacteroidota; class Bacteroidia; order Bacteroidales; family VadinHA17; genus LD21. The sequence goes on along the minus strand of PMNJ01000264.1, from coordinate 2,281 downwards.
AATGTGCTCTTTTGCATAGGTGGAGATGGTACACTACGGGGAGCTCATGCAATACATAAAGAAATAGAAAAACGGAAATTGAAAATATGTATTGCAGGCATTCCTAAAACAATTGACAATGATATTGATCTGATTCAGAAATCTTTTGGTTTTGAAACTGCATTTTCTATTGCTAATGATATTATCCGGAATGCACACAACGAGGCATCCGGTGCATTCAACGGGATTGCCCTTGTTAAACTGATGGGTAGGGATTCGGGATTTATCGCAGCCAATGCCGCGTTAGCGATCCAGGAAGTGAACTTTGTTCTGATTCCTGAAATTACTTTTGATTTGTATGGTCAGCGTGGATTTCTCCATGTCCTTAGAAAACGGCTTGAAGAAAGACACCATTCTGTTATCGTAGTTGCAGAAGGTGCCGGTCAGGAGTTCTTCGAATGTTCAGATGAAAATAAAGATGTTTCGGGAAATAAAAAATATAAAGACATTGGTATCTACCTGAAAGATAAAATCTCAGAAGAGTTTGAAAATAAAGGCTTTCCTTGTTCAATTAAATATATCGATCCAAGCTATATTATCAGAAGTGCTCCGGCCAATGCAAACGACAGTAAATTCTGCAATCTGCTGGCCCAGAACGCAGTTCATGCCGCCCTTTCGGGGAAAACGGATTTTGTAATCGGTTTCTGGAACAACCAATTCACCCTGATGCCGATAGAAATTGTGGTTGCCAAACGAAAAAAAATTGATGTTGAAGGTGAATTGTGGTGGAATGTCCTTGAGGCAACCGGCCAACCAATAAGCATGAAAAATCCCTGATATGGTAAAGAACATTATTTTTGACCTTGGAAATGTACTGATCAGTTTTAAACCTTCGGAATATTTTGAAAAGAATAATTATCCTGAGGCTATCAAGGCTACAATTCTTTCGGATATTTTCGGCAGTAAGGAATGGCTTATGCTTGATAACGGAGAAATCACAACGCCGGAAGCAATAGATGCGATTGCCAAAAGATCATCTCTTAATAAGGAAGAAATAGACCATATTTTCAATTTACGTACCGATTTGATGTTTCCCCTCGACCAGAACGTCAGGATTCTTCCAGTGCTAAAAAAACGAGGTTTCAGACTATATTATCTCTCTAATTTTCCACTTGATATTTTTGATGAGATAAAATCGGGATATTACTTTTTTAAGCATTTCGATGGTGGATTAATTTCCGCAGAAGCAAAATTCTCAAAACCGGATATTGGGATCTACAGAACTCTCTTTGAGAAATATTCTCTTGTACCTGAAGAATGTCTTTTCATTGATGATACTGAAATAAATGTTAAGACAGCAGAAAAATTAGGTATGACTGGAATTGTTACGCATGGATCGCTTGAAATTTCTAAAGAGATTGAAAAGGCATTGAAACTTTCGTCTGGGTACTAATTCACTTCTGCCGCTTTGAGGCATTCACCCCTAAATCCCCCAAGGGGGACTTTTAAGACTTTTCTAAAATTATTCTAAGATGAAGAGAATTTCCTCCCCAAGGGGGGAGTGCCCGGAGGGCGAGGCGTTTATCGTAATAGCTGATTCTGCCTGTAAAAACTACGCCCAATCGTCCAGGTCGACGAAAATATTCAATTCTCGCTGACTTAAGTGATTAAACAATCAGCCTTAATCATCACAATATGAATTACATAATGTAATTACTATGAAAATTGTTCCACGTGGAAACTGTAGCTATTTCCTGAAATATCCGGATAAAATAGCGCTTTTTGCAGAGCCAACAAGATTTTCAAGTTCTTCTGTTGAAGCACTTTTCATTTTGTCAACCGATTCAAAATGTTTAAGCAAAATCTCTTTTGTCTTTGGTCCGATTCCTTTTATCTGATCAAGATCAGATTTTATCATTTCTGAGGAGCGTTTGTTGCGATGAAAATTTATACCGAACCTGTGCGCTTCATTTCTTAATTGTTGTATGATCTTAAGGCTTATCGAATTTTTGTCAAGATAGATTGGGACACTATCTCCCGGAAAATAAATTTCCTCAAGTTTTTTTGCAATCCCGATCACAGTAATTTTCTCCCGTAATCCTAGTTTGTCAATGCTTTTCATTGCTGACGACAGCTGTCCCTTTCCCCCATCAATAATAACAAGTTGAGGCAGCTTTTGGTTCTCCGAAGTCATTCTCGAATAACGCCTGTAGATGATTTCCTCCATCGAAGAGAAATCATCAGGACCGGTTACCGTTTTAATATTAAAATGGCGGTATTCATTTTTACTCGGTCTGGCGTT
>PMNJ01000328.1 GCA_003162595.1 Bacteroidales bacterium | reverse complement strand
GAGCTTCATTCCGAATTTATGGCTTTTTTCAGGGTGGAACTGAACCCCAAGGATATTTCCCCTTTCAATAGCTGAGGTAAATTCTATTTCATAAGTGGTTGATGTTAAAACATCTTCCGGATCATTCGCTCTGAAAAAATAAGAGTGAACGAAATAAAACCGTGAGTCGGGATACATATTATCAAACAATTTCCCGGCTTTATGCTGCCTGATGAAATTCCAACCCATATGAGGAATTTTATACTCCGTGCTGTCTTTGAATTTAAAACGAACTGTTGAAGCATCTATCCAACCAAGACCCGGCAACAATCCCTCTTCACTGTTTTTGGATAATAATTGCATCCCCAGACATATACCAAGTACCGGAATTTTTTCCTCAATTATTTTTTTATTCAGTATATCAATCAGATTCAGTCTGGTTAAATTCCTCATTCCTGTATCGAAAGCTCCAACTCCCGGTAATATAAGTTTAGTCGCATGGGCTATTTCATCATAATCGGAAGTGACCACTGAATCTTCCCCGATCCTTTTCAAAATGTTTTGAATGGAACCCAGATTACCGGTCTTATAATCAATTATAGTTATCATGAAGACAAAAGTAGCTCTTTTCCTGGAGTGTTCAATACTGAAAAGATTCCCTGTCTGATTCTTTGAATGTAGATTACCTGAGAGTTAATTAAGTAAGCANNACACAAAATAACCGATACATTTCGGAAATCTGACTTAAGGAACGGATTTGTTTTTTTTCAGAAGAAAATGTTTTATCAATGGAACCAGAGAGACCAGAACAAAAATACTGCCCAGGCTTGCGACTATTGATGATCCGGCAGGAAAATCAAAATGGAAAGAAACATTCAAACCGATAAAGCTTCCCAAAAAGCTCACAAGCATAGCAATTATGACTACTGCTTTATTTGATTTGGCAAGCATTATGGCACAGACAGACGGAATTATTAAATAAGAAAAAACAGGTATAACCCCGCTGATCTTTACTGCAAAAACAATTGATAAGCCGATAGAAATGTAGAACAGGAAATTCCAGATATTAAATCCTTTCTTTTCAATTTTACCAATTTCGTAACTTTCTGTCAGTGCAAAAAACTTTTTCTGAAATATCAGATGAAGTAGTATCAGTGCGCCAAAAACGATACATGTAATGGTCATCTCCTGCTTATTTACTGAAAGGATGTTTCCGAACAAGACTTCCTGAATATCCGAATCACCATGAGGTGTCTTCGAGATAAGCATAACTGTGGCAGCGGAGCTGAAAGCATAAATTATTCCGATGATAGCTTCGAGCTTTAATCTCTTATCCAGGATATCAATCATCGAAATTAAAAATGCTGCTATGAGTGTGAATATCAATGGAATTGTAGTTAATCCATAGCCAACAAAAACCGCAAAGGCGCCACCAAGCGAGGAAACCTGACCAAGCGCCAGATCAACAAAAACGATCCCACGACCTACAACGTGTACGCCGAGGTAAGACAAAAACAAGCCTGTTATTATTGAGATTATGAATGCCTGCACCATAAAATTCAAATGAAACATATCAAACATACTTTTCTGTTTTTTGTGTTATTTATAACAATCATTAAGGAAAACACCGAAAAAGTAACCCTGAAAGATTAAGTAATAGTTTAAACAATCAATTAAATCCCTGAATTAACTTATCAATATTGTAATCAAACAAATCAAAATAATCTTTGATATTGTCGAATGCTCCAACGGAGGTGCCTAGAACTATGGTTTTAGCACCTGTTTGTTTTGATACCACATCTGAGGAAGAAGTTGTAAAATAGGGAGATGAGATAATTACTTTTATAGTGTTGCTTTTTACCTCGGAAATAATCTTTACCAGTTGTGACGGTGTCGGAGGGATGCCTGGCTTTGGTTCCATAAAATCAACAATTACCAATCCGAATCTTTGTTCAAAATAGCACCATTCGTTATGATATGCAATAATTTTTACACCCTTGTATGGAGCCATTTTCATGGTCCATTCTTTCAGCTTCAGATCAATTTTAGTATCAAAGGCTTTAAGATTCTCTTCAAAAAAGGTTTTATTTTCAGGAGATATCTTTTCAAGGCCATCACAGATATTTTTTGCTATCTGCTTTCCATTTACCGGATCTAACCAATAGTGAGGATTTCCAAAAATGTGGATATCGCCTTCTCCACGATTGATGCTCGAAGGCACTTGCAATAAGCCAACCCCAACAGAGGCATCTACATAACCATTGCTTCCTTTTTGAATGTTTGGATTGCGTGAGCTTGAAAGGAGTTGCGGTGACCAGCCTGTCTCCAGATCCAAGCCCACAGTTACAAACATATCTGCTTTTGAAAGTTTGATAATATAGCTTGGTTTGGGATCAACAAAGTGTGGATTCTGATAACCTGTGGCAATTGAAGATACATCGACTTTTTCTTTGCCAATAAATTCAGTGATACTCTTTAAATCAGCAGTAGTTGTGACGACATTTATTTTTGTAGCATAGATAGCAGAAGTCAGAATGCTTGCGATAAGAATGAATACGATCTTTAGTTTCATTTTTTTACATTTAATAGTTAATATTGATGCGCTCCGTGTGTTCCAATAACAAAAATCCAGCGAAGCAGTATCTGGTTCTGTTCTTTTTCCATATTGCTGGAAGTTGTTTTTCCTTCAATTTCCAATTTTTGAAATTCTGTGGCATACCATCCGATGGTCGCCGAATATGAGTTCTCCACAGTACTGGCGGAATACGGTTTGTTGGAATAACTATACATACCGGTGAAAAACAGCCGTTTTGAGAATTGAAAATTAATAAATGAATACATGCCAAAAGTATTCATAGCTTTATCTTTTGAAATATTTGCATTGCTGAAATAAGTCTCTGACTGCCAGGTAAAGGATCGGTAAGTATTGTATTGTACCGGCTTCCATTTATAGGTAAGGTCCATTGCGGCAATATTGGTCCTGAGATTAAAAGAATTTTCTCCTGTCATTCCTGAGAATCCCAGCTCCAGAGTAGCATTTGCTGACAGGTCGAAAAAGTTTTTTAAATGGGCCAGTTCAAAATAAGTGTTCCCAACACTTCTCGAAAAACTCGGATTATCAATTGGTCCATCTGTAACTTGTACAAGCAGTTCCTGATAAAAAACAGGATTGGGGACCAGCCAGCTTAACGACATTCCTTCATCATTTATGCCTTCGCCAAAATAATTTTGATAAGCGTCTGGAAGGCTGATAAACGGCAATGCATGTGAATGCACAGGGTTAATCCTTCCCATTGCGCTTTTAAACTTTCCGACTTTTAATTGCAGATGTGCAGGTAAAGAAAGTGTGGTAAGATATCCTTCCTCAAGATCCGTACTGAACTTACCTGTGACAGGGTCCCTTCCTACTGTTATAAAGAAATCAGCCCTGGCATAAGGATCCACAACCGATTGAAGAGAAAGTTCCGCTTCATTAATTCCGGCATCAAAATTTCTTTTAACATTATTTTTGTACGATGCCTGAAAGTCACCAACCACGCTGATATCGGGGAGTGTGGATGGAGCTGTTCTTGCCTGGACAGGAGTAGAAGTCTGCCCGGAGCTTTTTAACTGTTGTTCAATCTGCTTTAATAATACAGAATCGGGCTTCACAATACTGTCTGCCTGCGAGAACAGGTTTGCCGATAATGATGTGCAGAATAAAATTATTATAGCTGTCCTTGTAAAATAGTGCATTACCTGGTTTTTTTGATATTGATATTAAATTAAGCAACATAACGAAGTATTTTAATGAAAAATAGTTCATATAAAATGAATCATAGTATTCTCCTGGTAAGGAAGTAACAGAAACATATTACATGTTGACAAGTTTTCAAGAAAACACCATAAAGGATGTTACAATTCAGATTTGTAAACCAGGTGGTGCTCGTAATAAATATGAAAATTGCGGAAGATTGGAATAATATAGGCAATTATAATTATTGCCGTAATTTTCTAAAGGTTTTTCATCTTGCAAATCAATATTCCCGGCATATGAAAGAAAAACAAAGAATTCAAAATTGCATATGCTACATTTTCCATTGAAAACCTGAGAGTTATTCTCATTGTTTGCTTTATATACAAAATGATCATGGTGATGTTCAATCTTAACTATTGAAGGGAAAAGAAAAACCAGCAATAATAGCAGGGAAATAATATTTCTTGTTTTTCTATTCATTAAACTGTTGCTTCTTTTGCTTCACTGTCTTTTCTTAATGAGACCTGATATATACATATGAATCGCAAATATATAACATTAAGACTAAAAACATAAGATTTTGTTCGTTTTCCAATAAACCCAATCAAATAAAAATCAGAATTTGGAAAAGATAAAATGCTGATATTCAAAAATTTCATTTTTCAAAAGAAAATCCATCACCAATTTTGTCACCCTCTGAAATGAAAAAACCTGCAGTTCATTTATCTCGAATGATTTGCAATTTGATGCCAGGGAGAATCCCAATAAAAATAAAACTGTTTAATTTTGTTAATAATTAAATCTATTTCTAATTTTAAGATTTTTGATTTGAAGAAGTGATAAACATCAAACAAACAGGGATATATTCATATTCAATTCAAACAATCTACAATGAGATTGACTGGAACATCGTATATTTTTAATCGGAAAGAAATCTTTTTAATTCAACAAGACAGTCTTTTAATTTTTTTTCAAACCTAATGAAAATAATAAATTTAACTAAAAAGAAAAAGTATGAAAAAGCTTTTAACCATTTTGTTGGCAGTTGTCTTTCTTACGACAACAGCCTTTGTTTATGTACAGCAGAACAAGCATACTGAAGCAGCTAAACATCCAAGAATTGAAACTGCTATCAGAGAGCTTGAAAGTGCCATTGATTATATGGAGAAAGCTCCGGATGATTTCGGAGGATATAAAGCACAGGCTATTGCTGACTCAAGAAAGGCTGTTGCCTCATTGAAACAAGCCATGAATTATAGAGCCAAAGTAGATAACGCAAAAATAAAATAGAAAGATAACTATTTCTTTGTTGCAGGAATAAGACAAACCTGTCACTCCAAAACTCAAAACCCCGCAGATCATTGATCTTGCGGGGTTTATGATTTATTGACCTGGCGCCACCAGAACCATCACTTACTATTTGGCAGGCATTTTGATGATTGACATCAGTTGATATAGCATTGTTTAAGCCAGGGTCTGTTGATCATTGTTAAGAAACCTGCAAAGAATATATTATTAATACTTTTAAGTCTGAGCAATACAATAAGAAAGTGTTCAATTAAAAAAGTGAAGGTGTAAAAAATCAGCATTATTTATTATTTTGGCGAGAAAATTAGAAGCTGTTGTTCATTTGGCAGAAGGTGATAAATATCAACTTTTCAGACAACAGGTTAGATAAAACAATTTTTATTTTTATTTTAGCCCTTTCAAAAGAATAAATGTTAATAATAAAATAATAATCAGAATGAAAACGAAACTTAGAAATTTAATTAAAACAATTAGTCTTCTTGTTGTTGTAGTTCTTTCAACTACAAATATTAAAGCCCAGGGACGAAATGATGTTATCGAAGCTTACAATCAAGGGGCCAAGGCAGTTCAGACGGATCCCCAGGCAGCAATTAAAGCCTTTGAGAATGTGGTCAGCCTGTCCAAACAGGTTGGCGATTCTGCAGCTGATCTCAGGCAGAAGGCAATAAAAGTACTACCCAGTTTATATTATAATGTTGCCTCAGATGCCTTTACGGCAAAAAAACCGGCATCAGAAGTAATTCTGGCTGCAAAAAAAGCAGTAGCTGCAGCAGAAAAATATGATAACCCATCAACCAAACAGAATGCTAATATAATTCTGATAAAGGCATATAATAATCTGGCAAGCGAGTATTTCTCTAAAGATGATTATAAAGGTGCACTTGCATCGTTTGACAGCGTTTTGATGATCAACCCTGATTATGCTTCTACAATATATAATAAGGCATTAATATATATGAAACAGGCTGATTCGGACGATTTTGAAAAAACTATCGATCTGTATATCAGTAAGATGAAGCCAGGGACTGATGATGCTAAGATCAAACAGGCCTCCACACTGGCACTTGGGTATTTTAGAGCATCCGGATCGAAATCTGATCAGGCAAATAAACTTGATGAGGCGCTTGGCTTACTTAATAAAGCTGCAAAATATGGTGACGACAAGGATCTGTTCTATTTCTTTGCCGAGGTTTACAACAAACAGAAGGCTTTCGATAAGGGTTTAGAGTATGCCCAAAAAGGGCTGGCTCTTGAGACTGGGGAGGCCGAACCCAAAGCAAAATTCTACTTTCAGATTGCCCTGGCACAGGAAGGTAAAGGTCAGACAGCTGAAGCTTGTGCTTCATTCAAGAATGCCACCTATGGAGTTTTTGCAGCACCCTCTAAAGTTAAGCAGGCTAACCTCAAATGTAAATAATCTGTTTAAAAAGTAAGACTCTTACCTGCTATGGAATACTTTTAAAGCCGCAGCAACAGTAAATCTTAGCGGTCCCGGAAGTGTTGAAAAATCTGGTTGGATTGCTTTCAACAGAAAATTTAAAGACCCCTGTAAATCATTGATCTACAGGGGTCCGCGTTTTGAGGATGTAGTGCCAAGTGCACCAATGACTTAGTTTTCTAAGGTACTTCTCCTACAATCATTATACTTCATATTTAATTTTGTCATCAAGCAGGCATACCAGACCACCAAAGATTTCTTTGTACTTTTCCGGCGTTTGAGTGTGTACTGGAATTATTGTTTTTGGGTATAAATCTTTAACAAAATCCTTTATTGTTTGGATATCAGCATGACCACTTGTATGTAAGCTTATGGTTTCTAAGTTATGTGACTTGAAAAAATCTAAAAAGCGCTCGGTCTTGATACCTTTCTTATATCCTTCCCATTTCGAGTAGATTAATCCAGAATCACCATGGTCCATTCGGTTTTTAATATCAATCAGCATGTTTTCACGCACAAGGATGCATAAGTCTCGTCTAGTCTTAAGTTCCTCTTTTGAAATTTTTCTTTTAGAGAAACGAATCATCTTTTTAGTACCCTCGGTTGTTTCGTGCATTTTCTGAGTAAGCCAGAAAGGATAGAATATTCTAATGTCTGAAAATGAATCATCAGGAATGTTTGATAAGATATGAGCTGTGAATATGTCTATTACAAGAGTCCGATTGACATTTTTACATGCCTTCTGAATTTGTTCTACCCGATCAATATTGGCGGATGATTGCAGAACATAGACATTTCCATTAATCCTTTTCATAAAAGCTTCTGCTTTCAAGCCTATCACATCCTCCTGCTCAGCTATAAAATTATCCCTATAAATATTTGTACCTTCTATTAAAAGTACATCAGGTTGTTGGGTACTTGAATTTTTTGAGAATCTTTTCGTTAAAACTCCTTTTGTTATTTGCTTTAAGCTATTGCCTACAAAAATATTACCGGCAGATGCCGTGTGTAAAAATGAAATGTAAGGTTAAACACAAGTAAGACATTCATTATTTAAAATAATGTCTTCGCATACGGTTAGAAATTTTCCTATGTATTCAACAAATCCGGGTTTGCTTAAATTAAATTTGACTTTTGTCTGGTCAGTGTTTAATTTTGATGTACAATTCTCATAATGATGAAAAGTACAACCCAATCATTATTCCTTCAACAACGTCAATTTAAACCTAAATTTTTCAGCTATGAAAAAGTTATTTTATCTGTTTTTGTTATCCGGGATCCTTGTTTCATATAGCAAAGATTCTCCAAGAGTGCTTCTTTATATAGAAGATAATTCAATGCAGCTGCAGTACATGCTCATTCATGAGGTGGGGAAAATGAGAGAAATACTTGAGCATTCTGGTTTTCAGGTATCCATTGCTACTATATCCGGTGAAATCTTAAAGACAGATTCGATGACTGTCAATCCTGATCTTAAGCTAAGCAAAGTAAACATAAAGGATTATGCAGGTTTTATAATGCCTTGTATGGCGACAAATGACACTATTGTAACTGCAGAAGAAAAAAACTTTGTTAAAACGGTTATAAGTCAGGGCAAGCCAATAGCAGCTCAGCTGGGTGCAATATGGATATTGGCAAAAGCCGGTGTTCTGGATGGTAAAAAATATGCGCTATTTGATAATCCGAAAAATGAATCGGGATTTAAGAATGGGATTTATAGCGGGAAAGGCGTTGTTAAGGACGGCAATATAATTACTTCAGGAACATGTCCATGGATGGCCAAAGAGACCGGCAACAAAGATGGAACTGCAGAACTTACAAATACTTTGGTCGCCGTCATCAAAGACAAAAAATAGAGAAATTAATAAATTTAATCATCTATGGAATTACGATATTAATCGCTTCCTGAATATGTCAGCATTTTCGTGTCTAGGAGTGGTAAGATCAACTATGCTTCAGGTTGTCAAGGATTTCAAATTAAAAATATAAAAACTGATTGCACCTTTTGAAGGTTAGGGGTACCAAACAGGACAAGAGGTTATTTTCGATCTCTTTTATATATTCATTAACCATTATTGATCCTTTAAATACTCCCAATGTTTCAGAAATATCATCCCATCCCAAGTTTCTTAAGCAAATATGGGATGGGACAACTCAAAAGTCATAAAATACACTGATTTTATCATCGATTCCATCAACAATAGTTTATATGGGTTATATGGATCCTTGATTTATAATACTTTACAATTAAAGGTTCAGGTACTATTCCAACCAATTCACGTTCTTATAAGCTACACTTATAAAGGCTAAAATCACTTTGTCACCAGGGTACATTTTAATAGAAATGAAAATTCGAGATTATTAGATCTGTTCATTTTCCTTAATTAATTCAATCCGGCTCTTATAACCGGGAGGTAGGTTTTTAAATAATTGTTGATTTGTGAATAAATCAACATCACCTTTTTGATGTTCAATTATTGACACTTGTCGTTTTTAATTCTCTACTGCATTTTAGGATTCCGTCCCAAACATACTTACTCGTATCTCAATGCACCGACAGGATTGCTACTTGATGCTTTCCACGATTGTACAGAAACGGTTATAAGGGCAATCAACACAGCTACTAATCCAGCCAAAGCAAATATCCACCAACAAAGAGTGGTTTTGTAAGCAAAGTTTTCAAGCCACCTATGCATAGCGAAAAAGGCGAACGGAATGGCTATTACAACAGATATGATTATCCATTTTATAAAGTCCAAGTTGAGCATTAACATTATTTCAATTATTCTGGCACCATTTATTTTGCGTATCCCTATTTCTTTGGTACGGCGTTGGGTCGTTAACAGCGATAATCCAAGAAGTCCCATAGAACAAATAAATAAGGCTATGAACGTAAATAGGGATAGCAGCTTAGCTTGTAATAGCTCTGTTTTGTAAACATTCTCGTACATCGAACTGACATACTCATATTGAAATGGATATTCAGGGAACATCTTTGTCCAAACGCTTTTAATGTCAGTTAAAGCATTTTTTTGCATGCCCGGCTGAAATGAAACCACAAAATTAATTAGCCAAAGATCTTTCTGTTTAAATAATACCAAAGGCTCAATCTCTTTCTTTATGCTCGAAAGGTGAAAGTCTCTGACCACACCGATAATTTTACCGGATGGAATTTTAATATCACCAATGTTAGGAATAAGTTCGAACTCTTTTCCTATTATCTTATGGGGATTCGTATAATGTAGTCTCCTCATTGCCGACTCATTGATGATATACTCTCCTGAACCTTCATTATCTACGTTCTTTTCAGAAAAATTATTGCCACCCAGAAAATTCAGATTGAATATACTGGCAAAAGAGTAGTCGCAGGGGAAAATTCCAATATAATTGTCAGTTTTATTTGTTTCGTCTTTGATGTAGCCTTCCATTTTGAACTGAAACATGTCGTTTGCCTCGCCTCCGGGAGGTGCGAACATCGCTGAAACGTATTTAATGGAATTATATTTTAGCAGTTCTTCCTTAAATACTCCAAACTTAGCTTGTACATTGGAATGTACATCCTCAAAACAAATCAGATTATGAGTTTCAGCACCCATACTACTATCAAGTGCATAATTGGTTTGTCGACGAATTACAAAGACTGCAACAATCAGTCCAATTGAAATTGTATATTGCAATACTATAATGCTTTTACTTATCCCTTTTCTTCTAAAATTGTTTTTATTCTTATAATCTGAGGATGATTTTATATTGCTTATCCTTTGTTTTAGTAATGGCAATATGCCAGATAATATGCCAGTTAAACTAAACAACACTACAACTGATAAGATCAAAGCTGTATTACCTTTGAATAAGTTTATTGCAAAATATTTTTGAATGAATATGTTTGCCGAAGTTGCAATAAATCCACTAATTACAATGGAAGCTAAAACAATGATAATTCCTTCGGAAAAGAAATATTTCAAATTCATCCAACCTGAAGAACCAAACACTTTACTGACAAAAAGATATTTGTCACTGAAATCGGCCATGCCAATGTTAAGGTTAGAATAGTTGGTCATTGCAATAAATAATAGTATCAATGCGGCTACAGACAGGGTATATATAACGGACATGTTGCTGTTTGCCTCTATCTCCCGTAGTTTATTGGAATGTAAATGTATGTCCGAAATCTTTTGCAGGTGGGCTTCTGTTTTTCCTTCCTCTGTTTTATTCACTATGTGAGAAGAATAGAAATCTTTAAACCCTGATACAATATTGTTTGGATTGGCATTATCGGACAATAATAAATATATATATGCCCAGTCTCCAAAAATAGTTTTATCTATGGGCGTAGTAATAAATTCAGGGTGGAAATGACTGTTTTGAGGATAGTCTTTCATGACACCTTTTACTGTAAAATCTATATTTTTGTCATAAAATTGTCCACTTGGCAAGGTCAGTATCTGTCCTATGGGGTTAATATTTCCGAATACTCTTTTTACAAAGCTTTCGGAAACGACCATTGAGCCCGGATTATTCAATATATTTTCAGGATTCCCAACTAACAGTTCAGAATCAAACACTTTAAAAAACGTACTGTCACAAATAAAGGCCTGCCTGATTTCAATAAAATTTTCGTTATATTTCATTACCCCGCCACGGATTGGCACAAGTCTCACATAGTTTTCTATTTCAGGAAAGTATTCAGCCATTCTGGGGATGTAGTATGGATTGCTCATCCTTGCAAAATGTTTTCCTGAAAAAACCATTGGGTTGATAGTGGTAAACCGGTAAATTCGTTTCGATTTTTTATGAAAACTATCATAGGTCAATTCGTTTTTTAGGAACAATACTATAAGCAATATACTACTCAGTGCCAGGCTTAATCCTACAACTTTTATTAGATTAAGAAATGGCCTTTTTTTTAGGTTTCTGATAGCAAATTCTAGTATCATATTACTTTTTAATCATTTTTGTAATTCTTACACAATAATTTCTATAATCCCTATGCATTAAAGTATATAATGCTCATTATGTGATAAATGAATGTTTTAGCTTTTTTTATAAATGTCAATATATTTTAAATACAGTATCAACTATTTTTACATCTAATCGGTGAATATTAGATATTGTATGTTCCCATTCGACTTGTTTTTATGATTACTTTGTTGGATATGTTTAAGTTTATCTGAATTCATTGCTTACACAATATCTTTGGTTCTAAGTTTTTACAATCAATCTTATATTAATTATTGACATTTTTCACCAGGAGGTTTTATAAATTAAAATCAAGTACACTTCAAAATATTTAATTCTTAAA
>PMNJ01000085.1 GCA_003162595.1 Bacteroidales bacterium | reverse complement strand
CCCATCATTGCAAGTACAAAGAAGATCAACCTGACAAGCCAGAGTTCAATATCCCAATAGGCGGCTATTCCTGCACAGACCCCGCCAATAACTCTATGGTCGGTATCGCGGTACATCCTGTGATAACCGGGCGAAGAGAATTTATCACGCAAAGTTGGTCCCTCGGTATCGGAAATATCTTCCGGAGTGCCTAAAACCGTTATAATCTGGTGGACATCCTCAATGTTTATTACCTGTTTGTAGTTGGTAAGTTTTGCCCGTAAAAGTTCTGCCATCCGGCTCTCAATATCAGAAAGAATCTCAGAAGAACTCTCTTCTCCGGCAAAATGCAGTTCCAGATTCTTCAGGTACCTTTTTAATTCGGCATAAGCATCTTCGTCGATGTTGAAAGAGTATCCGCCGAGATTAATACTAACTGTGATTTTCATGGTGCTCTTTATTTATTACTACTGTTTATTACATGTAACATGACATTACAAAGATATATATAAAATAATATACTATGCAATACATAGTACTAAAATAATGCAATAATTTTATAATATATTTTTTAAGTGACGGGTAATCAGGAATATACAAAATTAATTATTTTTGTTTTTATTGAGACTTCTTTTAATTAGTTTCATTTTGGGGATCTAAAACCCCCTCTGTCGCTTCGCGACATCTCCCCCAAAGGGGAGAAAATACTCATAGGTTAAGTAGGATCACTATAAAATGCAGAGTATTTCTCCCCCCTTGGGGGGAACGCCCGAAGGGCAAGGGGTGTATCGAGAGTCTCTTCCTGAACAGCTCAAAATACCCAACTAATTCCTATATTTATCAAAATATTATTATAGAATGAAAAAGAAATATAAATGGGGTATCCTGGCCCCAGGGAAAATGTCGGCAAAATTTACCAGAGGACTTAAATTGCTGGAAAATGTTGAATTGTATGCAGTCGGATCACGTGACCTGAATCGGGCCAGACAGTTCGCTGAAGAATTTGGTTTTAAGAAATATTTCGGCAGTTATGAAGAGATGGTTTCAGACCCTGATCTGGAGGTTGTTTATATCGCTTCACCTCATTCATATCACTATGAACATACAATGCTTTGCCTTAAGCATAAAAAGGCCGTTATCTGTGAAAAGGCTCTTGCATTAAACAGTCGCGAGGTTGAAGGTATGATAAATGAAGCTGCCAGACAAAACGTCTTTCTTATGGAGGCTTTATGGCCGCCTTTCCAGCCAATTTACAGGAAAACCAGAGAACTGTTGATGACCGGAGAGCCGGGGGAAATTGTTCATCTTAACGCCCGTTTTTCTTTTCAACCCCCTTTTGATCCNNAGGAAATTCAATTTATCCCTTGGAGGAGGGTCCCTTCTTGATATCGGAATTTATCCCGTTATTGATGCTCTGTATTTCATGGGAGTTCCTTCGGAGGTAAAAGCTGAAGCATCATTTACACAGACCGGATCGGAGGATTCAATAAGCATAATATTTGGATATGATGATCGCCGGATGGCAACACTTTACAGCTCATTCCGCACCAATGGCGGTATTGGATGCGATTTGCTATGCGAAAACGGAAATCTGTTTTTTACCCGCGCCCGTGATATGTCACAAAGGCTCACGGTTGCCTTGAATGGCAAAGAAGATATTGAGTATTCCCTTCTGCCTGATGGAATGGGTTACCAGTTCGAAGCAGCAGAAGTTATGAATTGCCTCGATGACGGAAAACTCCAGAGTGAAGTAGTTCCGCACTCATTCAGTCTTGACCTTATGAACACTCTCGACAGAATAAGAAAAGAGGCCGGAATTATATTTCCGGGGAAAGACTGACTAATACTGAAGGGGAGAAAGGATGAGTGGGAGAAGAGGAGACAAGAAGAAAGTAAGTAGGAAGAAGTAAGTAGTAGGTAGTGAAATTGTTAACACAGAACAATCAACAAGGAACAAGTACCCAGCACCTGATTTAACCATGTCAAAACCCAGTTCAGATATAATCGCCGAAGGTGCATTTTACAGGAAGAAGCTTCTTCTGAGTATGATTATCCCGGGGATATTTGTGTTTTTGATGTGGCTTGTGAAGATTATTGAAGTGCTATTTGAAATAGATCTTTCACGTTATGGAATTTATCCCCTGACAGCGCGGGGATTGCCCGGGATCTTATTTTCTCCTTTTATTCATGCTGACTTTACACATCTGTTCAATAACTCAATACCCCTGTTTTTTCTTTCACTGGCACTTTTTTATTTTTATTCGGAGGTAGCTTTAAAGGTCTTTATCTGGACATTTTTTCTTACCGGATTATTAGTATGGATTGCTGGAAGAGCAGCCTGGCATATAGGAGCGAGCGGACTTGTTTATGGCCTTGCATCATATCTTTTTTTTAGCGGCATAATACGCAGGTACTTCAGACTCATAGCATTATCTCTGCTAATTGTTTTTCTTTACGGATCAATGGTGTGGGGACTGTTTCCAGGAGTTTATAAAAATGTATCCTGGGAGTCACATATGCTTGGATTTTTTTCAGGTGTTGTACTTGCTGTATGGTACAGAAATCAGGGTCCACAAAAGCCTGTTTATGAATGGATGGAGGAGGAGGAAGAGAGCGGGGGAGAAGGGGAGAATGGGGGAATAGGAGATGAGGATGAAGAGACGAAGGAACTAAATATAATTAACGAGCAACCAGCAACCATAAACATAGTTAATAGAATAGTTACACATAGAATATGACGGATCTCTCAATAATCATAGTTTGTTATAAAGGGTGGGGAAGGCTTAATAAATGCCTTGAATCTCTTTCCTCCTTCTCGGGTAAAATCATCAAAATTGAAGTGATTGTTGTTGATAATAATTCTTCGGATGAGACAATCCATGAAATTGAAGAGCGGTTTTCAAAGTTCAGATTTATCAAAAATGAAATTAATGGGGGATTTGCTAATGGCTGTAATCTGGGAGCTAAAAACGCCTCAGGAGAGTTCCTCTTATTTCTTAATCCAGATACTGTTGCATCAGAATCAGAGATTGAAAAACTTTTAAATATCGCAAGACAGAATCCGGAGTTTGGTATAGTTTCGTGCAGGCAGGAAAATGAAAAGGGTAAATATAGCATATCATATGGCCAGTTTCCTTCGCTGTTCAATCTTACCGGATTTCAAAGAGCAATACTCGGTAACCGGTCACTGGCTGGCGGGAGCCGCATACCAGATAATGGACGCCAGACGCCCCATATAAGTTATCCCGATTGGGTTTCAGGCTCCGTCATACTGATCCTGTGTGAAACATTTAAAAAGCAAGATGGATTTGATGAGGACTTCTGGATGTACTTTGAGGATATCGATCTATGCAGAAGGGTGAGGAATATTAATTGCGAAATTGCATTTTGCGGGAGTATAACCATAGAGCACAATCATGGCGGCAGCTCACGGATAAATCTTAAAACAACCTCTTTAACAAAAGCCGAAGTTCATATTTCCCGTCATGTTTATATAAGCAAGCATAAAACAGGGTTGGAAAGACTTCTTATCCAGATATTTCTGGTTTCTAATAACCTGATATCAGGAGGTATTATGGCACTGATTGGGTTACTGTTGTTTTTTATTCCAAAAGTCTTTTCAAGAACATTGATTTACTATAGATTGTTAGGATACTATACCGGATCTCTTTTACGATTATCATGGATCAGCCCCAGATCAGCGAATTTTAGAAAAAAGTTGTTCAATTAATCTTGTGAATATTAGGGGAATTTCATGGCAGGATATGTGGTTTGCAAAGGTCCGAAAAGAATATAATGAAGATATTTCATTCGATTGTTGACAAAGTCCGGCAAATCACTACCTTTAAAGCGAATTTACTGAGAAACCTGATTATACTCTTTACGTATGAATGACAAACCTGTTGCTGTCATTACAGGGGCCAGCAGAGGAATAGGCAGGTCGGTTGTAATAGCTTTAGCAGCCGAAGGGTATGATATTGCTGCGATAGCCCGTTCTGTTGACAGCGAAGGTATGGAAATTCTGGGTCCTGAGGTTGAAAAGTGCGGGGCACAGTTCTTTCCGGTAGGTTTGGATATTTCCTGTACAACATGTCAGAAAGAAGTTGTTGCCAATATCCTTGAAAGATACGGCAGGATAGATGTTCTGATTAATAATGCGGGTGTTGCTCCCCTCCAGAGAAATGATGTTCTTGAAATGACCGAGGAAAGCTACGAGAGGGTTATGAATATAAACCTGAAAGGTCCGGTTTTCTTTGCTCAGAAAATTGCAAGGGAGATGATATGGCTTAAACAGCAGATAACAGATTATAAGCCTGTTATTATATTCATGACATCGGTGTCTGCTGTCAGATCTTCCACAAACAGGGCAGAATACTGTATATCAAAATCCGGGTTGAGTATGGCTTCTACGGTTTTTGCAGACCGGCTTTCCCTCGAAGGAATTCTTGTCTGTGAAGTCCGTCCGGGTGTTATCAGAACAGATATGACGGCAAAATTAAAAGATAAGTATGATAAGCTCATTAATGAAGGATTTGTTCCTCAAAAACGATGGGGATTACCTGAAGATATAGGAAAAGCGGTTGCATCAATATCCAGGGGAGATTGGAATTTCTCCACAGGTATGGTATTTGAAATAAGTGGTGGACTAAATATCCACAAGCTCTGAAATAATTCTACAGAATCCCCGAATAATAATACTCAAGAAGTATTTAACGAAGATTGAACAAAAGGGCAGACCCTGGTGTTTAATTTTTAAATTCTAAATTTATTGAAATGAAAAGAGCATTATTATTTTTAACAATTTCGGGCTTATTCCTGGTAAATGTCGGGGCACAGAATAAATTAACCGCCGACACTTCAAAAACACAATTATTCTGGTTAGGTGAAAAGGTTACCGGTCAGCATACCGGTACAATTAAGTTGCAATCCGGCTGGATTAACTGGCAGGATAATAAAATTGTATCTGGTGGATTCGACATTAACATGGCGTCTCTTAAAGATACGGAGGATAACAAAATGTTACAGGGGCATCTGAAATCCGATGATTTTTTTGGAGTAGCTAAGTACCCGCTTGCAAAGCTGGTTATTACAGGCAGCACTCCATTCGATAAAGGCACCGGAGTAGTAAGCGGAACGCTTACTATCAAAGACATTACTAATCCGATTGAATTTAAAGCTACGGTCCAGAAAAAAGATGATGGTACCTGGTTTTTTGCCAATATCATAATAGATCGTACAAAATATAATATTCGTTATGGTTCAGGATCTTTTTTCGATAACCTGGGGGATAAAACAATCTATGACGATTTCAAGCTGAAAGTGAATCTTTTGGTTAAATAATATAACTGTCAAGTAAATTAAAAAGAATTTCCCGCAGAATTCACTGATTATCGCAGATTTTATCCGCCTAGATCTGCGAGATCTGCGGGAGTTTTTTTCTTGATGATATCAGTCTGGATATTTGGTAAACACCAAAATAAAAATAGCAGCAAAGTTTTGGTAAAGTCGTAAATCATGACAATATTGTATTCGCAAAACAATATTGAATATGACAAACGAAATTTCCTCTTACGAGAACCGTCAGAAACTTGTTACCCAGGGTTTCCTTGTTCCATTTATACTTATAACCAGCCTTTTCTTCCTTTGGGGCATCGCTCATGGTATGCTGGATACTCTGAACAAGCATTTCCAGGATATGCTGCATATGTCGAAAGCCCAGTCCGGAATGATCCAGTTTTCTGTCTATACTGCCTATTTTGGAATGGCGCTNNCCGGTGCATTCCTTATTGCTGCCACAACAACATTCGAATCTTTCTGGGTATTCCTTATTTGTCTGTTCATTATGGGTTGCGGACTGGCTACTCTCGAGACTGCTGCCAATCCTTATACAACAAAGCTGGGTCCAAAGGAATCGGCTGAGCGAAGAATTAATTTTTCGCAATCGTTCAATGGACTGGCCTGGGTTATAGGTCCGCTTATCGGACTTTTTATTTATGAGAACCATAGTAATGTTGCAGGAGAGAAACTTAGCTCTATGATACTGCCATATTGTGTTATCGGAGGAACAGTACTGCTTGTCGCTATTTTATTCGTTTTTACAAAATTACCTGAAATAAAGGAAGAAGAAACCTTTGGAGAGAATGGTGGTGTAGCTTCTTCAGATGGAACTCTGATGAACAAGCCGCTTATTAAGCAGCGTCATTTTGTTCTTGGGGTAATTGCTCAGTTCTGCTATGTTGCGGCACAAACAGGAGTATTTAGTTATCTGATTAATTTTGTTACCGATGTTAATCAGAATCCTCACTTTGATGTTGCCTATGGTCCATATTTTCTGTCGATTGGATTTGCATTATTTATGATTGGACGCATGTCGGGAAGTTTTCTGATGAGAAGATTTGAACCAACCAAACTGCTTGCCTTATACGCATTTATGTGTTGTCTTTTGTTACCGGTAGTAAGCATGGGCGCCGGTTGGATTTCACTAATAGCACTTTATGGCGTTTTCTTTTTCATGTCTGTAATGTTCCCTACCATTTTTGCACTGGGAATTAAGGACCTTGGTCCGAAAACGAAAAAGGCATCTTCCTTTATAGTAATGTCCATTGTTGGGGGAGCTGTATTCCCGCCGCTTATGGGACTGATAGCCGATAAATTCAATATGTCAGTGGGATTCTTTGCTCCTATTCCGCTTTTTGCCTTTATTCTGTATTATGGACTGAAAGGGTACAAAGTGGAAGGTGCAGTTTAAATTTCCGGATCTGGCTTAATAACAGAGATGCTGGTATTCTAAAAAAACATGTCTTGTTGTTTTGATAATACAGGTGGATTTTCTAACCTTATTATCAGACAATTATTATATTTGGTATAACATCAGTTTTTATAAAATTAAATTAGAGTATTCTGCTTCTTTTTGTTACTTTGTTTATTAACTACTAAAACCGGATACTGTGGAAAAACTCGCATTAAAAGAAAAAATCGGATACGCACTTGGAGACGGAGCAGCAAATATAGCCTGGCGCGGAGTAGCTACTTTCCTATTTATTTTTTACACTGACGTTTTTGGTATAAATCCTGCTGCCGTGGGATTGCTCATGTTAATTGCACGCTTCAGTGATGGGATCATCGATATTGCAATGGGTGTCATTTGCGACAGGACAAATTCCAAATATGGTAAATTTCGTCCCTGGATATTATGGACTGCCATCCCTTTAGGAGTGACATTATCATTGCTATTCACGTCTCCTAAATTTGGCCCAACCGGTAAAATAATTTATGCCTATGCTACTTATCTGATATTTTTTCTTGTTTACACCGCGAATAATATCCCCTATGGCGCATTAATGGCTGTTATGACCATCGACAACAAAGAACGCACAAGCCTGGGATCGTATCGTATGGTTGGAGCATTTACAGGGGGAATGGTGGTTCAGGGAGCTTTGTTGTTTTTGGTTTTGCATTTTGGCAATATCAATCCGTCTATTGATATCAATAAGCTTGATTCAAAAAAGTATGAAGTAAGCGTATCAACCAATAAGGATGTTAAAAATGTAAATATCAAAACCAAAGATGGAATTGCCCTGTTTACCTGGGCCAATTCTGAAATGGCCGACAGTCTTAATGTCCCCACTCATGGCAAAAGCTTTTCAATGGATGCCCAAAAAAAATACTCTTTTGTCATATCCGGTGAAGAAAACCTTGTGGCCAAAGATATTACCATCATTGACCAGAAAAGAGGTTATAGCAATTCCATTTATCTTTTATCGGTTTTCTTATCTCTGTTCCTGATGGTAAC
>PMNJ01000183.1 GCA_003162595.1 Bacteroidales bacterium | reverse complement strand
CCTGCTACAGACGTTAATTTCTGATTAGTTTTTGTATCCCAGAGCAAAGTAACATTAATAAAATCAGTTTTTTGCCGGCAGTCATAAACTTCCATGTGCATAATATCCTTTCCGGTATCTTTTGAAATCAGACCCAGAATGGTTTTCTCATGAAGGCTGGATTGCTGGAAAAATATTCTGTCGTTCCTGAACCTGAAGCTCCTGAAATTAGAATTGATTGCCAGGTCAGCAATTTTTTTATTGCCTGATTCCATCAGTCTGGTTAGCATATAAGGTGGAATGATGCAATGAATTGGGTTTAAGTGGTTTCTACACATAATATTTAAGATTTAGGAGACAGGTATAAATTTAAGAAATTGCTAAACATAAACAAAAACAAAATGAATCTATTTCAAAAGGAATTCACAGAGGACCGCAGAAGCAGAATGGAAGTTCTTAAGAATATTTTTTTCTGTTACTGAAATAATATAAATTTATAATCAGTATAGCAAATGATTCCACCTAAAATCAATATAACAAACAGATGCAACATGGACAATGTATTATTAGTGCCCCAGGAAAACATAGGTAAGAACTTCATTCCTGAACAATATATTCCAAAGGGGAATGATGAGTACTTCCAACGAAATAAACAGACCACCCCCCCAAAATCGGGATGGAGAAATCTGAGATCGGATGAGGTTGAAAGACTCGTAAAAAATGATAACACAGCCGATGACTGGGATGAAATACTCGTTACAGATCAGTTTGATACTAATCAGATTAAGAACTCCAGGTTTTACGGACTCGTGAGGATCGGGCGCCTGAAGAATGTGATACTGCAGCATCACGACCTGAGGGTTCCTGCTGGAATTACGAACAGCCTGATCATCTCCTCAGATATAGGCGATGATGTTGCAATACACAATGTACATTACCTCGCTCACTATATTATCGGAGATCGTTGCATACTTTTTAATATTCAGGAAATGCATACAACGGATCACGCCAAATTTGGTAATGGTATAATAAAAGAAGGTGAAGCGGAAAACGTAAGGACGTGGCTCGATCTTATGAATGAAACAGGCTGCCGCAGAGTCCTGCCTTATGATGGTATGATTACAGCCGATGCTTACCTCTGGGCTAAGTACAGAGATGACGTTGCCTTACAGGAAAATCTAAAAATGATCACCCAGAAGAGTTTTGATAACAGACGTGGTTTTTATGGAACAACAGGCAATCATTGTGTGATAAAAAATTCTCTAATTCTGAAAGATGTAAAAATCAGTTCATATTGTTATATCAAGGGGGCCAATAAATTAAAAAACCTGACAATTAATTCTTCAGAAGAAGAACCAACTCAAATCGGTGAAGGAGTTGAACTGGTCAATGGTATAATTGGCTATGGATGTCACATATTTTACGGCTGCAAAGCTGTCAAATTTATCCTGGGGAATAATTCAAACCTGAAATATGGCGCCAGGTTAATTAACTCGTTTTTGGGCGACAATTCAACGATCTCATGTTGTGAAGTACTTAATAATCTGATTTTCCCGGCACATGAACAGCATCACAATAATTCCTTTCTGATTGCCTCGGTTGTTATGGGTCAAAGCAATATGGCAGCAGGGGCTACAATCGGGTCAAATCATAACAGCCGCGCCAATGATAATGAAATCCAGGCCGGCCGGGGATTCTGGCCCGGATTATGTACCAGTGTAAAGCATTCATGCCGGTTCGCATCGTTTGTACTGCTTTCCAAGGCCGATTATCCGGCAGAACTCAATATTCCTTTCCCCTTTTCACTTCTTAATAATAACGTTTCAAAAGATCAGCTGGAAGTTATGCCTGCCTACTGGTGGCTATATAACATGTTTGCACTTGCCAGGAATTCCTGGAAATTCCAGAATCGTGACAAAAGGATACATAAGGATCAGAACATCGAATTTGATCCATTTGCTCCCGATACGGTAGAGGAGATTTTCTATTCGCTCAAATTGCTGGAAATCTGGACTGCAAAAGCAAGTTTGCGGGAAATGGGGATATCGCTGCACGGAAAGGATGAAAATGACCTGGCTTCGATGGGTCGTGATCTTTTATGCGGAAAAGAAGAAGAAATCAACAACCTGGAAGTACTGGGTGAAAATATGGAAAATACCAGACGAAAAGTGCTTATATTAAAGCCATATAAAGCTTATCATGCCTATCGTGATATACTATACTACTATGCAACAAAGAACCTTATAACATTTATGAGTTCAAATCCAACGGCTTCTTTCTCAGTACTGTGTACAGATCTGAAATGTAAGCGACAAAAGGAATGGGTCAATCTTGGCGGACAAATGATGACAATGGAAGATGTTGATAAGCTACGGTCTGATATTGGTTCCGGAAAACTAAAAACATGGAATGAGATCCATGTAAGATATAATGAGCTGTGGGTTAAATATAAAATTGACAAACAAAAACATTCATTTGCAACACTTTGTGAATTATTTGGTTCAGATCATCTTACTCTGTCTGATTGGAAGTCAGCTCTGGAAAAAACGGTGAATATTCAGAAATTCGTTTGTGATCAGGTTTATACCTCACGAAAAAAAGATTTTGACAACCCGTACAGGCAGTCTACATTCAGAAATATGGCTGAGATGGAAGCAGCATTAGGAACTATTGAAGAGAACAGCTTTATAGTTCAGGTAAGGCAGGAAACAGAAGATTTTGAATTGCAGGTTGAAAAAATAAAAAAAAGGTCTGGTTCGTAACTCAGAAGTGCAAAGAATGTTCTTTCTTTTGCACAAAGAAATTTTAAACAGACCAATTTTTTTTGAAGAAAATATCATATATTTCAAAATTCCTGATGCACATAAATCGAATAGAAAAATGGATACAAATACACAACCAATGAATCCTGTCGTTGCAGGAAGGGTAACATCAATAGATTTCTTTCGCGGATTCACCATGTTCCTGTTAGCAGGAGAAGCTACCGAACTATACGGCCAGCTAGAGAAATCTCATGTCGGTATTATACAATTTATTGGTATCCAGTTCAGCCACCATGAATGGCATGGATTACATTTTTGGGATCTTATTCAGCCTTTTTTTATGTTTATTGTGGGGGTTGCGATTCCTTTTGCAGTAGCCAACAGGTTAAAAAAAGGTGACAGTATTCAAACTATTACAAGACATGCAATTAAACGTTCATGTCTGTTACTGTTTCTCGGATGGGCTCTTTATTTTGCAAATGCAGGTAAACTGGTCTTCCAGTTTCAGAATGTTCTGGCGCAGCTTTCAGTCACATATATGGTTGCATTCCTTATCAGAAACAAAAGCTTTAAATTTCAGCTGATTTT
>PMNJ01000125.1 GCA_003162595.1 Bacteroidales bacterium | reverse complement strand
CAAGATCATCGGAGATTGAAACAATACTGCCATTTACCGGGTTTGCCGTGTTTTTAGTTCCAAGAGGAAGGGATCTTGACAGTTTTACAATATTTACAACCGGCTGATCAGTTATCAAACCTTCAACAACAAGTAACTGTTTATCTTCATTCGTTTGAGGAACAAACTGGGTGATACAACTGTTGAAAAAAAGAAAGATTAAAAAAAGAATAAAACATTTAAGCTCCATACATTTTCTTATAAGTCGCTTGAAAATCAAATTATTGCGATTATATTGCTTCATAATTATTTAAAAATCAAAATTAAAAGTAACAGAAGGAATTGCTCTGCCAAACACTGACAGTTTGTATCCATTAACCATATTCCCTTCATTTTTAAAATAAATTGAATATACGTTTTCCCGTCCGAGGAAATTATAGACTGAGAATGTCCAGTTAGGATGAGCAATTCTATGCGACCTGAGGTTCCCGCTCACTTTTAAAGAAAGATCAAGCCTTGAATAATCAGGAATTCTGTATTCATTCCTGTCCGAATAGGTTACGAGCAACTTATCGCTTATATCATATGTAGCCACAGGATACGTTATCGGCCGGCCTGTGCTATATGTATAGTTTGCCGAGAAGCTGAAACGGCGGGAGAACAGATAATTAAATGTAACAACAAGGTCATTGGGTTTATCAAAATTGGCAGGAAACCACTTTCCTGAATTAATAATTTCGTCACTAAAAGTTCCTATGCTTTTAATGAAGGTCCTGGAATATGTATAACCGATGCTGTAACGGGTTTTTCCTTCTGTCTTCTTAAGTACCAGTTCCAAACCATAAGCTTTACCCTTAACGTTTACGATATCCTTCTCAATGTTATCATCCATTATCAGATTTGTACCTCCCTTAAAATCAACCATATTCCTGATTCCCTTATAGTATACCTCGGCAGAAGCTTCGAAACTATTCTTAAATAACAATTCATAAAAGCCTAGTGCAACCTGGTCGCCTATCTGGGGTTTCAGATAATAATCGCAAAGTTTCCAGGTATCTGTCGGAGATATTGATGTTGAATTTGAAAGCAGATGCAGGTATTGTCGTGTTCTGTTATAGTTTATCTTAAAGGAATTCTTGTTGGAAATACGGAAATTCAATGAGACTCTTGGCTCCAATCCTCCATATTTGCTGGAGACTTGACCAGACTTAAAATTTAAGGTGTCGATAATTGTTGATGTGCTTTTTGAATAATCAGGATTATAGATCATAACCGATTGTGGACCAAAAGAGTAGTAAGCTGACATCCTCATACCGACATTAACCGACAAATAGTCTGTCAGAAGAAATTTGTCATCAATGTATAATGCTCCTTCCCATGCCCGTTGTTTTTCAATTGTGTGTGGTACAATAAGTGATGAATCGCTGTTTGGAAGATAACTCCCCGGAACAATAGCATATCGTTTAATGTCGAGACCAAAATTAATCTCATTTCTTCCAAGGAACCAGTTAAAGTCTGCGTTGAACCCGGTATTATTTACTTTATGTGAAAGGACAAATGCTTCTGCCGGTATACTCTGGCTCGAAATGTCATAATTATAAGAGCTGTTGTTAATTGAAAGAGCTGAAAAAAACCTGCTTGTGAAAAAATGACGCCATTTTAATGCAAGAATATTGTTGTTATAACTGTATACGGTGTCGGAGTTGAACTTGAAAGAGTCGTGACTGGTGTAGGCAGAAAAGTCTATTTTATTGTTTTTATTTAAGTCGTAAGTGAGTTTGCCGTTCAAATCATAGAACGATGCCCTGCTATTGTGCAGAGATGGATTATGAATCAGGCCGAAAATCCAGTTTGAGTAAGTAGTACGTGCAGTAAGGATATAAGTAAGGGTATCTTTTATAATCGGCCCTTCTAATGATATATGTGCGGTTATGGGACTTATACCTGCACTGCCGGCAAATTCATTCCTGTTTCCTTCTTTTGATCCGATATCGAGAACTGAAGAGATCCTTCCTCCATACCGGCTGGGGATCCCTCCTTTATATAATGTAACATCTTTTATTATATCGGAATTGACTGCAGAAAAGAAACCAAAGAAATGTGAGGAATTGTATATTGGCGCCCCGTACAGCAGAATCAGGTTCTGGTCAGCTGAACCGCCTCTTACGTTAAACCCTGCTGAACCTTCGCCAACAGACTGAACACCAGGAATTAACAGAACACTTTTTATTATGTCAGATTCGCCCATAGATGTTGGCAACAATTTGAAGGCTGCTATATTGATTTTTTCTGCTCCGACTTCAAACCTCTGGAGTGTAACACTTTTCTGAGCTGACACAATTGTTTCTTTTAATGGAATCAAGACACTGTTCATCTCAATATTGAGCTCACCGCTTCCATAAAGATTCAGATTGACAATTTTTTCTCTCATCCCGACGAATGAGAACTGGAGCATATGAACTCCCCGGGCCGCTGTTAAAGTATAAAATCCATACTCGTTGGAGATTGTTCCTATTGAGAGTTTCTGAATGAATACAGTCACTCCTGCAACAGGTTCCTTAGTTGACTTGTTTTTGATATATCCTGAGATAACTACATTCCCGGCTTTGTTTTTTTCAGCCGGATTCCCGATTTCCACCGATGCATTTCCTGCTATCTGCTGGCTTTCGGATGAGCCTGAAAAATCAGATGGAGGAAGGAACTTAGTACTTTTATCTTCTACAGTATTTGAGACTTTAACTGCATAATTATTGGTAATAACAACATTTCCAAAATCATCAATATAATAATAGAGAGAAGTACCTTTCAGAAGATTATCCAAAACNNTCATCCCTGTAAAAGAATTTTACAGGAAGAATACTCTCCACTCTTGTAACGAAATCTATAAATGAAATATCCTTGTAATTTGATGTTATCCTGTATTTTTCCTGAGCCCCAAGATTTACTGATAAGAACAATATTAAAATGAGTATATATATCTTTAATTTCATGAATACAGGTCTAGTGGCTTATGCTATCATAAAAACGTATTACCTGAACGAAGCTTTCTGGTTCCATTTTTGAAATCTTCAATTTATTCTTTTTTATGAAATCCTTAATTTGGGCTTTATCTTCATATAAAAGCTTTAGTAATTCCCTTTTATTGTTTATCTGATGAACTATTCTTTCTTTCTGAAAATAGATACGATATGTCTGAAAAAATAAATCATACTTATTATCAACAGCAAGTATTTGAATCTCTTTCTTGTACTTTACATACAGTGCTGATTTACCTTTATATAATACATTAACATAACCTTTAATACCTGTCAGACTGTCTTCCAAAGCGTTTTTAAACCTGTACGTATTATAATTATAAACCAGAGCAAAACTGTCAACCATTTCCTTATTCAGCTGCAAAATAGAACCATGATTTGTAAGTGTGATTATCTCATCATTATAAATATCATAACTGATGCCTAAATTATTATATGATTTACCATTAATTGTCAATGAACCTGGCAAATAATCATTGGAAAAAAGGAATTGATCTCCCTTGATATTATGATAAAGATTATGCCATAATTTACCATTATAAAGAATCTGATTTTCTTTAAGAGAATCCTGCTGACTTATTTGAACTGGAAGAGGTTGCCCAAATCCCGGGTTACAGTAGAAAACTGCACCAGTAAAAATGGTCAATAAGAATATTAAGAATAGATTATTTCTATGCATTATAAGGTCACTAGTAGCTAATTAAACATCCCGGGCAGATTTATAGGATTGTTTGTCTTAATATATTCATATACCACCAGGGAAGTTCAGCATTTTTAAAAATAGGATTTAAGTTTATGGTTTATTTTCATTTGACAATCGGTACAAGCAAAATATTCCGATAAGGTTTTTTTGTTTAAATTATCGCCCCAAGGGAAATAAGGCCCGGAAAAAAATATTTGTAAGAATCTGTTACTAATGAAATCGAATCAGTGACAAACAGGATAATTGGGGTCTTTATTGGATTGGGATTCTCAAATAAAAGATGTTTTGATAGCTGCTAAAGATATTAAAAAGTTCATCGGTTGGTAAGACTGAATTATATGAAAGTTGATAATTTAATATAATTTAACATTTCAGCTACTTAAAATTACTCCTCAGATTTCTTCAGCTCACGTACCGGCTTATCAAGAATTTCAAAATCAGGTAATACATTTTTATTATCTGTCGCTTTTAATTGTTCCAGTTTTCTTCCGGCAGGCAGCACCCGGCTTTCCCATGAGCCAATTGCATCATTATAACCTTTCAGGGCAGTTTTTAAGCCTCCGCCTACTTTATCAAGATGATCGGCAAACACATTTACCCTTCCATAAAAGTCCATTGCAGCTTCCATGATCTGTAAAGCATTTTCTGTAATATTATGTTGTTGCCAAGACATTGCCACCGACTTAAGAACTACAATCAGAGTCGTTGGCGTGGTTAAGATTATTTTATTATTCATTGCATCCTGGAGCAAAGTCTTATCCGTCATCAATGCCACATTCAATGCAGATTCAACCTCCATGTATAACACAACAAAATCTGGAGTATTCTGGAACTGGGACCAGTACTGCTTTTTGCTCAGCCTGTTAACATGGTCCCTCAGGTCTTTGGCATGTTTCGCAAAAAGAAGATTCCGTGAATTTTCATCATCGGTTTCGAGTGCCTGCAGATATGCATCGAGTGGCAATTTTGAATCAACCACAACATGACTGTTCCCTGGCAGATTTATAATCATGTCGGGTTTCAGAACCGAGTCTTCACCTTCTGTATATACCTGCTCTACAAAATCGCAATGAGCAGATAACCCTGAAAACTCAACAACCCGTTTTAAACCAATCTCACCCCATCTTCCTCTGACTCGTGGATTTCTCAGAGCATTTACCAGTGCTCCTGTTTCCTTCTGCAAACTGGCATTGGTTATCTGAATATTTGATAACATTTCCGTAACCTGGCCAAAAGTTTTTTCTGAACCTTTTTCTAATTCTTCAATTCGCTTCTTATAACTGTCGATAGAATCTTTTACAGGTTTAAGCATCTCGGCAATAGCGGACTTGCGTTCATCAAGATTTCCTTCAGCCTCCTTTACCTGTGTTTCGAGCTGAGATTTTGCAAG
>PMNJ01000061.1 GCA_003162595.1 Bacteroidales bacterium | reverse complement strand
GCCATAAATTCGGAATGAAGCTCTTAAGAAATTTTGTTGATTTTTACTGAAATGAAAATAAAGAGAATTATCCCTTGTTTGTTGCTGAGAAACAATGGGTTGGTAAAGACAGTAAAATTTAAGGAAACTACATATATTGGTGATCCCATAAATACTGTAAGAATATTTAATGAAAAAGAGGTAGATGAAATTTTTTTCCTGGATATTGATGCTTCCAGATCCGGGAAAGAGCCCCCCTATGAATTAATTCAAAATATTGCCAGTGAATGTTTTATGCCTTTTGCATACGGCGGCGGAATTCATACTTTGCAACAAATAGAAAGAATAATAAAATCAGGAGCTGAGAAAGTAATAATTAACACACATGCATATCTCGAGAAAAACTTTCTCAGAGAAGCTGTTCAACAATTCGGAAGTTCAACAATTGCTGTTTCAATAGATGTTAAAAAGGAATTTCTCAAGGGGAATATTGTATATATAAAAGGCGGAACACAAAGCACAGGTATAAATCCTGTTGATTATGCGAAAAAAATTGAAAACGAAGGTGCCGGGGAAATATTAATTAATTCAATCGATAGGGATGGAGTTATGGAAGGATATGATATTGAATTAATTAAAACTATTTCGGGCTCAGTAAGAGTTCCTATCATTGCCTGTGGAGGCGCCGGCAAACTTATCGATTTTAGTTTAGCAGTGAAACAGGGAGGGGCTTCGGCTGTTGCAGCCGGAAGTTTTTTTGTTTTTCATGGTAAGAGGCGTGCTGTTCTCATAACTTATCCATCATATTCTGAGATATCAGATTTATTTAATTAACCTTATGACTAAAAGGACATATCAGATATGTAATCGATGTATAATGGATACAACGGACCCGGAAATTGTGTTTGATGATATGGGGAACTGTAACCATTGTAATTCAGCTCTCGATCGGGTAAAAAAGATGTGGTTACCCGAAAAGAATGGTGAAAAGATCCTGACAGGTATTATCGAAAGAATTAAGCGGGAAGAGAGAAATAATGAATTTGATTGTATTATCGGACTGAGTGGTGGTGTTGACAGTTCCTATCTGGCGTATCTTGCTGTTAATAAGGGATTACGTCCTCTTGTTGTTCATGTTGACTGCGGCTGGAATTCAGAACAGGCAGTAAAAAACATTGAAAATGTTGTGAAAACACTCAAGATCGAATTACATACATTTGTTGTCAACTGGGAAGAAATGAAAGATCTTCAGCGGGCATTTTTTAAGGCAAGTCTTCCTGATCAGGATATTCCGCAGGATCATGCAATTTTTGCTGCTTTGTACAATTTTGCCGATAAAAATAAAATTAAGTACGTATTCAACGGGTTGAATTTTGCCACAGAATCTATTATGCCTGGGAACTGGGGATATCAGGCTATGGATTACAGGCATCTTAAATCGATTCATAAAAGGTTTGGAGAAAAAAAATTAAATGATTATCCGCACGTTAATTTTTTTGAGCGATATATCTATTATACGCTTATTAAAAAGATGAAGATTATAAATCCTCTGAATTATATTGATTACAGAAAGGATGAGGTAATTGAAACAATGAAAAGAGAACTGGGATGGCAGTATTATGGAGGGAAACATTATGAATCGAGATTTACAAAATTCTTCCAGAGTTATTATTTACCAGTTAAGTTCAATTTTGATAAAAGGAGAGCTCATCTCTCAAGTTTGATTGTCTCTGGTCAGATCTCGAGAGGCGAAGCTTTGAATAAAATGAAGGAAAATGTATATGCTGAAAATGAAATTGATAATGACCTTGAGTTTGTTGCTAAAAAGCTGGATTGGTCGCCAACTGAATTTAAAGCAATAATTAATCTGCCACCAAACCGGCATCAGGATTTTCCAACGAATGAAAATCTGTTCAGGTTTGGAATAAAGTCAAAAGAGTATTTGAAGAAAGTTTTCAAATAATCTTTCAAAATTTCTTAATGTACGTATGAAAGTCTGTCAAAAAATCCTTTGTGAACCTTTGTGAAACCCGCCATCGCGGCAGTCTGGCCCCTTCGCTAAAATAGCCTGCAAGGCTATTTCTTAACGCTTGGGCCTCTTTGTGGTAAAAATAAAATTCATTTAACCACAAAGTAACACTAAGTAAAACACAAAGTAACACCAAGGGGATAAACAGTTCTGCTAGAATCCGTTCAGTTTCATTGTAACTGTTGGAATCAGCAGTAAAAATCCAACAAGAATCAGGATCAAAAGAATTGGCCATATCCATTTTAGCCATTTTACATATGGAATTCTTGCCATTCCCAGTACACCAATCAATACTCCTGAAGTAGGAGCGATCATGTCTGTAAAACCTGCACCAAACTGGAAAGCCATTATAGTGGCCTGCCTGGTCAACCCGACAATGTCAGAAAATTCGGCCATGATAGGTATTGTAAGAGCAGCTTTTGCAGATCCTGATGTTATTATAAGGTTTAATACCGATTGAAATAAGTACATTATCGTTATGGCCGAAATCTGATTTGCCCCTTTCAATGCACCGGATAAGGAATAAAGTACCGTATCAATGATCTGACCATCAGTGAGTATGGCTATTATACCACCGGCAAAACCAACAACAAGTGATGCTGATACAATATCTTTGACCCCCTCAACAAAAAGTTTTGTCATTTCACCAGGCTTCTTACCCGAGGCAAAACCTGTTACAATTCCCATTGCAAGGAACAGTGCAGCAATTTCCATAATATACCATTGATACCCAAGAACTCCTACAACAAGATAGACCATAGTAAAACCAAGGATATTCAGAACAAAAAAATGTATTGAGCGCTTCAGGGTTATATAGCTGGAAATGAAAAATAATCCGGACAACACTGGCAATAACGGAGCTGAGACGGTTGATAATCCGATAGCCAGTTTTGTTACCGGATATTTGAATGCAAAGATGGTCAGTGCGGTCCATGTCAGAAAAGCTACAATCCATGCTGACCGGGGAGTGTAATATTTTATCTCCTCGATATGCGAGTTTCCTTTCTGCCTCCAATATTCATCTGCATCATACATGGGACTTCTATTTGGGTTCTTTCTGATTCTGGAAGCATACCAGAGGACAAAGACAATACTGACAGATGTTATGATTACCCAGCAAAATGTACGGTATTCGATACCTGTAAACAGAGGAACACTTGCCAGTCCCTGAGCTATCCCAACAGTAAATGGGTTCAGGATGGCAGCCGCGAAGCCGATATGAGCAGCAAAATAGCACAAACAAATTCCAATAATTGAGTCGTATCCCATTGATATTGAAAGTGGCACAAAAATAACAGCAAATGCAATGGTCTCCTCGGCCATCCCGAAGATAGCCCCGAAAAGGCTGAAAATTATCATGATCAATGTGATGATAATATTGTTCACACCGAACCATTTTACTATACGGTATCGCTCCATCCTTCGCGTAAAGCCGAGAAAAGAAAATATGCCGACATCAATAGCCTTAGTTTCATTCATTATCCAGAATGCCCCGCCAATCATGAGTATAAAGACAATTATATGCGACATGTTTATGAACCCTTTATAGAAAGCCGAAAATATCTGCCATGTCTGGGGCTGACTCTCAACATAATGAAATGAATTGTTTATAATTACACTCCGTTCAACTCCGTTTACTGAAATTGAATGACGGTCATACTTCCCGCCAGGAATTATCCAGGTAAGAACCGCTGCAATTATTATTATACTGAAGACGATTACCAGGTTATGAGGAATATTGAATTTGAAATGCATGAGCGGTAAGGATTAGAGTGATAAAGCAAATTATTTAATACAAGGAAAAGTTACAGGTTGAAAGTAAAAATAATCAAAAAATGATCATTGATTCTTTTTAAACTTAAGAATAACTAATTTTACTATTGAAATCGATTTACTAAAAAAAAAATCAAATGATTCTTATCAGGAATGCTATTGTTTATAGCCCGGAACCGATGGGCAAAAAAGAGTTGTTGATTGGCGGAAATATTGTACTGGGAATTGCTGATAAAATAGATATTCCGCAAAATATTGATATTGAGGTGGTTGATGTAAAAGGACTAATGTTGGTCCCTGGACTTATTGATAATCATGTTCATATTGCCGGAGCCGGTGGTGAGGGAGGACCTTCCACCCGTACCCCCGAACTGAAACTTTCAAGCATGTTTGAAGGAGGTGTGACCACGGTAATCGGATGCCTTGGAACAGACGGATTAACACGTTCCGTTGAAACTGTCCTGATGAAAGCTAAATCGCTCAGGCATGAAGGGGCATCATCGTGGATATGGACAGGCGCATACCAGGTTCCTACCCCGACAATCACAGGTGATATAGGCAGAGATATAGCATTGATTGAAGAAATCATCGGGGTTGGAGAACTCGCGATCTCCGATCATCGTAGTTCTTGCCCATCTACTGAGGAGCTTATCCGGATCACGGCGCTTGCAAGAGTAGGTGGAATGCTGGGTAAAAAAGCAGGATTGGTAAATATTCATCTCGGAGATGCAAAAAATCCATTTTCCCCTCTTCATGAAGTTGTTAATCATAGTGAAATGAAGTATACTCAATTCCTTCCAACTCATTGTAACAGGAATAGTTATATTTTTGAAGATTCAAAGATCTATGGTAAAGCCGGCTATGTTGATATCACAACAAGTTCATGGCCCTACTTTCAGGATGAAGAGATAAAACCATCGACTGCCCTTAAGCTATTACTTGAGGCCGGTGTTCCTGGCAATCATATTACGTTTTCTTCCGACTCATGCGGATCCCTTCCTGGTTTTGATGAGCAGGGGCGTCTGGTAAAACTTGAAATGGGCCTTCCTTCAGCTAATCTGAGGGAACTGGCAGATGCAGTAATAAAGGAAAAACTTCCCCTTGAAACATCTTTGAAGGTTCTGACATCTAATGTTGCATCCATTCTGAAGCTTTCAGGGAAAGGATTTATCTCCCCGGGAATGGATGCAGACTTGCTGTTCCTCGATTCAGGAATGCAGATGGTACATCTTCTTGCTATGGGAAAATGGGCAGTGAAGTCGGGCGAGGTGGTGAAAAAAGGGAATTATGAATAATTGTTTATCTGAGTCTGAATTTCTGTCCGGGTAAATAAACATTTAACTGAAGTCCCTCGGTTCCGAGTAATCCGTCCTTTAAATGTTTAATTTTGCCACTGTTCTTAATTACGATCACCTGGTGAATACCTGTAACCGTTGCATAATCTCCGTCTACGATTATTGCTGTTGATTCATCAATACCAACACATAACTCGTCAGGATTCTCAATAGATACCGCAATCAACCTGTTAAGCCTTTGACGTTTAATAAAATGTTGGTCTATAATTACATCTGTTAAAAAGCCAAGACCCTGAGTAATTTCAATATTATCAGACTCAATTGTGACAAAACCGGCATCTGTTTCAGGGTGTTTTTTCTGGTTCCCGGTGATCATCTTTTTACTCATCACCGCTGCCCCGGCACTTGTACCGGCTATTACAGACCCGTTCTTATAAGCCTGATGAACAGCATCCATAATGGTACTATTAAGCACCACAGACATAAACCTGGACTGATCACCACCACATATATAAATAAGCTTCGCATTCCGGAGTGAATCGAGCTGAGCCTTTGGAGGCGTTACGCCGGGTAGGAAATTAAAGCCGAAAACTTTTTTAATACCGGTAACATTGAAATCTTCTCTAGCCCATAAAATTGAACTATCTGGAACCGAACTTGCCATTGGCAAAATATAAATATAACCTTCAGCCCTGAGCCCGGCTAAATCTACAAGTTCATTCATCATCGCATTGGTACGATCACCCCCTCCTATAATAAAAAGCTTTCCTGATGCTTTTCCCTGATCTTGTTTTGGCGCACCACAGGAGAATAAAAGTGCAATTGCGAGGATTGTCAGGTTTGATATTCTCTTCATATAGTTATTTATTTAAGGGATACAAGT
Source organism: Bacteroidales bacterium (assembly GCA_003162595.1). Classification (GTDB taxonomy): domain Bacteria; phylum Bacteroidota; class Bacteroidia; order Bacteroidales; family VadinHA17; genus LD21. Next base: position 25,294 of record PMNJ01000061.1, on the reverse strand, counting down.
TATAGAAATTACGGAAGATTTCTGCTACAAAAGTTTTTTTTCATACTTTTAACAGGCCGTCATTACTAAATTTATTAATTCATCCCGAATAAAATATGAGAGTTACAGGCTTCACCTTTATCCGCAATGCAACTAAATTTGATTATCCTGTTGTTGAAGCAATAAATTCAATATTGCCGATTTGTGATGACTTTGTTGTAGCAGTGGGCAATTCAGATGATAATACACTTGATCTCATTCAAAACATTGATAAGAAGAAAATAAAGATAATTGAGACTATCTGGGATGACTCACCGGAATTAAAAAAAGGAGGAAAGGTTTTTGCAAGAGAAACAGATAAGGCGTTCAAGGCAATTTCAATGTATGCCGACTGGGCATTTTACATTCAGGGTGATGAAGTTGTACATGAAAAATATCTTAATACTATTTATTCATCTATGGAGAAATGGAAGGATGATAAATCAGTAGATGGACTGTTGTTTAATTATCTACATTTTTATGGTTCCTATGATTATATTGGAATTTCTCCCAAATGGTATAATCACGAGATCAGGGTTATCAAAAACAACAAAGCAATCTACTCATTCAGAGATGCCCAGGGTTTCAGGAAAGGAATAGATGAGAAACTTAATGTTAAGCCTATTGACGCATATGTTTATCATTATGGATGGGTGAAAGAACCCGGAACAATGATGAAAAAAGCGATAAATGCAAATTCATTCTATCAGGAGAAAAACTTCCTGAAAAGTTTGAAATCAAAGGATTCGAACGGGGATAAAGAATTTGATTACTCTTCAATAGATTCCCTGAGCTTATTCACAGGAACACATCCGAAAGTAATGGCTGAGCGAATCAAACGCAAAAACTGGAGTTTCGAACATGATATTTCATTCAACCGTTTGTCATTAAGATACAAGGGGAAAATATTTATAAAAAAATATCTGGGTATCAATACATATTATGAAAACTACCAGGTTATCTGATCCGTATTGGAGGCTCTGATCTGACTTATATATCCAGCAACAATAAGATACTGAGCAACGATATAAGTTGACATTATAACTATTCCTGAGGATTCAAATTGATGGCTGAATTTATTGACAGCTATTGAAGAGTCAGAAATAACGAACAATATTGCGCCTGCAAGAACCAGGTAGTAACTTTTCCTGTTAACCTTTTCTAATCTGTTTATAGCTCCTGATAGCATTGTCAGAATAACTGCGGCATAGATGATAACCGGAAGCCTCATCGCAGCAAGATCGGCATAAAGATAGACTATAAGTACTAAACCATATATTATTACAGGTATCAGCAGCCAGATCCGATTTGTCAGAACAGAATTTTTGCCCGGTGTAAGTAGAAATACTATAAAATACATTATGTGGGCGAGCAGGAAACATACAAGTCCAACTATGAACATATTCCCGCTGTTATTTGAAAATTCAAGTACCACATCGCCTGCCCAGGAAAAGAAAAGTCCGGCCAGCATGAATCTGTGCAACCGGTTTTTAAAAGGATTTATATTAACTAAGAATAGAATTACAAGTACTGGAATAATAAGTGCTTTGGATATAAAACCGGGGAAAAAGGCTGGTAGATTCATCAGTATTATGCTGATCAATCCTATAATAAAATAGATTACAGATACTGATAGGTTTTTCATAGTGGCTTATTAATATCAGTAAAGAAGTTGTAATGAATTCATTGAAATTCAATTTAATATACAAATATTTTGGTGCGCTGCACCTTTGTTAGTGTATTTTGTATTCAAAATATCAAGTTTTGTATACTATCAGAAAACACCATAAGATACCTGGTCCAAAGCAGAAGAGCTGCGAAATATTTGTAGAAAGGTAGTCAAAAAACAATGTGTAAGGTGCAGAGCACCGTGATATTATTCCTGTTTCGATCTTCTTTTAATAATTTCTTAGTATATTTCTAGAGTTAAAATGAAACAGATTTACCCGTTTAAAATTTAATTAAATGATGAAGTATACCTTATTATCAACCGGTCTCTTGCTCCTGATTTCCTGCAGCCAGCAGAAGCAGGTCCAAAATACTCAAACCATAGTAACTGAAAAATTCAAAGTTGAAGGGAAACAGGTAATTGTCTATACAACTGCCGACAGTACGGCTTATAGATTGACACCTACGGACACCCTTAAGTTTAAAGAACTTATACAACCTGTTGAAACCCAGGTTTACATATTTGCCAACCCTGAGAAAACATTCCAGACATTCCTTGGAATAGGTGGAGCGCTGACGGATGCTTCTGCTGAAACTTTTTCAAAAATTCCGGCTGCAAAACAGGCAGAGTTATTGCAGGCATACTACGACACAAAGAAAGGAATTGGTTACACTCTGGCAAGAACCAATATTAACAGTTGCGATTTTTCAAGTGGGAGCTATACTTATGTTTCCGAGGGCGATAAGGAACTTAAGTCGTTCAAAATAGATCATGATATGCAATTCCGGATTCCTTTTATAAAAAAAGCCATTGAGGCTGCCGGAGGCAAACTGACTCTTTTTGTAAGCCCATGGAGTCCTCCGGGTTATATGAAAGACAACAATGATATGTTGCATGGGGGTAAACTGAAACCTGAATTTTATCAGACATGGGCTGATTATTATGTGAAGTTTATAAAATCATATGAAAAAGTGGGAATACCTGTATGGGGAATGACAATTCAGAATGAACCAATGGCTACCCAAAAATGGGAATCCTGCATTTATACAGCGGATAATGAACGAGATTTCCTTAAAAAATTTCTGGGTCCGACAATCCAGAAAGCAGGACTTGGAGATAAAAAAATAATAGTATGGGATCACAACCGCGACCTTATGGTCCAGAGGGCCAATGTTATTTTCGGCGATCCGGAAGCTTCAAAATATGCTTGGGGAATGGGATTCCACTGGTATGAAAGCTGGACCGGGGGAGATAAAATGTTTGATAATGTCAAAATTGTTCATGAGGCTTATCCGGACAAAAACCTGATTTTTACTGAAGGATGTCCTGAAAGTTTTAATCCTGCCCGGTATAATGACTGGGGACTCGGGGAAGCATATGGTCGCAACATGATAAATGATTTTAATAACGGGGCGGTAGGCTGGACCGATTGGAACATTTTACTGGATGAAACCGGCGGCCCTAATCATGTGAAGAATTTTTGTTTTGCACCAGTGCATGGGGACACAAAAACTGGTCAGCTGATTTATACAAATTCATTTTATTATATCGGTCATTTCTCAAAGTTTGTTCGTCCGGGAGCAAAGCGGATAATAAGTTCTGCAAGCCGCAGCCAGTTGCTGACAACTGCATTTATTAATAAAGATGGTAAAGTAGCAGTAATAGTTATGAATCAGAGCAATCTGAAAATTACTTATAATCTGTGCATCGGTCATAATGCGGCTGAAGTGAAAATTCTGCCACATTCAATTCAGACCCTGGTATTGTAAAATGTATTCACTCTTCTTTGTTGAGGGGGTTGGATTTATTAGATTGAAAAGCTCTGTACTAAAAATCACCTACCTTAAATTCTTTATCCCCATATTATAGAGCGTAAAGCTGAAAATATCAGCATACTGTTCAATAGATTTGCTTACAGGTGTTCCTGCACCATGACCGGCTTTTGTCTCAATCCTTATCAGAACAGGATTATTTCCAGCCTGTTTAGTCTGTAATTGTGCAGCAAATTTGAACGAATGGGCCGGAACTACCCTGTCGTCATGATCCCCGGTAGTAATAAGTGTAGCAGGATAATTTACACCCTCTTTTACATTCTGAACCGGGGAGTATTTATAAATGTATTCAAACATTTCCTTGCTATCCTCAGATGTGCCAAAGTCATACGCCCATCCTGCACCCGCTGTAAACGTATGATAACGAAGCATATCCATTACGCCAACGGCCGGTAAGGCCACTTTCATAAGGTCAGGACGCTGAGTCATTACAGCGCCAACAAGTAGCCCTCCGTTTGATCCCCCTCTTATTGCAAGAAAATCTGATGAAGTATATTTCTTCCCGATCAGATATTCACCGGCTGCAATGAAATCATCAAAAACATTCTGTTTATTCATTTTTGTTCCGGCCAGATGCCATTTTTCACCATATTCACCGCCACCTCTAATGTTAGCGACAGCATAAACACCACCCATTTCAAGCCATAAAGCAATAGGTATACTGAAAACGGGTGTTTCACTGATATTGAATCCGCCATATCCGTAAAGTATTGTTGGATTCTTCCCGTTTAAAAGTGTTCCTTTCCTGTATATGATTATCATAGGTATCCGTGTTCCATCCTTTGAATTATAGAATATCTGCACTGATTCATAATTGTCATTGTTAAATGCCACAACAGGTTTTTTATATATTTCCGTATTTCCGGTTTTAGGATCAAGCTTATAGATTGTAACGGGAGTTATATAATTTGTGAAAGAAAAATAAACGTCTTTGTCCTCTCTTTTAGCTCCGAATCCTGCTGCAGTTCCGATTCCGGGTAAAGTAATTTCACGGAGAAGAACTCCTTTTCTGTCGTATTGTTTTACTTTTGAAATAGCATCAATCATGTAATTTGCGAACAGGTAACCTGATCCTGCTGCAGGTTCAAGGACGTTTTCTGTTTCAGGTATAAGGTCTACCCAGTTCTCAACTCCAGGCTTTTCTGCATCAACTGATACAACTTTTTTATTAGGTGCATTAAGGTTGGTTACAATGAAAAGCTTCGAACCGTCATTATCAAGTACTGAATGATTGTTATCGAAATTGCCGACAATAACAGTGAATTTATTTCCCGGTTTCTTCAGATCCTTGATATATAATTCATTACCTGTTGTAGATACTGCTGCATTCACTACAAGATATCTTCCGTCTTCAGTTACAGTTCCTCCGACATATCTTCTTACAATATCAGATCCAAATACAACTTTATCTTCAGTCTGTTTTGTGCCAAGCTTATGAAAATAAAGTTTATGGTGATCAGTCTTTGCCGACAGCTCACTTCCCTTTGGTTTATCATAACTTGAATAATAGAATCCTTCATTTGCCTGCCATGAAAGCCCGCTGAACTTAACGTCTTTTAAAGTATCGCCTATGATCGCCTTTGTCTCAGCATCCAGAACAATTACTTTTCGCCAGTCGGAACCACCTTCAGAGATAGAATATGCAACTTTGCTGCCATCTTTTGTAAATTCCATTTCACCCAGAGATGTAGTTCCGTCAGCAGAAAATTTATTCGGATCTAGAAATACTTCAGGTTCTTCATTGTTTTTCTGACGATAAATGACAAACTGGTTCTGTAACCCATTATTCCTTGAAAAGTAAGTATAAGCGCCTTCTTTTTGAGGAGCAGTGTATTTTTCGTAATCCCACATTTTCTCAAGGCGTGATTTTATTTCCTCCCTGTATGGAATAGCTTCAAGATATCCAAACGTAACTTTATTCTGCTCCTTTACCCAGGCAGAAGTCTCCATTGATTTGTCATCTTCAAGCCAACGGTATGGATCAGGAACCTTAGTCCCAAAATAAGAATCAATAACATCACCCTTTTTTGTTAAAGGGTATTCAATTTTCTTTTTCACAGGCCCGGTACAAGAGATAAGAATTGCCATTACAATTGTTGTCAGGAGTTGGTTTTTCATAGGATTTTATTAAAATTTCATTTACAGCGATTGTCTATTACAAGACTTAATATTCAAAAGTAATTAATTGTTTAAATTCGCAGCTCAGATTTTAAAACTATTAAATATAGGTATTGACTGGAAACCGGCTCTTAATCTTATTGGATATACGGGTTTCTGGTCGGAAGGTGCCATCTCGGTAAAGTATGTTTTCCAGCGAATCATTTTTATACCAGCGGTTAATATTGATGCTCACTTTTTATTATATACTTAAATAGTAATTCATCGATCAGAATTCCCCTGATTGGCAGAAACTTGAAGTTAATTAATTTCCCCAGCTGAGAATCTTCCAGTCTCTTTTTATTGCGGCTTTCTTAAGCATCCTGTCCGGGTTGACACAAACAGGGTTCCCAACTATTTCAAGCGCCGGCAGGTCTGAAATGGAATCGCCATAGTACCAGGCATTTAATGGTGAGCTGTTATTTTTTTTGCAATACGCCAGTAACCTGGTGGCTTTTTCTTTGCCAAAACAGAAGTGACCCAGCGGTCTGCCGGTCAGATATCCGTTCTTAACTTCAAGTTCGGAACAGATGATATCATCAAACTTGAGATTTTTAGCCATTTCCTGACATATGGTTGTTAAGGATGAAGAAAGGATCACAACTTTAGCATTTTTGGTTTTATGGTATTCAATTTCAGATATCGCTTCTTTATAAACTGATGGGAGGAGCAATTCGTTGAATACTTCCAGACACAGATCAATCAACGATTTTTCGGGAATACCATTTACCCAGCTAACCATATCATCTATTATTTTCAATGGATCTTTGAGTTTAAGACGGAATTCAAACGAAAGAAAGATGGCTTTTAAAAGATTCAAATGCGTCATCAAGCCTTTCCTGCAGGCTCCCCTTGCTAAGGCTTTCCCACTTATGGATTTTGTCAGGGTCTGATCAAGGTCAAAAAATGCGATATAATCTATTGGAGTATTTTTATCTCCTGAAAAAATGGTTTCCATCAGGATTGTATATAATTTTTAATGCTGCAGGCAAAAGCTTAACATTGAATTTGTCCGAAAAGTACAGTTCTCCATCTACATGAAAAGGCACCACTTCCGGAAACTCAAGATTAATTCCTTTGGTTTGATAGTAATTTACTCTTTTGTCGGCAGTATGTTCCCCTTTCGGTACTTTCAGAAGGATAGAAAATCTTTCAAAAAGAGATAATTTTTTAATCATGCAGACATCTAATAATCCATCATTTGCGATAGCTTTTGGGGTCAGGTAGAATCCACCTGCAAACCTTCTGCCATTTGCTACGGTGTTAATAAAGCAATCTGTTTCATGTCTGCCTGTCTCTGTGATTACTGTCATTCTTTTTTCCCGGAAGAACAGCAGGGTCTTAACTATATGCCAGATATATTTATATTTACTTCCTCTTTTCACTTTCCCCGGTTCTGTATAATTCTCGGCTGCAACCTGTGCGTCAAATCCTAATCCCATTCCGTTAAGAAATATCATACCATTACACGACCCGGCATCCATTTCAATTACGTTCTTGTTAAAGAAGGCATCCCATTCCTTGTCTCCCAACCTGTTTGGGAATCCCAGGATCTGTACGAAATCATTTCCCGTACCGGCAGGAATAATTCCTACAGTAACATCTTTTTTATCAATTAGTGATCGGGACATTTCATTAAAGGTTCCATCACCGCCAACTGCAATTATAAATCTGAATCCTCTTTTGCAGTAATGCTCTGACAATTCTGTCGCATGTCCGCTTCTTACAGTGAAAACAATCTCTGCATCAATATTATGCTTTTGAATCATTTCCCTGAGCTTTGGAACAATTGAACTGCCAAATCCGTTGCCCGCAATGGGGTTAACAATAAAAACCCATTCCTTCTTTTCGTTATCCATGTCAGAACTTTTCAATATTTTGGAAGTTTTTATAAAAGAGAATCATAAATCGTACATATTAATTTATTGATTTTCGAGCGCGAAGGAATCTTATATTCATGATTGCCGTTTGTTACATTTGAATTATACCAATTTATTTTAAGTCTAATATTAATGATAAGCCGATTCGATAACAGTTTTAACTGTTTCTAATATCTCATAGTCATTCTTTCCCAGTAACTCTTCTCTTTTTATGGGCTTATGTATGACTACATCAAGTTTTGAATCAAAGTTAATATAAAACCTGTTTTTTGGTTTTAATTTATAGAACCCGTTCAGTGTAACCGGCAATATTTCAATTTCTCTGGTCCTGAAGAGGTAAATGAATCCCCTGTAGAACTGGTTTATTTTCCCATTAAGGGTCCTTGTTCCTTCGGGGAAGATTGCAACTGATTGATATTTAGATCTATAAATAAGCTGGTCAATCATTTGTTTTGTGTTTCTGTAGGTCGGTTCTTTGAAGGGGACATAGTCCATTATTTTCAATAAGTTGCTGAAAAGAGGAACTTTAAGGAGTCTTTCATGTCCAAACCACGATATTCCGGGGTAAAATGATGTTATTGCAACAATATCAAAGAGACTGGCATGGTTGGCAACCAGAATATACTTTTCTCCNNGCGTAAAGTCGTGAACGCATTATTTATGGATATTTCTTACCGTCTGAAAAATAGCTATTTTTTTTATTTAAATGTAATCTGACATGATATTAACTCTTTTTCATAATCTTATAATGTCGCGATGTTAATTTCTCAATCTTTTATATATCTCCAGGGGCCTGAAAAATGGCAAACCATTCCTCAATACGGTGTAGGGAGAAATAACTGTGAAGAATTTTGTGATAGGTTAGCCCCCCTTCCCCCCTAAAGGGGGGCTAATACACTGAAGTCGAGTATAATTGCACTCGATGGTACCGAATTATTCCCCCTTTAGGGGGATGTCCTGATTCCGAGCTTGCGAGGAAAACAGGACAGGGGGCTATTTCCCTGAATTGCTCACAAATGCTATCTGTTTACTATCTGGCGACCAGGAAGGAACATTAATTGTTCCCTGTCCGCCATATAAATATGCCAATACCCTGGGTTCCCCGCCATTAACAGGCAGAATTCTTAACATACAACGCTTATATGAAGGATGGCTGTTCGGGTCGATATCAGGAGGGAAGGAAATTATTACCATCCATTTCCCATCAGGCGAGATATGTGGGAACCAGTTATTATAATTGTCAAAAGTTAATTGTTCCTTCCCGGATCCATCAGGTTTTATACGCCATATCTGCATTGTACCTGAATAATGGCCATTATAATAAATGTATTTTCCGTCAGGTGAATATTCGCAACCGTCAACATGCTCACCGGCTTTAATGTCAGTAAGTGCTATCTCTTTTCCACCTTCAATTGAATTCCTGTAGATATTATAGACTGTCTTGCCATTCCTCATGGCGACATAGACTACCTCTTTATTGTCAGGAGCCCACCCGTGCAGATATGAGGGAGTATTTTCGGTAATCAGCTTAGGAACACCTCCTTCAAGAGGGAGAATATATACCGATGAACCACCACCAGGCATGCCTTGCCGAGAATGACTTATCCCAAGTAGTTTCCCGTCAAATGAGATACAATGGTCATTATTGATATTGTTTGCAAAATCAGTATTAAGTTTCTCAGGCTCTCCGCCATTAACAGGAATTTTAAATAGTGAACCGTCCATATTGAAAAGGAGCTTTTTGCTGTCAGGCATCCAGTTTGGCGCTTCGAACCTGCCTGTTTTTTCGAAAATAACTATCCTTTTTCCGTCTGTAACATCCATTGTTTCCATCCTGCACCCCAGATATCCTGATTTTCCCGGATCATAATTATCGGCCACAGGCTGGTCAATCCTCACATTCCATACTTTTACCTCTTCTACAGAATCAGAATCGTGTGAACAGATGAATGGTCCCACAAGGACTTCATCAGGCAAATTTTCCATTACATGGGAACCAATCGTCTCAAGTGGTTTGCCGGTGTAGGCAGCTCTCATAATAATGTTCTTTCCGGCTCTTTCAATCTGGATAACATTAAAAGATGAATCCTTTGCAAATATTTCATCCTGAGGATCTCTCATGGCAGCTCCTGAAGATACTCTCCACTGCAGAACGGTTAGTCCACTGCCGTGAAGTGTAGCAGAAATATGAGATGATTTTGCATCAGAAGTCTCTCTGACCATCCAGCCTGATTTTCTGTGCGGGTTATTCCCTTTTCCAGCAAATGCGAAATTTGCAGTCAGTATAAAGTCACCTTTTATTTTATTGAATAAGTAATGAAATTCATCTCTTTCGAACCAGATATTATACCCACCTCCATTCATTGTGTAGCTCTGATCAGCTTTATTATAGACAGCTGAGCCGGATTTTTTAGGATTTCCTATATCGGAATTAGACTTGAATATTCCTACCGAAGTATTCTGCGCTGAAGCGATATTTAATAAACAACTTAGCATAAGAACAATTAGTGATTTCATTTCAAATTTTGGTTTTAAGTAATAATTTTCACAGGCCATAAATTTACTAAATTCTTAACCCAGATATAAATCAGCAGCGGCAAAACAATCAGAAATAATTTATTATACATAAAAGCATTTGCAAACTGAAAGTGAATTGCAGATAAGATGGCCCGGGTTATTCCGCAACCATAACATTCATGACCGGTAATGTTCTTGAACAGACATATTGAGTGTTGATTCTTTAACCATTCCAGGGGTATAAAATAGAGCACGAACGGCAGCAATAATAGCCCACCTGGTCTGATAAAACGGATCAACTTTCTATTTTCTGACCAATAAATGTCCTTCAGCATCTTTGAAGTTACCTACAATTATTAAAATAAAATCGATGAGCGCCCATATTCCGCAACCTCCGAGAGTCAGTAACTGGACAACTCCCAGTCCGATATGTCCGGTATAGAACCTGTGAGCACCGAACACACCCAGAAAGAAACATAGCAAAAGTGCTGTCAGCCAGTCTTTTCCTTCTGCCTGGACAGGATTGACATCTTTCAGACTCACTCCGCATTTCATACAAATTGTCGCATTTGCCGTTGTTTCTGCTTTACAGTTGTAACAGAATTTATCTCCGGCTTTTGGCGGTGTTCCACATGCGACACACATAATAGCTTTATCGGAAACCTCGTTTCCACAATTTCTGCAATACATGATAATGATTTTAGTTTTGTCTACTCATCTGGCTTTTCGGTACCGCCCCGTTTTTTTGTGGTAGCTGGTCTCCACTCATAATTGATAAATTTAAAGATATATATTTTGGATAACATAGAGCAGTTGATTGATCAAAATATTAGCAACCATCAGTTCCGGTTTTTTTATTTCTTACATTATTTGGGTTTTTCAAAAAGATAGGCGACAGGTTGCAAAGGATAAATAATTAATTAATTTTGGCTGCAAACATAAAATAATGAATTATTTTGGTGGTTAAATAGAAAGGAATAACCATTCCGGTTTTATAAAATATTAAATTCCGAATCTTATCAGGCAATATTATGAATGAAATACTCAATAGGATAGCCCAATGTGTTGAATTTGGAAAAATTAACAAAACATCTCCGTACCCTCCAGGTATGAAAGATCAGGATGGTGCTGATGAACTTACAAGAAGAGCTCTTGAATCGGGAGTTAAACCTGATGAAATCCTTGAGAACGCTCTTATCCCTGCGATGGCCAATGTTGGTAATAAATTCAGTAAGAAAGAGATATATGTGCCTCAAATGTTAATGTCAGCAAAAGCTATGAACAGTGCAATGGCACATCTGAAACCATTTTTCCAGTCGGGCGAAACGAAAAGAAAAGGGAAGTTTATTATAGGTACAGTGTCAGGCGACCTGCATGACATTGGAAAAAACCTTGTAGCAATGATGATTGAAGGAGGCGGATGGGAAGTTATAGACCTGGGTGTAGATGCCGGGGCTGAGAAATTTCTGAAAGCCCTGGATGAACACTCCGACGCAATAGTTGGTTTATCTGCATTGCTTACAACAACTATGGAAAACATGAAAAAGATAGTTACGGCTATTAAGGAGAAGTACCCGGCATCGAAAATTCTTATCGGCGGAGCGCCTGTGACTAAAGAGTATTGCGAAAAAATAGGTGCAGATTTTTATTCTCCTGATCCTCAGGGTGCAGTCAATTATCTGAAGCAACTAGTTAGTTGATTTGCTAATTTAAGAAACTGAATATATATTTCTTTTTAATATGTTGAATACGACCCCCATCCTGGCCTTCCCCCAGGGGGGAAGGAATGAACTAAGCTTTTCCCCCTTGGGGGAAATTAAGAAAGGGGGTTAATATCAAACAAAATGCAGACAGTTTTAAAGGGCAAAACCAGCGAGGTAACTATTAACACTAATGGTCCTGTTATCATTATTGGTGAGTGCATAAACCCTACAAGGAGAAAAAAACTTGTATCAACTTTACAGAAAGGGAACTTTGAATATGTGCTTGAACTTGCTGAAAATCAGATCAAAGCCGGAGCTTATGTCCTTGATGTAAATGTAGGTTTCCCGGGAGTTGATGATGTTAAACTTCTGCCTGAGACAGTTCTCGCTATCAAAGGCAAATTTGATATTCCCCTGTGTCTCGATTCTCCAAATCCCAAAGCAATTGAAGCTGCATTAAAAGCAGCCGGGGGTAAGTGTCTTATCAATTCCGTCAATGGAGAAGAGAAATCATTGAATGCTCTTCTTCATATTGCAAAAGAATATGGAGCTGCTTTGATTGGGCTGACAATGGACGAAAATGGTATAACTGGTGACCCTGAAAAAAGACTGGCTATCGCTGAAAAAATTCTTGAAAGAGCTGTTAAAGCCGGAATTAAAGAGGAGGATGTGATAATTGATCCTTTGGCAATGGCTGTCAGCTCCGACTCAAAAGCCTGCATTGTTACTCTTGAAACTATCAGGCTTGTTCATCAGCAACTGGGACTCAACATAACCATGGGAGCAAGTAATATCTCATTTGGCTTGCCTGGGAGGGAAGATCTTAACTCCTCATTTATCTCTCTGGCTATTTTTAACGGTCTGACATGTCCGATTGCTAATCCTGAAAAAATAACAGCTTCAGTCCGGGCTTCTGACCTGATCCTGGGAAGGGACGATTTTGCGGTCAGGTTTGTCGAATACTTTCAAGGACGGATGTAGTTCACTGAAAATTTGTAGCTTTAGTTCAAAATCAAAATATGTCAGTCATTAAACCTGCCCGAAGATGGCAGCCAGCTTTTTTCCCGTTTAAAAAAGAACGCTTTGGCAGGAGACTTCTTGCAAAGGTTGAAATTTTCATTAAGGGGCCCCTGTTTGGGTGCCGTATGTGTGGCAACTGCCTTCTCCAGGAAACAGCATTTATTTGCCCGATGGAATGCCCCAAAGGAATGAGAAATGGTCCTTGCGGAGGTATGACCCCTGAAAAAAAATGCTATGTCGACGAAACACGCAAGTGTATCTGGTATGCTATTTATAAAAGAGCATTGAAGACCGGACGGGAGGAGACCCTTCTTGAGGTATTACCGCCCCTCGATTGGAATAAAGTTGGAACTGAAACGTGGGGTGACGTTTTCCGTCAGATCAGAAAAGTAGGTACCGGAAAGTTCATTGGTGGAATAGTCTCAAGTGAAAAAATAAAAAAAACTGAGCTCTGGGATAGTGTTTTTAAGACTATCCGGCAACCTGACTGGTGGCACGGTGATGCTGAATATCATAAAGCATCTTACGGGGAACCAGTCTCTGACCTTGAAAGACAATTTCACGAAGGTAAATTTGTCGTGGCCACAGAAGTTACACCGCCCCTGGGTGCAGGTACTGACAAACTTATCAGAGATATCGGATCAGTGAAGCCTTATGTAACTGCAATCAATTTTACAGATTCTTCTTCTGCCCGTCCTAAAATGTCGAGCATAGCATGTTGTAATGTTGCTATAGATCAGAGTTGCGAACCTGTGTTTCAGATAGCTGCCCGCGACACAACCCGAACCGGACTGCAATCGACTGTTCTCGGCTTAAATTCTATCGGTATTAAAAATGTTCTTTGTATAACAGGAGATAATTCGGTAATAGGCCCAAATCCCACCAGTAACCTTAACATACTTGATATTGATTCAGTACAAATGCTCTGGATTCTCCGGAAAATGAGAGATGAAGGAGTCTATCTTGACGGAAGAACTTTTAAAAATCCCCCTAAATTGTTTCTGGGAGCTGCAACCTCTCCGTTTGCCTCGGATCCTGTATTACAGGCAATTAAGGATCATAAAAAGATTAATGCCGGAGCACAGTTTTTTCAGACAAACCTGGTTTTTGAACCGGAAAAACTTGACTTATGGCTTGAACAACTTGATAAAAGAAATATTCTTAATAAAGTATATATACTTATAGGTGTTGCACCTCTAAAAAGTTTTAATGTTGCAGAATATCTTCATACGAAGGTTCCGGGTGTGAGTATGCCTGAAAAAATTATGAAGAGGATGGAGAAAGCAGGGGAATCTGCTTCCGAAGAAGGAGTTCAGATAGCGCTGGAGGTGATTGACTCTGTTAAACGGAAGCAGGGCATAAATGGAATTCATATAATGTCATTAAGCTGGGAATCAATAGTTCAGAGAATAGTAATGGAATCAGGATTGGGGCAAAGTAAAAATTAACTATAAAGTACACAAAGCACCCTTCTAAAGAGTTTTAACAGGCAAGATGGCAAAGCACACAAAAAGAACCATAGTGTTCTTTGCAGGGAAATAAAAAGGTGACTGAAAAAGTATGATAACCAAGACATTAAATATAGATTATAAAGATCTGAAGTTAAGCTCCTCAATGATAGAGTCTGTTTTAGGATATAAAGAGGGAGACGACCGCGAGTATGTGAAAAGTCTGATCGAAGAAACACTTGTTGAATCTCAGGAAATCAGCAATATTAAAGCTCAATTCATAGTTTTTAATGAGGTTCACTTTGAGGCTGACACAAAAACGGTCGGAATAAATAAAATCAAATTCCAGGTAGGAAAAATTGTATTTGGTCAGGTAAAAAAAGCTGATTCTGTAGCAGTTTTTTTATGTACCGCCGGAGAGGAGATTGGAGTACGCAGCAGAAATGCGATGAAGGATAGAGATTTTTTGAAGGGTTATATCTTTGATATTGTAGGCACCGAAATTGTTGAAGCAGCTGCAGATCTTATGCAGGGAGATCTTGAAAAAAACATGCGTGATTCCGGGAAAAAAATTACTAACCGTTATAGCCCCGGATATTGTGGTTGGGATGTAACAGAACAGCATAAATTATTTCAACTTATGCCTGAAAACTATTGCGGTATAAAATTGACCCCTTCCGCACTTATGGATCCTGTAAAATCTATAAGTGGTATTATTGGTATAGGGGAAAATGTTAAAAATAATCCATATACCTGCAGATTGTGTAATCAGAATGATTGTGTTTATAGAGGCATAAGAGAGAGGATGAAACAAAAAGTATAATACTTCTGTATTGTTCAAATGATAACTTTTATTAAATTTATGCTCTGTGTTTATCCGTGATCCCGATAGCTATTGGGATTCAGTGGTCCTTGTATAACAAAAAATGAATTTACACAGATTGGCACAGAGAAGCTCAGAGGTTCACAAAAAAGAAACGCATATAAATGCTTACAAAATATGTTATTACTGGGAATTGATTTAGGAAGCTCTTCTGTTAAGGCTTCGGTTATTGATGGTGAGTCGGGTAAATGCCTTGCAACAGCTTTTTCCCCTTCCGATGAAATGAAAATTGTTGCAAAGAAACCCGGATGGGCTGAGCAGGATACTGAGATCTGGTGGTTAAACCTGAAAACAGTTATCAATGAATGTACTCATAAACTTGGACAGAAGAAAGACAAAATTGGGGCAATAGGCATTTCCTATCAGATGCACGGACTTGTGGTTGTTGACAAAAATAATAAAGTGCTGCGCAATTCTATCATCTGGTGCGATAGCAGGGCAGTCGGATATGGTGAAAAAGCATTCAGCTCTTTAGGAAAAGAATATTGTCTTTCTCATCTGCTTAATTCTCCGGGGAATTTTACGGCTTCAAAACTTGCATGGGTTAAGGAGAATGAGCCGGACCTGTATTCCAGGATAAACAAGATAATGTTACCGGGCGATTATATTGCATTAAGATTGACCGGCGAATTAAGTACTTCATTTACCGGACTTTCAGAAGGAATTTTCTGGGATTTTTCCCTAAACAAAGTATCGGAAGAATTAATGAGATTTTATGGTTTCAATTCTAATCTTTTACCTGAAGCTGCTCCGTCATTCTCAATAAGCGGACTGCTTCTGAAATCCACGGCGAAGGAATTAGGATTGCCGGAAGGAATACCTGTTTCTTACAGGGCGGGCGACCAGCCAAACAATGCTCTTTCACTGAATGTTCTCAACCCTGGTGAAGTTGCAGCAACAGCTGGCACTTCAGGTGTTATTTATGGCGTTACAGATAAGAAGAAATATGATTATCTTTCAAGAGTAAATACGTTTTTGCATGTAAATCATAATCTTTCCCAGACAAGGCTGGGTGTGCTTTTGTGCATAAACGGGACAGGGATACTCAATTCNNTGGCTGAAAAGGTCGCTGCTGGATCGGATGGATTAAGCATCCTGCCTTTTGGTAATGGGGCTGAAAGAATGCTGGGCAATAAAGATGCCGGGGCAAGGATTACCGGATTAAACTTTAATATTCATACAAGCGCCCATATGTTCAGAGCAGCCCAGGAAGGAATTGCATTTTCGTTCAGGTATGGTCTGGATATTATGAAGGAAGTTGGAATTGATCCACAAGTAATACGAGCCGGAGAAGCCAATATGTTTCTCAGTAAGGTTTTCCGTGAGGTTTTATCATGCGTTACCGGAACAGTTATTCATCTTTATAATACCGATGGATCTATAGGTTCAGCCAGAGGTGCCGGTATTGGATGCGGTTATTACAAGTCTGAAAAGGAGGCGTTTAAAGGACTTTCAGCGGTTGGTGTTACGGAACCGGATAAACAAAAATCAGAGGAGTATGAAAAGGCATATTTAAAGTGGAAAGAATTACTCTCCGGACTTTAAACCCCTGAGTTCACTTTGCGAACTTTTCGCGTAACTTTTTCGTAATTTAAAGTTAATGGATTTAAATTTGTCTAATAAAATATATTTACTATGATTTACAAAGGGAAAAAAGAGGCATATCCCGGTATCGGGAAAATTGAGTACGAGGGTAAAAAATCGAAAAACCCTCTTGCATTCAGATGGTATAATGCGGAAGAAGAAGTGGGTGGTAAACAGATGAAAGACCATCTTCGTTTTGCGATTGCTTATTGGCACTCCTTCTGTGGTGATGGTTCAGATCCGTTTGGGAAAGCCACGAGGATTTATCCATGGGACGATGTGACAAATATTGATACCAAGATCAGGCAAAGGCTTGATGCTGCCTTCGAGTTTATTTCAAAAATCGGCGCCGGATATTATTGTTTCCATGATGCTGATATTGTCGGAGACGGAACAGTCTTCGAAATCGAAAAACGACTCGAAAAGATTGTCCCGGTTATGAAAAAGATGCAGGAGGAGACAGGTATTAAATTGCTTTGGGGAACTGCAAACCTTTTTTCAAACCCCAGGTATATGAATGGTGCTGCCACTAATCCCGATTTCGCTGTAGTCGCCAATGCAGGAGTACAGCTTAAGAATGCAATTGCTGCTACAGTTGCCTTAGGTGGAGAGAACTATGTTTTCTGGGGTGGAAGGGAAGGTTATATGAGCCTTCATAATACCAATATGAAAAGAGAACTGGAACATATGGGAATGATGCTTTCCATGGCACGTGACTATGGCAGAAAAATTGGTTTCAAAGGGACATTCCTTGTTGAACCGAAACCGATGGAGCCTTCAAAACATCAGTACGATTTTGATGTAGCTACAATAATAGGTTTCCTGAAGCAGCATGGACTGGATAAAGACTTTAAGCTAAATATCGAGGTCAATCATGCCACCCTGGCCGGACATACTTTCCAGCATGAGCTTCAGGTTGCAGCAGATGCAGGACTTCTTGGAAGNNATTGATGCCAATAAAGGTGATTACCAGAACGGATGGGATACCGATGAATTCCCAACAAATATTTATGAGGTTACTGAGGCAATGATGGTTATATTGCAATCTGGCGGATTTTCAACCGGAGGCATTAATTTCGATGCTAAAATAAGGCGTAATTCAACGGATATTGAAGATCTTTTCATTGCCCATGTGAGCGGTATGGATACATTTGCAAGGGCTCTCGTTATTGCTGATAAAATCCTGAAAAACAGCGACTACCTTAAAATGAGAAAGAAAAGATATGAATCATTCGATAAGGGAGCCGGGAAAAATTTTGAAAAGGGTAAACTGACCCTGGCAAAATTGAGAGATATTGCTGAAGAGCTTGGAGAACCTAAGACAAAAAGCGGTAAACAGGAGCTCTACGAACAACTGATCAATATGTATCTGGCCTGATGATTTATTACTCTGTGGTCCTCTGTGGATCCTCTGTGTTTCTCAGTGTAACTAAAGAAGAACTTGCACAACTTGTCCCGCGAAAGCGGGAGAGTGACACAGAGAAGCACAGAGTGACACAGAGATTATAATACAGATTATACTGTAGAAGCAATAACTTCAAAAACCGGAGGGGAAGCCATAGTCTTCTTGACCTTACATAATTCTGCAACTGAGATTACTGCTACTATATATTTTTCAGGAAAGTCAGAAGGTAGTTTAATATCAAGTTTGATATTAACTGGTAACCCGGATTCCTCATCAAATTCAGTGCTCTGAATTATTTTGATGTTATCTGTCGGGATATTTCTATTGTCACAAAATGATTTTACATAGATCCCCGCACAGGTTCCAATAGAAGCGAGGAATAGTTCATAAGGCGAAGGAGCTGAGTTCTGACCGCCGCTATGAACAGGTTGATCGGTTTTTATTATATGTCCGTGAGAATGAGCAGTTACAACTTTGCCTCCGTCGAATGTAATTTCCATGATATTAAGTTTGCTTCATAATAATGCACAACAATAACAAATGATTCAGGAAATTGTTTTAATCCCTTTTTGCAGTCATTATAAACACCTCAAATTGTTTTGACTCATTTTCAGATACTTTCCGGTCAATTACAAAGCAGGTTTCATAAGAAATATCTGAAAACCCGATTGATCAAATAAAAAGGAAAGGATTAAAATACACTATTTGATTTTATAGTGATCTTCAAGTATAATTCTGAACAATTTCCCGGGCAAAATGTATTTCAGCACAACTGCCAGTTTTTGTTCGAATGAGGCTATGATATATCTCTGACGAGGATTTTTACACTCCACTATTTTGACAAGTTTTTTAGCAAGAACCTGCGGTTCCCATCCATTGGCTTCATCTTTTTCAATTATTGACAGTGTCTTCAGATATTGTTCATGATACGGATCACTTGCATCGGTAGGAGCCAGGAAATTCCTCCTGTTGGCAGAATTATTAGTATGAAAATCACCCGGATTAATGAGCACGATTTTTATATTAAACTGTCTGACTTCCATTCTGAGAGCCTCACTGAATCCTTCAATGGCAAATTTAGCTGCAGAGTAGTATGGCTGGAACGGTAAACCCATTAGCCCGCCTATTGAACTGAAGTTGATAATTGTACCGCCACCCTGTTTCCTCATTACAGGCAAGACTTCCTTTGTCAGATTAACTGTTCCAAGGAAATTTGTATCCATCTGGAGTTTAATATTTTCTAGTGGTGAGGATTCTATAGGTCCTCCGGTATGCATACCGGCATTATTTATCAGGACATCAATTCTACCCTCTTTTTGCAGGATAGTTTGCACAGCCTGCCTGATAGAATCACTGTTTGTAAGGTCGAGCTTTAATCCGTTTACAGCATGGCTTATTTCTACATCCCTTCGGACTGTTCCATAAACAGTGTTTCCCTCTGATGCCAGAAGCTCTGCGGTCTGTTTCCCAAATCCTGATGAGATTCCTGTTATGAGAATGACTTTTTTCATCTTATAAATAAATATGCCAAATGTATTTTATTTTAGAATACCCATCGCTTTTGCAGCTTTTGTAATCTTTTCAATTGAAGTTTCAACCTGTTCTTTTGTATGGGTTGCCATAAGCGAATATCTGATCAGGCTATCCTCTTTTGGTACCCCCGGTGATACAACAGGATTCACAAAGATACCATCTGCAAGCAGATTCTGTGTCAGCTGCAAGGCTTTGATGTCGTCCCTGATAAAAAGAGGAATGATCGGTGTTTCAGATTTCCCTGTATCGAAACCTGCTGATTTAAAACCATTAAGAGCTAAAGCGGTCATATCCCACAAATGTTTAATTCTTTCAGGTTCATTTTCCATTATTTCTATCGAGGCAAGAACAGCAGCAGCTGAAGCAGGAGTCATGCTGGCGCTGAAGATAAGCGATCTTGAATTATGTTTGATATAATTTATTACTTCTTTATCCGAAGCAATAAATCCTCCAAGTGATGCAAAGGACTTTGAGAAAGTACCCATTATCAGATCTACCTTATCAGTCAGACCGAAATGCGAGGCAGTACCTGATCCGTTTTTTCCCAGGACCCCAAGTGAATGGGCGTCATCAACCATAATTGATGCACCATAATGTTCAGCCAGTTTTACCACTTCTGGCAAATTGATTATATCGCCTTCCATGGAAAAAACGCCATCAACAACAATAAGTTTGATACTGTCTTTGTGGCATAACTTTAATTTATTTCTTAGTGCACCCATATCGTTATGGGCAAACTTAAGCACTTTAGAGAAAGAAAGCCTGCTCCCTTCAATTATTGAAGCATGGTCGAGTTCATCGAGGAGAAGGTAATCATGTCTTCCTGCAAGTAATGATACCACTCCCAGATTTACCTGGAAGCCTGTGCTGTAACATAATGCGGCATCTTTATTTACCAGTTGAGCTAATTTGTTTTCCAGTTCTATATGGATATCAAGTGTCCCGTTAAGGAACCTCGATCCGGCACATCCGGTACCATATTTGTCGATTGCGGCTTTTGCGGCAGCTTTAACTTTTGGATGGCATGTGAGCCCAAGGTAGCTGTTCGAACCGAACATCAGAACCTTTTTGCCGTTTATGATTACTACCGTATCCTGTTCGGATTCAATTGCCCTGAAGTAGGGGTAGACGCCAGCCTGCATTGCTTTCTGCGGGGCATCATAATCTGAAAGTTTATCTCGTAAAATTCCCACTATATAACTTAAATGATATTATAACCGAGCCCAAATTTAATAAAAAAAGAATAAAACAGAAGAAATACTGTTCTTTTGGACTAATATATATATAAATTATGCGCCTATACCTCTTTATTATAAGAAAAGTGCCTAAAGTGCCTAAAGTGTCTAGAGTGACTTGAGTTATATTCAATATACTTAACTTCAACCTTATCAAGCTTTCAACCATTCAACCATTCAACCTTTCAACTTTTAGTACCCCAAACTTCTCTTCAACTTTTGGCACTCCAAATTTTAGGCACTCCAAACTTAGTATAAAAAGAGTTGACAATTTAGCATAAGTTTATTTGGAAAGTAAGGATATGAAATTTACTTTTGTTCGCGAAATCAATTTTATGAATTTAATGGACGACGACCCGGCGAATATATTAATCTTAACTCTGATCTGGGAGGATAACCGGTAATACAGGTGACTTCCTTCTTTATCAGTAAAAGCAAGGAGGTGACAATGACATCACTCACAACGTTTTATTTAAGTGGAATAATCGGTAAAGAAGCATTTGGTGCAGATGGTGACGCTATTGGAATAATCAAAGATTTGCTTATCAACACAATGCCTTCGGGGAACAATGACCCGAATCAGCAACTTGTAATCGGCATAAGGCTTAAGATAAAGAAGGAAATCAGGTTTTATTCCTTTAAAAGTTTCATAGTTACAAAAGCCAGAGAAGTTCTTAATGTAACCTGTACCAGCCTGACTGAACTTGGCACAGAGGAGGTTAATAATGGACTTTTGCTCGTTGAAACTATTCTCGANNGATGATGTTCAGGCTATCGACAATTCAAATCTTAATATAAGACTTTCAAAGAGTTATTCCAAACTTCATACGCTGCACCCTTCGGATATTGCTGATATACTTGAAGATATGGGGAAAAAATCGAGTATGTCAGTATTCTCATCACTCGATGAAGAAAAAGCTGCTGATGTTCTTGAGGAACTCGAGACCAATGCACAAATACATATTCTTGAAAACCTTCCGGTAAACAAGGCTGCTGATGTACTAGAAAAGATGCCCGCCGATGAAGTCGCTGATATACTTGATGAACTCGAAGATGATAAGGCTGAGATGTTATTAAAAGAAATGGATACGGAATCATCACAGGAGGTCAGGGATCTTCTTGAATATGATGATGATCGGGTAGGAAGCATTATGACTACGGATTTCCTTTCTTTCAGTGCCACAATGACGGTAGCGGAAGTACTTGTTGAACTGAGATCAAGAAAGCCCGAGTCTGCAGAACTCTACAATATGTTCGTTGTCGAATCAAACGATGAATTAATCGGAATGTTTAATTTGCGCGATCTGGTTGTTTCAGAGCCAAATTTTAGCGTGAGTCAGATTATGAAGTCGGAACCTGTTTACCTCTTCGATGAACAGAAAGTAGGCGCAATTGCAAGGATAGTTTCCAAATATAATCTTTTGGCAGTCCCGGTAGTTGATGAGAACTATCATTTACAAGGTATGGTTGTTATTGATGATGTTATTGAAGACCTTATACGTAAAAGAAAGACTAATAAAAGATAAATGCAGAAATCATGCCAGGGTCAAAGTTCAATTTTAAAAAACTCATCAAGCAGATTGCCATCTTTTTTGCCATATTGGGTCCAGGTATCATTACCGGTAGTGTTGATAATGATGCAGGAGGTATAACAACATACTCGGTTGCAGGAGCCATGTATGGCTATGGTCTTATATGGACACTGATCCCCTCATTTGTTCTTCTTTTGATCATCCAGGAAATGAATGCACGGATGGGAATTGTTACCGGAAAAGGGTTGGCAGACCTGATCCGCGAAAATGCGGGAGTTAAAGTGACTTTCTTTATATTCATAGGTCTTCTTTTTGCTGATTTGGGGAACACGACAACAGAATTTGCCGGAGTAGCAGGAAGTATGGAGGTATTTGGAGTTAGTAAATATCTTTCTGTTCCGATCGCTGCATTTATGGTTTGGATTCTGGTTGTAAAAGGGAACTATAAAATTGCTGAACGTATATTTCTTATTTTCAGTGTTTCATTGTTAACCTACGTTATTTCTGCGATAATGGGTAAACCACATTGGGAGGAGATAGGATCATCGATTATACATCCTAAGATTGATGTAAGCACACAGGGACTTGCAATGGTAATCGGTATAATCGGAACAACTATTGCCCCATGGATGCAATTCTATATGCAGTCATCTGTTATAGAAAAGGGACTCAAAATGAAAAACTATTCCTACACTTTGATAGATATTGTGGTGGGCTGTGTAGCAACTGTCGTTGTAGCATTCTTCATTATAGTTGCTTGTGCATCAACCCTGCATGAAAACGGAACAAATATTATGGAAGCAAAGGATGCAGCACTGGCTCTCAAACCGCTTGCAGGCAATCTGGCTTCACAAGTGTTCGCTTTTGGTCTTTTTATAGCTTCAATCTTCTCGGCTACAATTCTTCCTTTGGCAACTGCTTTTTATGTTTGTGAAGCCTTCGGTTTTGAAGCAGGTATAGATAAAAAATGGGATGAAGCAAAAGAGTTTTTTAGTTTATATACAGGGATCCTCGTAATTGCAGCAATAATAATCCTTATTCCGAAAGCCCCACTTATAAAAATATCTTTATGGTCACAGGTTTTAAATGGAATCCTTCTTCCTGTTGTACTTATTTGCATGATAATTCTTGTCAATAACAAGAAGATCATGGGGGTTCACATTAATAAACCCATTACCAATATTATAGGATGGGTAGCAACTGGACTGCTAATTGTACTTTCTTCGACATGGATTATCCTTAATTTTTTGTGATAAGTAAGAATAATCAGTACTTGAAAATTATTCAGGTTTGGCCAGGCATCTTTTTACTTTTAAAATTGGAATTGTGAATTAACTTTGCCATCCTGAATTTGAAGATTGGTGAATTTTTAAAAAAGCATATTATAATATTCCTATGCAAAAGGGTTATTTTGGTTCAAATAATTACCATACTCCGGAAAAAGAGTCTCTGTCGATCATAGAAAAAATCCGCCTTGACAGCAGGTTCTACTTTACATTTAAATATGCTGAAATAGTTCTGCGCACACGGAAAGAGGCTATAAGAAAAGTCTATGATACGAAAGCCTGGACAGATTCTTCATTTGAAATTCTGAGGTTTATTGAAAATGCGGGAGGAATATTTCATATTACGGGTATGGAAAATATTACCCGGTCGCAAGGTTCAGTCCTTTTCATCAGCAATCATATGAGCACTCTCGAAACAATGATTTTACCTTCAATAATCGGTCCGCACAAAGAACTCACATTTGTTGTAAAAGAGAGTCTTGTCAAACATCCTCTGTTTGGCGATGTAATGAGGTCGAGAAATCCCGTTGTGGTTGGAAGAACTGATCCACGGAAAGATCTTGAAGCAGTTATGAATGGTGGCGTTGACCTTTTAAAAAATGGAATTTCAATTGTTATTTTTCCACAGAGTACAAGAAGCGTTGAATTCAACCCTGAGGAGTTCAACTCGCTGGGAGTGAAACTGGCAAGGAAAGCTGGCGTTGAAGTTGTCCCAATAGCTTTGAAAACAGATTTCTGGGGGAATGGAAAACTGATAAGGGAACTTGGCCCGATTGATCATCATAAACAAATCCATATAAAATTCGGTGAGCCGATGCAGATTACCGGAAACGGAAAAGAAGAAAATCAGAGAATAATAGATTTTATAAAATCTTCGCTACAGGAGTGGAAATAGTATCATCACTTTTGTTCTGCTCACAATCCTTCATTCTATAATATTAGACTCTATAAGTTAGGATTGCTTCGTCTCCCGATTTCATCGGGAGCCTCGGAATGACGGTCCAGGTAAGGTTAGTTCAGGATTAGATTGAAACGAAGCTCGTAAAAGGTTCAGTCATTGCGAGGAGCGAAGCGACGAAGCAATCTTAAAATCATTGGTAATCAGTCATATAAAAAATATCTCAATAAGCATTAGATTTTTTAAGTGTAATCCTTACATTTAAAATAATATTTATAAATTTGTTGAGAACAGATCAGAATCTGAAAAGTCTTCATTCTGTTTGATTTTTTCCCCTGAACCGGAACTTAAATGTACTTTTCATAAAACCTGATTATTAATAATAATAAATTGTAATTATTATGGCAACATTAGACTGGATCATCATGATTGGTTTTTTCTTATGTCTTATTGGTATCGTTCAATGAGTGGTTAAGCATAAAGCGGATTGCTCATTGTACCGTGTTCAGAATGCCAGAATTTATATTAAAATATTACAACTAAATAAACTAATAAGCTTAAAAAGATGAATTGGAACTCACAAGAATTTATTTGGCTAGACTGGACCATTTTGGCGGTCGGGATTCTGGCTGTAGTATGGGCTGTATGGCGTTCAATACAAAAACACAATCGTTTGATACAGGGTGCCGACAGT
>PMNJ01000344.1:2443-6890 GCA_003162595.1 Bacteroidales bacterium | reverse complement strand
TTTGTTTCATATAAACCGGGTTATCTGAAAACCCTTAATGAAAAATTTGCTGAGATGAAGTCACTAAATGCCTCAAATATTAAATATAAATATTTGCCGGAAGTTATGGTCAAAGCAAAATCGCACCCCCGGTATTCTAAACCTGACGTTACGATCAATTTAGAAAAGAAGGATCCAACCGGGAAAAAATACCAAAACTTATTTCAGATGATATATGAGGAATTTGGCGAAAAAGCTTTTACCGCTATCGGATTTGGCGCATCTGGTAATGCTATTCAGCCGATTCTTGTTGTAAATGGAGCCCCTATGACAGCAGCTTCCTGTCCACCTTGTTATGACGCTGTGCATTACCAATGGGTAGCAAGCATTCCTGTTAATGAAATTTCAAATGTAAAATTTTATGCGGCTGGAAGTGAATACAGCAGATTTGTAACACCCCCGCGACCAGCACCAACTTCATTGTCATTTAATGAAGCAGCGCCACCTTCTTTTCTGGAGAAAGGATCGCCTATGGCAGATATAGATTATTTACCTGTTATTTCATTTACAACCTATTCAAATTCTTACAGGGGAAATCCCAAAGGAGCAATTATTTTCCCGTTTCAGGGAATTTACCAGGCCAGAGAGTTTTATAAACCTGATTATGAAAATAACAACAGCAAAATACCTGACAACAGAACGACTATTTACTGGAATCCTGAAATAAAAACCGATTCAACGGGGAAGGCAAAGGTTTCATTTTATAATTCCGATCTGAAAGGGGAAGCGCTAATAAGAATTTCCGGAGTAAGTTACAGTTTAAAAGATGCCTCATCAGCTATTTCGCGTTACTTGTCTCATTAACCAGATTCCTATTCATTAAAGATATCAATAGAGCTATTGTTTTGATTCTTGTCTTATTTGCCAACACATTTAAATACTGCACACCTAAAATTGACCACAGCTATGAAAATAATGATTCTTCTTTTTGACAATTACACAGCTCTTGATATTGTAGGGCCTTATGAGGTATTAAATAAACTTCCAAACTCTGAAATCTATCTTGTTGGTACTGAAAAGAGAGCGTACAAGGACCCATATGGATTAAAAATCTTTGCCAACAGTTCGATTGATGAGATTTCTGAAGCTGACATTTTATTAATCCCGGGTGGACCAGGAATAGATAAATTATTAAAGAACAAAGAAGTACTCGATTGGATTCGAAAAATAGACGCCACAACAAAATGGACCGTTTCGGTTTGTTCAGGTTCTCTTCTTCTAGCCCAAACCGGATTACTGGATGGGAAAAATTGCACAACACATTGGAGACGAAAAGATCAGTTACGGAAGTTTAACGTCACGGTTAAGGATGAGAGATATATTCAGGACGGGAAATATATTACTTCAGCGGGAGTATCTGCCGGAATAGATATGGCATTGTATTTAGCGAGTAAAATTGCGGGAGATCAGGTCGCTATGATGTTTCAGCTTGCAATTGAGTATGATCCCAAACCTCCTTTTGATTGTGGATCACCGGATAAAGTACCAAAGGAAATTCTTGACAGGTTCAAATAAGATTATAAATAGTTTTTGTATATTAATTCAGTTTTAAGAAAGGATATTATATAAAAGCAAAAAAAATAACTGCATTACAATAATAAAATTGTGGCGACCACCTATGTTTCCTTACGGCAGATTTTATCACAATTTAAACTTAACTTAACGGGCAGAATGATAACCAGATCCATTATCTTTGTATTATTAAACTCTTTCAGACTTCAATATAATTATCTATGAAAACAAAGAGTGGGGTAAAAGATTTTCCAATTGTTTGTGTGGGGGGGTCAGCCGGGGGACTCGATGCCTATATACGGTTGTTAAAGCATCTGCCGGACGATATGGGTGTTGCCATAGTAATCGTCAATCACCTGAGATCTGCAGCAACCCTGCTCCATGAGATTCTTCCACGTTATACAAAGATGCCGGTTGAACTTATTACGGAAAGACTTGATATCCAGCCTAACCATGTTTTTATCATACCTGAAAAACGCGACTTGCACGTTCTCGGGGATGAGTTCCGGCTTAAGCCAATTTCAAAACCTAGAGGATGGCCCGATGTGATTACGGTTTTTCTCCGTTCGCTGACACAGAACTGGGATGGCAAACTTATCGCTGTAATCGTATCCGGGTATGACGGGGATGGTGCAGAAGCACTGTGTGGGATAAGAGAAGCGGGTGGCATAACAATTGCACAGAAGCCTGAAACAGCAGATCAGCCTGATATGCCGAAGAGCGCAATAGCCAGCGGGTGTATAGATTTTATTCTTTCTCCTGAGGATATTGCCAAAAAAATTATACGAATTGCACAGACAGCTAAATAAGAGATCGGCACGTAATAAATCATTCCCGGAATGATATATCCCTATTACAAAATATGCTGTATTACACCGTATAGATAATTATCCCACCTATGCTTCAAATGGTCTAATAAGCTTACATCAGTTCAAAGTGAATCAAAAAAAAACAGAAAAAATGAATGCTGATAAAAATACCATTGGTTCAATTCAGCAAAAAACGCTGAGGCTATGGCCAGGAGTGGTCATCGTAATACTACAGTGGCTTCTCAGATTTATCATCCCTGCTTTTGTGCCATCAGCTATTGCAATCGGTTTGTTTGGCGGGGTTATTTGTGGATTATTGATAATTATCTGGTGGATCTTTTTTAGCAGGGCACCACGATTCGAACGTTGGATAGCTCCGGTTCTAATAATTGTTGCACTTGCTGTTACTTCGAAACTCATCGATAAATCCATAGGAACGTCTATGATGGGAATGATGTTTCTGTTATATTCAATTCCAGTGATGAGCCTTGCATTTGTTTCATGGGCAGTGGCCGGCCAATACTTCTCCGACAAATACAGACGTGCAACTATGATCGCAACAATAGTGGTCGCATCAGGTTTCTGGGCATTGCTGCGTTCTGATGGAATGGATAGTGCAGCCCATCATTATTTTGCATTGAGGTGGGCCAAAACATCTGAGGCTCGTCTGATTGCTCAGACCAACAATAAATTGACTGCAATTCCTCTGGATTCAGCGGCAATGGCAAAAGAAGCTGAATGGCCTGGCTTCCGTGGTGTCAATCGCGATGATATCATTCATGGTGTGCATATCAACACCGACTGGATTAAAACACCTCCGATTGAGATATGGCGACGGCCTGTCGGACCAGGTTGTTCATCCTTTGCAATTCATGGTACTTTGCTCTATACTCAGGAACAGCGTGGTGATTTTGAGATGGTTACCTGTTACAATTTGAATACCGGCGAACCGGTGTGGAGACACAGCGATACTGCCCGTTTCTGGGACTCGCATGCCGGAGCAGGTCCGCGTTCTACGCCTACTCTCAGCAATGGCCGGGTATACACTTTAGGTGCAACTGGAATTCTCAATGTACTTGATGCACGTAACGGGAATGTTGTATGGTCTCGCAATGCTGCGAAAGACACTAAAGTAAAAATACCAGGTTGGGGTTACACCAGCTCACCTTTAGTAGTTGACAGTACCGTATATGTTGCCATATCAGGCGAAATAGTTGCTTATGACGTTGAAAAAGGCAGGCAGCGCTGGTCAGGACCAGACGGTGGAGATAGTTACAGCTCACCGCATTTTTTAACAATCGATGGCATCAGGCAGGTCTTTTTTATGAACAGGACAAGTGCGACCAGCTATTCACCAGCCGATGGAAAGTTGCTATGGGAGCTCCCAATGACCGGTGCCCCTATTGTCCAACCAGCTCTGATTACTGGAAATGATATTTTGATCAGCGCAGTAAACGTGGCTGGCGGAAAAGGGATGCAGCGGTTCACTATTAAAAAGGAAAATGCGGTATGGACTGTTAAAGAACTTTGGTTATCAGACAAGCTGAGACCTTATTTTAATGATTTCGTCGTTCACAATGGTAACATTTACGGCTTTGACGGTCTTAGTCTGGTATGCATTGATATTGAGAAAGGTAATCTCAAGTGGAGAGGAGGACGCTATGCAGGAGAAATTCTTTTGCTGGCCGATCAGGATGTATTGCTGGTATTGTCGGAAAAAGGTGAACTGGCCCTGGTCAGTGCGACTCCGGACCGTTTCACTGAGCTGGGACGGTTTCCGGCGATAAAGGGCAAAACATGGAACCACCCCGTGTTGGTTGGAGATGTCCTGGTAGTGCGCAACTCCGAGGAAATGGCCGCATTCAGGTTGCCGCTTGTAAGCAACTGAATGGAATTCATTATGAAACCCACTTAAGTTTATGATCCTTGTCGGGAAGTATTTTATTGTGGTCTAGTAGCCAGCGGATAACTTTAATAACTTTGTCTTCAGGATAATCTATCAGTTTTACAAGTTCTTCTGCGTCAGGATTTTTTTCACTCAGGATACTTTTTATATCTTCAAGAATAATATCGAATTCATACTTGCT
>PMNJ01000344.1:0-2407 GCA_003162595.1 Bacteroidales bacterium | reverse complement strand
GGAATATAACGGATAATATTTAACGTTGACAGTTTCACAAGATATTGATATATAGTGTCACGTGTAGCAGCTGATTTGAGGGAAAGCGTCTCCTCATTGACAGGAACAAATTCGCTGAACATCCCTGTGTAAGATCTTAACAGAAGTTTAATAAATCCGTCAAATGATTCGTTGGCTACCTGGAATTTATACAAATCATCACGGCTGACAATAAAATGTACCCTTGACGGATTATTTATTTCTTCAGTGAATTCCATATAACCTTCTCTCTGAAGGAACTGAAGACTGTTGTAAGTTTCGATTACCGGCAGCCTGTATTTTGCAACAAAATCATACATATTGAAGTCAAATACGTTGTCTTTCCCCGAGCCAAGTGGCACCTGAAGGTAATTGCATAAAGCCTCATAAGTGTCTTTGATCTTTTCAACTGGCGGATATTTCTTCCGGATATTATCTTTCAGGCGGGCTTTGTCTGCAGGTGAATATAAAAGAACAGCGAATGCAGGTTTGCCATCACGTCCGGCCCTCCCGCTCTCCTGAAAATAACTCTCAATACAATCAGGTATATCCCAGTGAATCACAAACCTTACTTCAGATTTATCAATGCCCATTCCGAAAGCATTCGTGGCAACGATAACCCTCGTCTCTCCTATCGTCCACGAAGCTTGTTTCCTGTCACGAAGGTCACCAGTTAATCCTGCATGGTAGAAATCAGCGCTAATTCCATTTGCAACGAGAAGTTCGGCAACCTCTTTGCATCGTTTTCTGCTTCTGACATAGACTATGCCACTTCCTTTTGTTTTTTTCAGTGTCTTGACCAGGTAAGTACCTTTCTCTTCCACTTTCCGAACCAGATAGGAAATATTTTTCCTGTCGAAACTGGTTCTGAGAACATTCTTCTCCCTGAAGGCCAGCTTCTTCATTATGTCATCAATTACCTGAGGCGTAGCTGAAGCAGTCAGAGCCAGGAACGGAACCTTTTCGGAAATATGATCCCTTAGTATGGCAATTTTCAGATATGATGGCCTGAAATCATATCCCCATTGCGAAATACAATGTGCTTCGTCTATTGCTACCAGCGAGAGGTTAAGCCTTGCTACCTTCGCCTGGAAAAGCCTGGTCGATATTCTTTCGGGCGAGATGTAGAGGAACTTATAATCTCCAAAGATGCAGTTTTCGAGTGTATTATCTATTTCTTCTCCTGACATCCCTGAATGAATAGCTATAGATTTTATTTCCAGATCATTAAGACGATTTACCTGATCTTTCATCAAGGCGATCAATGGAGTAATTACCAGGCAGATTCCATCCTGGGCGAGTGCAGGTACCTGAAAAGTTATGGACTTTCCCCCACCGGTTGGCATAAGTCCGAGTGTATCCCTGCCTTCCGCAACAGATTTAATTATATCTTCCTGCAGTGGTTTGAAGGTTGTATATCCCCAGTACTTTGTTAAAACCTGTCTGTACGATTCAATATTCATTCCGGATTGCACTATATGCAAATGTAATAACTATTTCTTAACCCTTCCCCAGCCCTTCCCTTAAACAATAAGGGAAGGGTTACATTGATGATATTCAATAAGTTACTCCCCTTCTATTTGACTTAAGGGAAGGGGTTGGGGGATGGGTTTAAAAAATCCAGTGAACCAGGTGTATTTCCAGTTCTGTTTTTTTTCGTAATTTGCGCCATTAAAAACTTAATTTCTCATCTGATGTCATTCTTAAAAGATAAGATACTTTATGAAGGATTAACATTCGACGATGTCCTTCTGGTTCCTGCATATTCTGAGGTTCTTCCAAGGGAAGTCGATCTCAGCTCCATGTTCACAAGAAACATACGTATCAATACGCCGGTTGTTTCTGCAGCAATGGACTCAGTTACAGAAGATGAATTGGCTATTGCCATTTCACGTGAAGGTGGTATAGGGGTGATTCATAAAAATATGTCCATCGAAAAGCAGGCTTCACAGGTTAAGCGCGTCAAGAGGGCTGAAAATGTTATGATTTTTGATCCAATAACTATCAACCTCGAAGCCACTGTAGCTGAAGCAATGAATTTAATGAGCGAATATAAGATCGGAGGCATTCCTGTTATTGATAAAAATGGAATTCTGAAAGGAATTGTCACAAACAGGGACCTGAGATTTGAAAACAATCCCTCCCGGAAGATAACAGAAGTAATGACAACTAATCTGATCACAACAAACCATCAGACTAACCTTGAAGCTGCCGCCAGGATCCTTCAGAAACATAAGATTGAAAAGCTCCCGATGATTGATGAATCAGGTAAACTGATTGGTTTGATCACTTATAAAGACATAACAAAAACCAAGGATCGTCCGAATTCATGCAAGGATGACAAAGGAAGGCTCAGAGTGGCCGGCGCGGTAGGGATTGCTGCTGATAC
>PMNJ01000026.1 GCA_003162595.1 Bacteroidales bacterium | reverse complement strand
GCTATGGGGTTGGGGGGTAAAAACTAAAGACGCTCTAGACTTTTAAGATTTTTAACAGATTATTTATTAAATATGCAGAAAGAAACAGATTGTATTTTTGGGTTGCATGCTGTCATAGAGGCAATCAGAGCAGGAAAACAGATCGACCGGCTGCTTGTAAAACAGGGTCTTCAGGGTGCTCTTTATCATGAACTTATGACAGAAGTTAAAACTCATAATATCGTTTACCAGATCGTACCTGTTGAGAGAATAGAACTTGTTACCAGGAAAAACCATCAGGGAGTTCTGGCCTGGCTCTCAGTCATCGAATATCAATACATTGCCAATCTGCTTCCTATGATTTTCGAAAAGGGTGAAGATCCTTTGATAATCGCTCTCGACGGAGTTTCGGATGTCAGAAATTTTGGTGCTATAGTCCGTACTGCAGAATGTCTGGGAGCACATGCTATCATTATCCCCGAAAAAGGTTCGGCAAGGATAACCGCCGATGCAATTAAAACCTCGGCTGGGGCATTACATTTATTTCCTGTATGCAGGGAAAAAAGTATTGTCCGTAGCATAGAGTATCTGAAAGAATCTGGACTCAAAGTATTTTGTGCGGGTGAAAAATCAGCCAGATCGGCCTCTGAAACTGTATTAACAGGACCTTCGGTTTTAATTCTTGGGGCGGAAGACAAAGGGATAAGTCGTGAACTTATAGCATTGGCCGACCATCAGATAAAGATACCCATGACAGGCACTATAGGATCACTTAATGTATCGGTAGCAGCTGGTATTCTTCTATATGAAATAGCAAGACAGAGGTCAGTCTGATTCTTATTCGATAATGCTTCTTATTCTCTGGTCCAGCATCTCCTGGTCAACAGTGAATGAAGCCAGTCCTGCAAGTGTAAGTAAGGTATCGGGAGCAATCTTCCCTTCACTTATCTTATTCTCCCACCTTGAATGAACAGGAATTTTTCCATCGGAAACTATAAAACCTTTCTCCTCTTTTGAGAGCGAAGGGAACATATCTTCACAGCCCTCTTCATGAGCAATATGAACGAGTTCAGAACCAGTGGCCGGTATTTTCCGGGCCAACCTTTCAGAAAGTTTAAGCACTTTACTGTCAACTTCCCAGAATTTCTCTATGTGAGCATCTTTTGCAGAATCAAAAAAGCTGACATCGTAATTTTCATGAGTCCGGGATGAGAATTTCCCGGATAATTCTTTATGCCCGGCAGCTGCAACTTTTGGGGGCATGGTAAAAACATCGACGCCGGCAAGTAGTTCAAGCTGGTTGTAATTTCGAAGGCTTGCTGCTATCTGCTTGGTTTGCCATGGGTTCTCTGCACTGAGGCCTGTTACCCAGTTCTGTGAAGAAATAACCGCCTTCTCTCCTGCCCCTGACCCATCACCAAGTTTGTTGTTTATCATATAAGCACCAATNNTAATCGGGGCGGGATACTCTTGTCACAAGTACATTTTGGCGTGCGCTGAATCCAAGGGTGAAATTGATTTTTACTCCGGAGTCTTTCAAAAGTCTGGCTCCGATCAATCCTTCTGCCGTATATGGAACCTTAATTATAAACTGTTCAGGACAAATATCATGGAATCGCCTGCCATAGTTCTGGATCGCCTTTATATCATGTGCTGTATCAGTATGAAGTTCGACGCTTACATATCCTCCGAACTTCAAAGCCAGCCTCAGAGCATGTCGGGCGTTTAAAATAAATGCTATCTCTTTTACTCTTTCTTCCTGCGGAAGGTCCCTGACAACACCTTTTGCCTCAGTGATAAAAACATCATATATTCCCTTTTGTATTTCGTTGTTAAGCAACGAATTATTAGTTGTTAAAGCAGCCATTTCGGTCGCCCAGTTTGCTTCGGCTTCATCCACATCACCTGTGTCGAGC
Source organism: Bacteroidales bacterium (assembly GCA_003162595.1). Classification (GTDB taxonomy): domain Bacteria; phylum Bacteroidota; class Bacteroidia; order Bacteroidales; family VadinHA17; genus LD21. The sequence continues at coordinate 5,646 of PMNJ01000026.1, read as the reverse complement.
CAGAGTTCTGTACCTGTATTAAAAAGTGATTCCCAGAAGGGGTCATTTTTGCCCGAAACATGTTTTTCATTAAGATTCTTCCAAACAAAATCGCTAATTCTCGTATTTATGTCAGCCATGGCTTCAAGTATTGATGTGAAATTCAATTATTTCATTTTTTCTGTAAAGTTTGCAGGTCATCGCCTGTCGGTTGCTGGAAAGCTTTTAGTCCGAACTCATTCATTATCGCCAGCAAGTGTTCAACTATCGCGGACTGAAGGTTTTCGTATGATATAAACTCAGTGTTTTTAGTGAAGAAATTGAGTTGTAACGGAAGGCCATTCCCTTCAAAAGGCAGTTGCCTCATAATAATTGACTGACTGGTATCAATATAGGGGAGTTGCTTCAGGTAAGCTTCAGTATAAAACCTGAATATCCCCAGATTGGTAATTTGTGAAGAATTGAAGAAGGGAGCCTCTATTAAGTTAGAATCTTTACCGGCAAGATCTGTTTTTGTTTCTTTCGATTCAATAAATTCTTTTAACGCAGGAACTTTACAAAGTTTGGCTTTTAACTCTTTGTCCAGAAATCTTACACTCTTCAGATCAATGAATATTGATCTCTTCACCTGCCTGATACCGGCTTCTTCCATCCCATTCCAATTCTGAAAAGAATCATTTACCAGCGAATATGTAGGAACTGTGATTATTGTCTTATCGAAGTTCTCAACCTTAACAGTATTAAGAGTAATATCAGTAACTATCCCGTCTACATCCCGGCGAGGTATTGAAATCCAGTCGCCGACTTTCAGCATTTTGTCGGCTGAAAGCTGAATACTGGCAACAAGACCCAGAAGCGTATCTTTAAAAACAAATATCAACACTGCAGCCATAGCGCCTAAACCTGCTATGAGAGTGCTGATATCTTTTTTGAATAGAACCGATACAATGACAAGGATAGTTACGACTACAATGGAAATCTTTAGCAATTGGACATAACCTTTTATATGGCGATGCCGTGCGATTGGCAGTGTTTTATAAATTTCATGCCAGGCTTCTATGAATGAGTTAATAACAACCATACCTATTACTAACATGTATATATAGGTAAGTTTATGAACCACAAGAAGCCATGATGGATAGGCTCTCAAAGCCCATGCTGCCATGAACCATATTACAAGTGCAGGAGCGAAATGGGATAACCGTGTAAAGACTTTTTGTTCGAGAAAAATATCATCCCACGTAACAGCGGTTTTTTTAACGATCCTGGTTACAACTTTAAGGATGACAGCTTTTGCTATAATGTTTGAAAACCAACTAAGTAATATTACTATCAGTACAAGAGCAATAGTACTGAGAAACGAAGAAAGACTGTAACTAAATCCTGCATGAACAAATAAATCTTTAAACCATATGGCAGGATCATTCATTAAAGGCATATCAGCGTACTTTAATAATTAGTGGCAAAAATAGATAAATTATCAATCCGACTCAATGAATATTTTTAGCTTTACATAATTCTGGTAAAAAAAATCGCTATGAAAACAATCATTTCATTCATTTTATTTATTGTTACAATAACTGTTTCTGCACAGGAAAGTTTTAATAAGTATTTTACCAACAAAGTCTTAAGGTTTGATTTCATGCTTGCAGGAAACAGTGAAAAGACTACTGTTTGCCCGGTTGGAATGAAAGAAGAGCCTTTCTGGGCTGGATCAGAAACAAATCTGGTAAATCCCTTTAATTCGGGGAATTTTAAATATGAAGTCTTCGATGCTGTCTCAAATACACTTATTTACTCCAGACCATTCTGCACCCTTTTCCAGGAATGGCAGACAACCGCTGAAGCAAAAACCATTGAAAGAAGCTTCTACGAAGTGGCAACGATGCCCTACCCCAAAAACAAAGTCAGATTCATTCTCAGCAAAAGAGAACGTAATGGAATGTTCTTAAAACTGTATGAAACGATTATAGATCCGTCCAACTACTTTATCAGGAAGGAAAATCCTGTAAATGCGACCGTAACAAAAATTTACGGCTCAGGTGATCCCCATACATCGGTTGATCTTGCATTTATTGCGGAAGGGTATAAAGCCGTTGAAATGGAAAAATTCCGGGCTGATGTAAAAAAGATGGCTGATTATCTTTTTGCAGAAGTTCCGTTCTCTGAATATAAGGATAGATTTAATATCTGGGCTGTTGAAGCAATATCACAGGATTCCGGAACAGACGTTCCGGGCGAGAATATCTATGTAAATACAGCATTGAATTCAAGCTTTTATACTTTCGACATCGACCGTTATCTTACTACCCAGGATATCAAAGCAGTAAACGATTACGCAGCAACAGTCCCTCACGATTACATAATTGTGCTTATTAACAGCAGCAGATATGGCGGAGGAGGTGTTTATAATTACTATACCGGTACCACTACGGGAAATCAACTCTCACCAAAGGTTTTCATTCATGAATTTGGACATGGATTTGCCGGCCTGGCTGATGAATATTATACCTCAACCGTAGCTTATGATGAGTTTTATCCCCTTAATGTGGAACCATGGGAACCAAATATAACCACAATGGTCAACTTCGGATCAAAATGGAAGGAGATGATAGCAAAAAACACACCAGTGCCAACTCCGGCTGAGGATAAATATAAAGATGTAACCGGACTTTTCGAAGGTGGAGGCTATTCTTCAAAAGGAATATTCCGATCGGAAATGGATTGCCGGATGAAAAGCAATGGTCCTAAGGGGTATTGTTCAGTCTGCCGCAATGCAATCAGGGAAATGATTGAGTTTTATATAAAATAGACATAATATGGACGTGCCACAGCGCGTCCATATCTGTAAATTATTGTTATTTGTTTTTTTATTTGTTCTTTCTGTCAATAAGATAGAACAATACAAGGCTGAGGCCACCGAATAAGAAGATCATCGATACATAATCCGGCCCATGAGGCATAACCTCCATCGACTCAAGAATAGCGCCGGCTATGATACCAAATCCAACACCCATAAAAAGCATGCCTAATTTCAGCGTCATTTTGTTCCAGTTGAACAGAGACTGCTGGCCTTCTTTTCCGGTGTTGAAAAGACTGGCATCTGCTCCCTTATCAATGAGTGCCATTCTCTCTTTGTTACGGGTAGTTACCGAAACATAATAAATGCCAAATACTGTGGCGAAAAATGCGATAAATGCTACTAATACTCCCATGACTTTAATTATTAATTATTAAACATTGGTTAAGAACTCTTTTACACCTTTAGACTAGAGGAGTATAAAACCGGTTACAAAAAAAGATTAATAAATAATTTAAATTCCCCCGTAACCAATTAATATCTTTACTCGTCAAACAGACAGAATGGATTATAAAGGTGACATATATTATATTGAGCAGATCATTGCAGGAAACAGTAATGCTTTCAGTCATATTGTCGACAGACATAAGAATAAAGCCTATAATCTTGCTTTCAGGATATGCGGAAATCATGAAGAGGCTGAAGAGCTTGCACAGGATTCATTTTTAAAGGCTTACAGGTCAATTAAGAGCTTTAAAATGAAAAGCAGTTTTGCTACCTGGCTTTACAGGATCGTTTATAATACTACGATCTCGCATGTAAGAATTAAGAAAAAAGGAGTTCTTTCCCTTGAAGATTTTCCTGCTGATTCGACAGATTTTATTGGAGGCAGCACGAGTGAAGAAGATGCAGAAAAGGAATACAGGAATGCGTTGGTAAACTTTGCTCTTCAGAAAATAAATGAAGAAGAAAGAGGTCTGGTAAGTCTCTATTATTATGAGGAGATGAGTACCGAAGAGATATCAGATGTCACCGGAATAAGCAAATCAAATATTAAAGTCAAGTTATTCAGAGCAAGGCAGAAGATGCTTGAAATAATTGAAAAAGTTGAAAAAAATAAATTTATATACCATGAATAAACAGGAAGAATTTAAGGACGATCTTCTCAGACAGTATATAACTTCAGAGAGGATTGAGAAGGCCCCTGAAGGGTTTACCTCAAAAGTAATGGCACGCGTCCACGTAGATACTTTGCCAATAATGGTTGCAGAAAAATCCAGGAAAAAAAATATGGTCCCTTTTATTTCGTCTGTCGTTACAATACTGTTGATTGCTTCAGCCGTTCTGATTCCTGGTAGTCAATCGGATTCATTCATCAATCCGGTTCTAAGTTTTATTAAAAACATTAAGTTTTCAGTTCCTGAGATAAACCTGTCATCTATCTTCCGGCTCACTCTTCCATCGGTTTTGATGTACGTATTTATCGGAATATTAATACTAAGCTTATTCGACAGGGCGCTCTACGGAATATTTCACAGGGAGAAGTAGATTTACAGACTCTCAACTTTTGAGTTAAGTCCTTTTGCATTCANNTTGATATCATCATTATAAAGAATCAGTGAACCCGATTCACTTCCGCTATTCAGCTTATCATCCTTATGTAATGTTTTTTCCTTCATTTTAGTTTTTCAAATAGTTGTCTTGCCGTTTCAATAGGTATTTCCTTTTTCCCGAGCCATGCAACAACTTGCGTCTCACGATATCCGTTTCTCTTTAAAAGATCAGCATACTCAGATGCGGTTTCAAATGTAATAAATTTTCCAATCAGATAATCAATTTTCCCATCTTCAAGGGTTTGAATATCCAGTCCCCTGTTTCCGGCAATTTTTCTGATTCCCTCAACTACTTCGTCTTTAAGAGGTTTTATTGACCTGGTAACTTCAACCCTGAAAGTCAGAGTTGGAGTAACAGTATCGGCCTGAGTTTCAGTATGCGCTTTATCATTGGAGACAAAAGGTTTCTTCCCCCAATCTTTTTCCAGCAATGCAGCCCTGTCAGGAGAAACGGACTTATTTGCGAGNNTCTGTCCCTGCAATCTTAAAACCGTAAACAGGTGTTATCCCTTTAAAATATGCGGGTACAAGCGGATTACGAAAAACAGCGATCTGAATTCGGTAAATAAGTCCCTCAGGCACATCAGGATCAATTATTATCTTTGCTTTCGGATCTGTTACAGGTTTTGCCAGCACTTCAAACAAAGCAAATACTTCAACCTTTGGTTTTACTGAAGGAATAACCACTTTAGTTGAATCTGGTCTTTTATCCGCGGGTTTAACAGCTTTGTAATTAACTATTCCGGAAGAATCCTTAACAATCTTGTTCACCGGTTTTTCAGTAGTCACAATTGATAGTTTGGAAGTATCGTGTTGAGGGTTCATAAGAACCTGAGCTTCGCCGTATTTCTGATCAGCTGACTTTTGATAAGAGGCAGCAAGTTTTTCATTTTCAGAAATTCTGGTTTTAAGAGCAGGTTTTTCAGAGACCGGAAGTTTTTCCAACTCTTTTCTTTGCTCACCTGCAAGTTCGAGAAGTGAATCTGCTTTAGATTGAAACTCGATAGCTTCATTTAATGTTTTTTCATAGTTTGCCGGAAGATCCGTTTTTGCGGCAGTCGCCTTTTCAGAGACTTTTTGAATTGGTTCTTTAATTGCGGGTTTGACTTCTGGCTTAATGGTGTCTGCTTTAACACTTTTTAAGGTTCCGGCTGGTTTGAGTTCAGTCTCTGCAACTTGTCCTTGTTTTTGGCTGCACTGCTGTATAAATTCAGGAACACCCATTTCCCTGGCTGTTTTTTTCCCTACCTGGCC
>PMNJ01000349.1 GCA_003162595.1 Bacteroidales bacterium | reverse complement strand
TGGAGCTGGATGCGTTTCAGGAATGTCAGCAAACGTGAATATCCCATCACAACCGGAAACCCCCTCCCCTCCCCTTATTGGTACAATTACCCAGCCTGATGGCAATGGGATAATAACGGGAAGTGTAATTTTAAACGGATTACCTTCGGAAGGGACATGGACACTTACCCTCACTCCGGGCAATCTGACCAGCTCCGGAACAGGAACCGCAAAAACGATTTCAGATCTCGCTCCTGGAATCTATAGCTTTACTGTTACAAACTCAGCAGGATGTACATCCGGTTCCTCGGCCAATTTTGAAATCTATGTTTCAACAGGGCCTCCTGTAATTGTCATTACCAATCCGCCTCCGGTTTGCTTTCCATCAACATCAGATATTACAGCTTCGACAGTTACCGCCGGATCATCTTTAAATTTAACTTACACATACTGGACTGACGCATCTGCTACAATACCATATAGTACCCCTGCAACATCAGGTGATGGGACCTACTATATTAAAGGCACTAACTCCAATGGCTTGTTCACTGTGAAACCTGTAATAGTAACTGTATATTTGAAACCGTTAGTAAATGCCGGCCCCGACCAGGTTATCGCTTATCATGCTTCTGCAACTTTGAATGCAGAACTGCCTCTAAGTTATGAGTCAGGGCATTGGTCATTAATTTCAGGTACATGCGATTTTTTTGATACCACTTATGCAAAGACTGAGGTTACCGGACTTTCGAAAGGCAAAAACATATTACTATGGACTGTAACAAATGGAGCCTGTCCTGCAATCTCTGATTCAGTATTGATTGATGTTCGTAATTCAGTTGTACAAACTTTGATAACACCTAACATGGACGGGAAGAATGATTATCTTATTTTAAAGGAATCAGATATGATGGGCAAAATGGAATTGGTAATTTTTGACAGGAGAGGGGTCCAGGTATATAGAAACAAAAATTATGATAATTTGTGGAATGGCGTTGATTATAAAGGAAATCCGATTTCGGATGATACTTATTTTTACGTTCTGAAAACAGAGGATGGTATCTCTGCAAGTGGTTATATTGTCGTCCGGCGATAATATATTTGGTATTAGCCCCTGATTAATTAAAACTATCCACGACTTTCTTTGAGTGGAAAAAAGTACGTCCGTTAAATTCAGTCATGTCCATTACCTTGTAACCATGATCTTTGAGCAGTAAGGTAACACTCCCTTCAGACATGTAGGTATTGGTCCTTAAATCCATTATACTATACAACTTGTTTATGAAAGGAAATGGTGAGAAAATGCCTAATTCAACAGCATCAGAACACTTCCTGTTTTCAATAAAATCAGAGCCGTTTCGTAATACAAATCTCTCAACCTTTTTGTTGTTAACAAAGCATCCGACAAAATTGCAGCTATTTGGCAAAAAATGCAGGTATGATTTAAAAAGACTCTTTATTTGTTTTATTTTGTTAAGCTCTTTCAGGTTAATAACAGTCTTCACATTTTTCATTTCCTGTACATCATAATAATAACCACGCCGGGAGGAGAGGACAATCAGGTCAGGATCTTTTGCCAACCCTATACTATTGACATAATTATAGAAATCCTCACCACCTTCAGTAATCAGATTATCAACCGCTTCATCGGCCACGACTAAATCATTTGATTTAACCAGCAGGCTTAAATTTACTATCTCCGTCAGATTTTCTCTGATACTTATTTCGTTTACCACAATGTTTATTAATAAAAGAAAGTTTATAGGTTCAAAAAATATTTATTTTGCTTTGGTATACCTGATTTAATTCAGTTATACTTCCTGGTTTTTTCAGGGTTAAATTGAATAATAAATTATTGGAATAAAGGTACATACACCTGCATAATCAGAGCTTACATAATTTCATATATAAGTTATATAATTCACACTTGGGAGATGCTGCCACCGGCATGTAAATAATGTAATTTTCTATTAAAATAATGTAATACGTATTTAAGTTAAAGGCTTGATCTTTGCTTTTTAAAAAATATTCGGGTAATAATCCTGGAGCCCGGGCAACAGCGGAACTGAAGGTAAATCTAATAATAGATGTAAAATGAAAACCAAAATTTTGTTAACGCTCTTCGCTTTACTGATAAGCGGTACAATGGTTTTTGCACAAGACACCACAAAACTTGTGAAAAACCAGATGGTAAAGACAAATACGGAGATGCAAAAGGATTCGGTATACTATACCTGTACCATGCATCCCGATGTTAAACTGGATAAACCAGGTAAATGTCCACAATGTGGAATGGATCTTGTAAAGAAGACAGTTAAAGCCGGGACAAAAGAAAATAAATCGGAAGGATTAATATCGTATACCTGCACGATGCATCCGGAAGTAATATCCGATAAGCCAGGCAAATGTCCAAAATGCGGTATGGATTTAGTAGTGAAAAAATAAAGAACTTAAAATATTCAGAATCAGCTGATCTGAAAACTGCTTTAAAGTTACGAACTTCTGTTTGGTGGCATGTTTCCTGTTTGAGCTTAATAACTCTTAAACGGTTTTTAAAGAAAATACTGCCACTGAACAGAATTCATTTTATGAGCCAGGCTTAATAGTATTAAAAAGTGTGAATGATGTAACTCTTTTCATTAGTTATATAACACTTTAGAAATTCACTCAGAGTAATTTTGATCTGAACCAATAAATCAATATTATGCCATTATTAACTATTTTAATCGTACTGATTGTTGCAGGCGTTCTACTGTGGCTTGTCAATAATTATATCCCAATGGACTATAAGATAAAAAACATCCTCAACGCAGTCGTTGTAGTCGTTGTTATTGTATGGCTTCTCAAAGTATTTGGGGTTTTCGTTTATCTCAAGGATATACATCTTTAGAAATGTATACTGGAGTTAATAAAAGCGTTTGTTCATTTCGAAATGCTCTGTATTATCTATATACGATTTGCAGGTAGCTTATGAATCACGTTCGCATGGAATCTATCCGCACCTTTGTAACTAAAACAGAGGCCGGATGGGTGTTCATTACACTTTAACGTAAAACACCAAACCTATTAAAAAAATACTTTAACCGCTATCGATGGGGGAAAACAGGACAACTGAGTAATAACAAATTATCATGATTCGAAAGTTAAAATCCGGTGGATACCGCATTTATTCCATTAAAATAAACCCTGAAACAAAAAAACGCAGGAATCTCGGAACCTTTGAGACAATAGAAGAGGCAAAAAAACACGAACGGGAAATACAATATTTTAAACA
>PMNJ01000013.1 GCA_003162595.1 Bacteroidales bacterium | reverse complement strand
ACATAAAGACTAAGTGTGTTACCACGAAGTAAAACTGTCGGCTGCGCAAGTAATTCAGCCGATGCCCCCACTGATAAACCTGCAATTTTCCCGGTCAAACCTGTGATAGGATTTTGATCCCTTGCAATAGTTATTTCTTCTCCCTTAATGTCCTGTACAGAGTATCCGATTATTGATTTATCCTTTTTAATGCCAAGAGCTGTAACCACAACTTCACTTAGTTGTTGAGAGGACTCAAGAAGAATTACTTCAATTGATTTTTGAGTTCCTGCCTGGATCTCTTGAGTCTCATACCCTATGAAAGAAACCACAAGAATATCATTCTGCTGTGCCGGAATTAAAAACCGGCCATTGCCATCAGTTGTGACTCCGACAGTAGTCCCTTTGATAAGAACAGTGGATCCGGGGAGGCTTGCTCCTTTAGATGTTTTTACCGTGCCTTCTATAATTGCCTTTTGGGCGAAGGCAGATAAACCAAAAAGAAAGAATAGCATTAGTAATGTGTAAAGTTTTCCCATGTTAATAAAATTTAAGTTTAGGTTTATAGTAATTGATTTAAATTCAATATGATATGGTACTTTATTGAAACTTTTCAGTTCAGTAATTCAATCGTACCATTTTTGTGAACAAGTCAATTTTAGATTTGGTGTTTCCAGCATTCTGTATGGCTTTTTCGAAATCCCTGGTATCTTCTGTCTGTACATTTAACGCGACATCCAACACAGTATTCAATATAGAAGAAGCTTCGGATACTGATGTCTCTCCTTTTTTAACCGATTTTTTTAAATCACGCTCAATGCGCTTAACTGCTTCATATATAACTGGTTTCTTAATAACTGTTTTCGTTGCCGGATTTCCAGGGAAGAGATTCTCCTCTGAGGTGTAGAATTCATTAAACAAATAGATCTTTTTGGCAATTAATTCTCCTAAAAGATGCTCACCTGCCATTTCCTTCGTTATACTATTCAAATACGAATCCCTGGGGTACGCTTTGAATTCAAATACAGGAGATTTTTTCTCAGCATTGTCTCTTTCTGTTGCGGAGCTTTCAGTTGTATATGATAATAAATCCTGTGAGAAAGAGATATTGAAAACCAGAAGGCTTATTAGAGTTAACACATATAGTTTCTTGATCATAATTTTTGGTTTTAAGTTTTACCCTGCAAAGTTTCTTATCTATTATTACTTATCCGGTACAGAATAAATAAGAAATTGTTAAATCTGAAATAATAGAAGGTACGATTCTGAAACAATTTTTATCTTTTTGTAATAATATGTGTATAGCATACATTTACAGGTTTTTAAAATTAGGGTTTAATACAGCTCAAACTAAAATGTGCACTTTAGGCAAAACAGTTTTAATACTAATTATGAAGCTGTTAAAAGGTTAAAAATGATGGATGTCAACCTTAGCGAAATTTCCTTATTTGTTACAAATTGACACTAGTATCATGTCAACTTGAATATGTCTGATATATTTTGTATCTCGTCACTAAGTACATGACAAAAATTTACAACATTGGTTAAATTTATCTATATCGTTGCTAAAAAGCAAGTTGGCAATATTAGTTAGGCCATATTTAAAGAGGCTTTTAGCCCGTCTTCCATGTTTTTTGATTTTGATGGGCTGGAGAGTATCGAAATATATTCCTGCCTTGTACACCCATGCAAAAACAATTAACACCAGTGACAATAGTATACTTACCCATTCAATATCAGCAAGATGAGTGTCTTCAATATTAAAACCACTTGTTTTCAGAGCCTTAAATGCAGATTCTATCTGCCATCTTTCTTTATAAAGTACCTGAGCTTTATTGGGTTTATTGAACGATACTATAATCTGAAGCTCCGGAATATTTTCTTTATTAACTATTCTGGATGCAGAGAGATAACAGAGTTCTCCATTGACACGAACAATCTTATTGTAAAAGGCACATTCATTAACTCTGAGATTATTAAACAACCACGAGGCCTTTATCTTGTGTCCATTACCATGTATCTCAACCCAAAAGTTTTCACGTATACGAATATGGTACTCAATGCTTAGCTTGTTAAGATACTCAAGCCATTTGTCCCCTAAAAATTCTCTGTTGGCCAACAAACACTCAATACTACGGGATCCGAACAGCTTTATAAAGCGATTCATTAAATCTATCCGCTCCTGGATTGAAAAGTTCCCGAACTTCCAGTTTGTCCTGTCTAAAACCAACCTGTATGGTGGTTCATGTGGCAGCAGAGAAAATATAAACTTGTCAATCAGGTCTGAGTCCAGCGAATACTCCGATATAAATCTCTGGATCCTACGCAATGACGAGTCAGCTTTAGCATTGGAGTCAAAACCACAGGCCAGTTTTTCGAAGCAGACAGTCTGCACCTTGCATAACGCACTGATAAATAAGCCAAAGAACTTTACACATGCCAGATTCATTTTGTCACCTAAGAACTCTTTTGACGTATCTTAGAAAATTGTAACTTTGTTTTCAACCTTGATTTTCATTGTCGGAAATTGTTTTGGTAAATCAATTCCAACTAATTGAATATCATGGTCTTTTCCTAATAAAAGAACATGTTTTTATTAACATTTATTATATATTATATTAACAATCAACGCGTTAGCGTTTTTTTGTCATGTACAAAGATTAAATGTACAAATATTCGTGCAGTATAAGGGGTGTCGTCAGCATTTCCAACAGTGCCAAAATAGGGGACTCT
>PMNJ01000088.1 GCA_003162595.1 Bacteroidales bacterium | reverse complement strand
GCTTTTACTTCAATAACTCCTCCGCTGATCTCATATTTTATTTCATTGTTTTCCTGATCGACTATCCAGACAAAACCATTTTCGAGTGTAGAGATAATTGGCGCATGATCCTTTAATACCTGGAATGATCCTTTTTTCCCCGGGACCCTGACCGATTTAATTTCCCCTTCAAAAATTTTTTTGTCAGGTGTTATAATCTCTATTTTCATTACAACTTATTAATAAACAGAAGTTTCGCAACAAGCCAATTATTTTGATTGAGCAAGTATTTTTTCACCTTTTTCAATAGCGTCTTCGATAGTACCAACCAGCATAAATGCCGATTCGGGATACTGGTCCACCTTTCCCTCTATAATCATATTGAATCCCTTAATTGTATCTTCAATTGAAACCAATGCGCCTTTTATTCCGGTGAATTGTTCAGCCACATGGAAGGGTTGTGAAAGAAATCGCTGTACCCTTCTTGCACGGTGAACAACCAGTTTATCTTCCTCGGATAGTTCATCCATACCAAGAATGGCAATAATATCCTGTAATTCATTATAACGCTGCAGCAACTCTTTTACTCTTTGTGCACAATTATAGTGTGCTTCACCAACGTTCTCAACACTGAGTATCCTTGAGGTTGAGTCAAGCGGATCCACAGCAGGATATATACCAAGCTCAGAAATTTTCCTGCTTAAAACGGTTGTAGCATCGAGGTGGGCGAATGTTGTAGCCGGAGCAGGATCAGTAAGGTCATCGGCCGGTACATATACCGCCTGAACCGAGGTAATTGAACCGTGTTTGGTTGAGGTAATACGTTCCTGCATCACACCCATTTCGGTCGCAAGAGTCGGCTGATAACCAACTGCAGAAGGCATCCTGCCCAGCAGGGCTGAAACTTCAGAACCTGCCTGCGTAAACCGAAAAACATTATCCATAAAAAACAGGATATCTCTTCCACCGCTTTTTTCGTCACCATCCCTGAAATACTCCGCAACGGAGAGACCCGAAAGAGCAACTCTTGCTCTTGCTCCGGGAGGTTCGTTCATCTGTCCAAACACAAGCGACAGTTTTGATTCTTTAAGGGCATCCATATCAACTGTAGAAAGATCCCAGCCACCCGATTTCATATTCTCAAGGAATTTTTCACCGTAAGTTATTACACCAGCTTCAAGCATATCGCGGAGAAGATCATTACCCTCCCTTGTTCTTTCACCGACACCTGCAAACACTGATAATCCGGAATATGTTTTTGCAATATTATTGATCAATTCAAGGATGACAACAGTTTTTCCAACGCCTGCACCACCAAAGAGACCAATTTTACCCCCTTTTGAATAAGGTTCAATAAGGTCAATTACTTTAATTCCCGTGTACAATACCTCTTTTTCTGTAGAAAGATCTTCATACTTAGGTGGTTTCCTGTGAATAGGGTATCCCCCTTTCTTATCCAGAAAACCTATTCCATCAATAGCTTCTCCTGTAACATTCATTAGCCGGCCTTTGATCTGTTCGCCAATTGGCATAGTAATTGGCAATCCGGTTGCAACAACTTCCATTCCCCTGCGAAGACCGTCGGTAGAATCCATGGCAATTGTCCGGACTGTTCTTTCACCTATATGCTGCTGACATTCAACAACAAGATGAGTGCCGTCGTCTCTCTTTATTTCAAGAGCGTCATAAATGTCAGGCATATCAAAACCTTGCTTTTCAAAAGTAACATCAACCACTGGTCCGATGATCTGGCTGATTTTCCCGGTATTCTGTGACATATATATAAGTTATTTATTTAAGTTTTCAGGAAGAGACAAAATTAATAATTTTTGTGTTTTAACCCGACTTATATCCCTATAAAATCAGTTTTGTCAAAAAGAATAGCTTTTTAATAAAATATGTATTGAGGAATGAGATCCCTCATCCGCCACAGTATTATACTTCAGAATTTATGTAACAGATTTTATGTTGTTTCCACCGGACTTTTCCCACCTTTCATTTTCCCCCGAGCGTTAAAAAATTGCCTGGTAGGCAATTTTAGCGAAGGAGCCAGACTGCCACAGTGGCCTTCGCTCAACCTGGCCCCTTCCACTTTGGGGGACTACTCTTTATACACATTTCTTCTACAAGCTGGAATAGATATATAATATTGATAATAATAATATTTGAGTATCGGGAATGAATAATAATAGACTAAANNTGTTATTAAATAATTGATATTTAGCCATTTTAAATAACTTATTGTTGAAAACCGATTTAAGTTTCCCGATTATCCCTTTTTTAATTTCTTTGTAAGATTCTGTTTGTCCTATGTTTCATTTATTTATCTTTATTGTTATAACCTATGAAGTCAGATATCAAATAAATTAAAAAAAGTTCATGAAAAAGTTTTTTGTGACATTCCTTTTAATTGTTTCTCTGCTTACTATGGCAAATGGTCAGTTTACAAACATAGGTGTTGGCCTGGCGTTTAGCAACGGTTTCCGGTTTCATGAACAATCATTGACTGAAAACAAGAGCGGTTCTGTTGGAATTTCAATTAAAAGCATCTATAAGATTAGTGAACCTTTTTATATTTCTCCCTCTTTTACTTTTTTCTTACCGCGTGTAACTGAAAACCTGGTGTCGAAACAAACAATATCTTCAATGATGTTTGATCTGGATGGCCACTATGTTCTAAACGCTTCTGAAAGGTTTGAATTTTACGGTCTAGCCGGACTTGATATAATATTTGCAAATAATAAATATTCGTCCCAGGGACTTCCTGTATTCAAAGAGAGCGATAATGCACCTGGGATTAATCTTGGAGCAGGGACTTTTATTAAAATAACTGAAAAATTCGATATCTATGGTGAAATAAAATATGTTTTCAACAACAGGTATAATCAGTTTATTATTAACGCGGGAGCGATTCTGAATATTGGCCAGAAGAAAAAATACAAGTTGGAAAAAACAGAATAATTATCTCTTTCACCCAGGGAAAAGATATACCCCAAACGTATAAACCACACTATGAAAAAGCTCTTTGTTACTGCTCTTTTAATCTTCTATGTCTTTTCTGGAGCAAACGCTCAATTCACAAAAATTGGCGGAGGTCTTGCTCTGAGCAGTGGTTTCCAGTTTAACGGACAAACAACGACTGCAAACAAGAGCGGGGTGATCGCTATATCTTTAAAACATATTCATGAAATATCCGGCCCGCTTCAGTTTTCTCCTGATTTCACCTTTTTCTATCCTCACATAACAAATAATCAGCTTTATAAAACAACTATCTCTTCGATGATGTTTGACATTAACATCCACTATGTTTTCAATTGGCTCGACAGATTTCAGTTTTATGGCCTTGCTGGTCCGGATTTACTGGTCGCATGGGAAAAGGAATCTTTCGAAAGATCAGCCACATACAGAGAGAAAAGAGATGTTTTTGGCCTTAACCTGGGAATAGGAACATATGTAAAAACGACGAAACAAATCTATCTTTACGGAGAGGCAAAATATGTTTTAAATAAACAATATAGTCAGTTTATGCTGAACACTGGAATACTTTTGGATATTGACTGGATGAAGAAGCACGAAAATACCGATATATTATAGTTCAGCTATCTCTTCCTATAAGTGAGTTGCCAATATTAACCAGTTCTGTTTTTCTTTCATTTATTACACCTATTTTATCAAGCAGACTGAAGGCAGTATTAATATAATCATTAGCCAATCTTTCCGAGATATTCTTAATATTCAGCTGATCATATAAATCAACAACTTTTTTTACTTTGATTTCCGGGTCAAATTCTTTCAAAGAAAATTGTTCATGTAGTTGCTTTGCCTGTTCTATTGAAGCAATTTCAAGTGCCTTAACAAGCATAAAGGTTTTTTTATTGGAGATGATGTCTCCTCCCATAATTTTGCCGAATACTTTAATATCTCCATAAACATCCAGAAGGTCATCCTGAATCTGGAATGCAAGACCCAGGTTTTTTCCAAACTCATATAGNNTCGTGAGAAACTATAGTTGCTTTTTCATAATCTATGTCAAGCTGCTGACCAACGCATACTTCAATAGCAGCCTTATTAAACACTCTGAAAACTTTCAGCAGGTACTGCGGCGGTGTTTGTAAAAAACAATCGTTTGCAATAAATGCCATTACATCACCCGACAGAACTGCCTGGTTAAGGTTCCATTTGCTATGCACTGTAGGTAAGTTCCTTCTTACAGGAGCATGATCCATAATATCATCATGGACCAGTGTGAAGTTATGAAACACTTCAAGGCCCATTGCAGGAATTACTGCTTCATCAATTTTATCATTATATAGGTTGCAGGCCATAAGGGCTAATACCGGTCTTAATCTTTTTCCACCGATTGAAAGAATATATTTAACAGGATCATTAAGTTTTTCAGCTTCCTCGTTATAGGAAAGATTTAGAATAGCCTTATTGACTAATTTTTTCAGATCAGCCTGAGTGTACATTTTGGGCGTTTTACAACCTGATAATCAAATAATTTTAACCTCTAAGCGCTTCTGCGCCACTTACAACTTCGAGTATCTGATTTGTTATGGCAGCCTGTCTTGCCTTGTTATACTGAAGTGTCATATCGCGGATCATACTTGTTGCATTGTCAGTTGCCTTGTGCATAGCTGTCATTCTTGCGCCATGTTCAGCAACAAACGAATCAAGAACTGCCTTATAAACTTGAATTTTTAATGATTTTGGAATCAGTTCCTGGATTATTTCTTCTTTATCCGGTTCATAAATGTAATCAACCGGATTTGCTTTAACTTTTCCTGACGGAACTGCCTCAACAGGAAGGAATACTTCATTTGTAAGATTTTGCACCGCAGCATTTTTGAACTGGTTATAAATCAGCTCTACCCTGTCGAATTCCAAAGATGTGAAACTTTTCATAATCTGTTCAGTAACCAGNNAAATTATTTTGTTCCGGAAGCATAGGTATTTTCTGTTTTCTGAAATAATCAAATCCCTTTTTCCCAATCGTCAAAAGCCTCAGGGTTCCTTTTCTTAGCTGGTCAGGGTATTTTTCTGAAATGATCCTTCTTGTTTCATTTATGACATTTGTATTGAAAGCCCCGCAGAGACCCCTGTTAGAAGTGATAACAACAATAAGGATTTTTTCAGGAGGGGACACCCTTCCATAAATGTTCTCAATTTCGGAGTCTGAAAGGCTTAGTGAAAGATCAACCAGCAGTTCGTGTAATTTATTTGCATAAGGCCTNNATCAGGTTATCCTGCCTATTGTATGCGGTATTTAATAACCAAATCCGAAGCAACTTTTTCAAGAACTTTAGTGATATCATCATTTAGTATACCTTCACGAAGGCTATCAAGAGTATCCTGGTGTTTAAGTTCAAGTAACTCAATAAATTCGCTTTCGAAACTCTTTACTTTATTTATCGGAACATCTTTCAAAAGTCCCATCGTTCCGCAATATATAATTGCTATCTGCTTTTCAATTGGTATTGGAGCATACTGACCCTGCTTAAGGATTTCAACGTTTTTAGCTCCCTTGTTCAGTATTGCCAGAGTGGATGCGTCGAGATCGGAACCAAATTTGGAGAATGCTTCCAGTTCACGATATTGTGCCTGATCAACTTTCAGGGTTCCTGCGATCTTTTTCATAGCCTTAATCTGGGCATTTCCTCCCACCCTGGATACTGAAATTCCAACATTAATTGCAGGACGGACACCGGAGTTGAAAAGGCTCGACTCGAGAAATATCTGTCCATCAGTAATTGAAATTACATTGGTAGGAATATATGCTGAAACATCACCTGCCTGGGTTTCAATAATTGGTAAAGCTGTAAGCGATCCGCCTCCTTTTACCATATGTCTGATGACTTCCGGAAGATCATTCATTTTCTGTGCAACTTCATCTGATTCAATGATTTTTGCTGCTCTTTCCAGAAGTCTGGAATGCAGGTAGAAAACATCTCCGGGATATGCTTCACGTCCTGGAGGACGACGAAGAAGAAGAGAGACTTCCCTGTACGATACTGCCTGTTTGGAAAGGTCATCGTAAATGATAAGGGCATCACGACCCGAATCGCGGAAAAATTCACCGATTGCAGCACCGGCAAACGGAGCATAGAATTGTGAGGCAGCCGGGTCGGAAGCAGTGGCAAGCACTATAACTGTATATGCAAGGGCGCCATGTTCTTCAAGTGTTGCTGCTATATTGGCAACCGTCGAACCTTTTTGTCCGATAGCGACATAAATACAATAAACCGGTTTCCCTTTTTCAAAGTTACTTCTCTGATTAATAATAGTATCTATCGCAATGGCTGTTTTACCGGTCTGTCTGTCGCCGATTATCAGTTCTCTCTGTCCGCGACCGATCGGAATCATTGCATCTATTGCTTTGATACCTGTCTGGAGTGGTTGTCTTACCGGTTGGCGGAAGATAACCCCGGGAGCTTTTCTTTCAAAAGGGAGATTAAAAAGTTCACCTTGTATCGGGCCTTTTCCGTCGAGGGGTATTCCTAAAGGAGATATTACTCTGCCTAACAGACCTTCACCAACACCGAGAGATGCAATTCTTCCTGTTCTCTTTACGATGTCACCTTCGTTTATCTCTTCCGTAGGACCAAGAAGTACCGCTCCGATGTTATCCTCTTCAAGGTTTAGAACAATAGCTTCCATCCCATTTTCAAATTGGATCAGCTCATTCGATTCTACATTTGAAAGTCCGTAAATACGGGCAATCCCATCACCAACCTCAAGCACAGTTCCAACCTCTTCAAGTTCAACTCCGGTCTGTATTCCTTCGAGTTGTTGCCGAAGAATTTTTGAAACTTCTGCTGGTTTAATATTTGCCATATTGTCTCTTCTTAAAAGCTTTAATTTTTATATTCTTCTATCTGGAAGTAATAACACTTCCAATTAATTCTTTTCTTATTTTACGTAGTTTATTCTTTATACTGGCATCTATGTAATTGTCATCAATCTGCAGAATAAAGCCACCCACTATTTCAGGATCAATATTTTCTTTAAGTTCAACTTTAGTCTTGAAGACATCCGAAATAAGTTCAGTTATCTGCTTTTTAACTTTATCATCAACTTTAACTGCCGTAGTAAGGACAGATTCCGTGATTCCCTTGTATTTCTTTGTTTCGTGGATAAATACCCGTGCAATTGCGGGAATGAAGCTTTCCCTCCCGTTTTTCACAATCAGGTCGATCAGCGAAAGAGTGATCTTTTCGACGTTATCACCAAGTATTTTGTGAAATACAGCTTCTTTTTTTGAGGGAACAATAATTGGGCTTTGAAGGAACTCTTTTGTCTCCGGCAACTTACAGATCTCTGATATAAAAATCATATCCTGATTGACCTTGTCAAGTATCTTTTTTCCGAGAGCTGACTGAAATAATGCTCTTGAGTACCTTACAGATATTTTGCTATTGTTCATTACAGATCGGGCTTTCTAGTTTTTATTGAAATCAACCTCTTTAAGGTAACTGTCAATCAGTTTTTCCTGTTCACCTGACTTCTTTAGCTGTTCTCCCAGCAGTTTCGATGCAATTTCAACTGAAAGAGTTGCAACCTGATCATGAATTTCAGAGAGCGCCTTGAGTTTTTCGTTTTCAATCCCTGCTCTTGCTTTTTCAATAAGTTTTTCAGCTTCTTCTGTTGCCTTTCCTTTTGCTTCTGAAATAAGCTTATCGCGAACATCACGTGCTTCCTTCAGAATATTTTCGCGTTCTTCTCTCGCTTTGCGAAGAATTGCTTCGTTATCACTCTGAAGTTTTAGCATATCTTCTCTTGCTTTGGCGGCAGATTCAAGAGAGCCTTTTATCATCTCATCCCTTGCTTTCACTGCAGAAAGAATCGGTTTCCAGGCAAATTTTGTCAGGATCAGGAAAAACAGGACAAAAATAATAACTGACCAAAAAAGGGTTCCTATTGCAGGAGTAGTGAGACTATTTGCTAATAATACCATATAAATTATTTTAACGATTCCAAAAAAATGAAGCGCTGCAACCAACCGTTGCAGGCTTCAAAAATTCCAATTACTTGATAAGAGCAATAACAACTGCGAACAAAGCAACTCCTTCAATAAGGGCGGCTGAAATGATCATAGCAATCTGTATCTTCGAATATGCTTCCGGCTGCCGTGCAATTGCATCCATAGCCGATCCTCCAATTCTACCAATACCAAGCCCCGCTCCTATTACTGCGAGACCTGCTCCTACTGCTGCTAATGTACCTGTCATGATTTTAATATTAAGTTAAACAAAAATTCTAATGATTTTCCTGAACTGCCAGACTGATAAACAATGCTGAAAGCAGGGTAAATATATATGCTTGTAGAAATGCTACCAGAAGTTCAAGGAAGTCCATAAAAATGACGAAGAAAATTGATACCGGTGCCAGTGCAAGGGTACCAAAAATAAATATCAGTGCTACAAGACTTAACACAACAATATGCCCGGCTAACATATTTGCGAATAACCTTATCATAAGCGCGAAGGGTTTGGAAAATAACCCTATTATTTCTACAGGAATCATAATAGGTAGTAGCCATATCGGAACTCCTGGAGGTGCGAATACATGTGTCCAATATGATTTATTACCACTGACCTGTATGACAATAAATGTGCAACAGGCCAGTACAAATGTTATTGCAATGTTCCCGGTTACATTTGCCCCGAAAGGGGGAGGAAATGGAATTAGCCCCATTATGTTGTTGATCAAAATAAAGAAGAATGCCGAAAGGAGATATGGCATGTATTTTTCAAATTTATGAGGCCCAAGATTCGGTATTGCAATATCGTCGCGGACAAAAAGGATGACCGGTTCAAGAAAACTCTGAATTCCTTTCGGATAACTGATGCCGGTTTTTTTATATGACCTTGCCATTGCCAGAAATAATAAAAGTCCGATTATTGCTGCAGATAACATCGCGATGACAGTTTTTGTCATTGAAAGGTCAAGCGGAAGGTTTTTTTCATCAACAGTTCCTTCTTTACTAACCGAGACAATTTTACCCTGAAGATCACCTTCTTCTTCAAGCTTATA
>PMNJ01000330.1:275-11253 GCA_003162595.1 Bacteroidales bacterium | reverse complement strand
ACCATCTTCATTATGAAATAAAACTGAATGGTATAAATGTTGATCCTGTCAACTATTATTTCGAAGATCTCTCTTCAGCAGAATATGAAAAAATGATTGAGATTGCATCCAAAACCGGTCAGTCTTTTGATTAGGATTTTTTTGCAACATATTTGCAGATGTTGGTCGCGGTAACAAATTATATGTTATCAGTGGATGAAATCTCTTAAAAATAACTGTTATGCCTTACAAAGAAAGAAAAGTCGAAAAACTCTATTATTCAATAGGGGAAGTAGCTGAAATGCTTGAGGTGCCGGTCTCTACTATTCGTTTCTGGGAAAATGAGTTCGATATTCTCAAACCCATGAAAAACAAAAAAGGTAACAGGCTTTTTACTCCGGCCGACATTAAGAACCTTAAAATACTCCATCATCTTGTGAAAGATGAAGGTATGACTCTCTCTGGCGCTAAGAAGAAACTGGCGGTAAAGTGGGATGAAACGGAATATAAATATGAGATCAACGAATCACTTCAGAATATAAAATCCATGCTTCTCGATATAAGGGATAATATTTAACTTTTCTAAGTAGAATCCTGTCTTTCCTTTGTGCCTCATCCACCTTGCACTCTTCTCCCAGGAGCGAAGGGGGTGAAGAAAAACTATAGATACATTAAGTCTCTCTCTCCTGGGAGATGGATTTAGGGAGAGGCAAAAAAGAACTGACACAAAAATACACAGAGAAAAACATTTATGAAACTAAAAGATCTTTGTTCATATATCGATACAGCAGTTCCCCTTTCATTTCAGGAAGGGTATGATAATGCAGGACTGCAGATCGGCTCACCCGAAAGAGAGATATCTTCCGCGATGATCACACTTGATATTACTGAGGAGGTTATTAATGAAGCTATTTCTTATAAATGTGATGTATTGGTTTCACATCATCCTCTTATTTTTAACCCTATTAAGAGCCTGACAGGCAAATCATTTACTGAGAGGATTTTATATAAAGCTGTTAAGAACGATATTGCTGTTTATTCTGCTCACACGAACCTGGATGTGCTCAATAATGGAGTCAGCAGAATGATGGCAGAAAAGATTGGTCTGGAAGAAATATCCGTATTGTCACCTTCTGAGAACAGATTAATGAAGCTTGTTACCTACATTCCCGAATCACATCTTGACGCTGTGAGGAACGCACTTTTTGAAGCAGGAGCAGGTTTTATAGGAAATTATGACCAATGTGGATTCACAACTCCCGGGACAGGCAGTTTCAGGGCGAATGAAATGGCAAAACCATTCAGGGGTGAAAAAGGAAAGATTCATTTTGAGAAAGAAATCCGCTTTGAAACCATATTGTTTTCTCATCTTACAGATAAAGTAACAAAGGCTCTCCTTGGAGCTCATCCTTACGAAGAAGTAGCTTATGATCTTTATGCGCTTAAAAATAAAAATGCCGGCATTGGGTTAGGATGTGTCGGAACACTTCGTAATCCTTTATCAGAAAATGATTTTTTAAAACTTGTCTCTTCCGTTTTTGAGTCAAAGGGGATAAGGTACTCTAAACCGACAGGAAAACCAATAAGAAAAGTAGCCCTTTGCGGCGGTTCGGGTGCATCTCTGCTAAACCTTGCAATTTGTTCCGGAGCCGAAGTATTTGTAACTGCCGATATTAAATATCACGATTTTTTTAGTACTGAGAATAAGATATTATTAGTGGATGCCGGGCATTTTGAAACTGAAAAATTTTCAGGAGAAATATTAAAAAGCCTAATTATTAAAAAATTCCCTAAATTTGCAGTCCGGTTTTCTGAAACAAATACGAATCCGATAAATTATTTTTAACGATGGAAAAAGCAAAATCACATGAATCTGAAATTTCTGTAGAAGAAAGATTAAGAGCATTATATGGTTTACAATTAGTTGATTCAGAGATAGATAAAATCAAGACGTTAAGAGGAGAATTACCTCTTGAGGTACAGGATCTGGAGGATGAGATAGCAGGGCTTGAGACAAGGTTAGGCAATCTGAAAGATGAAGTAGAGAACCTTGAAAAATCGGTTATAAAGAAGAATAATGAGATTACCGATGCTGAATCACTTATAAAAAAATATGAAGAGCAGCAAAAAAACGTACGCAACAACAGAGAATTTGACTCACTTTCGAAAGAAATTGAATATCAAAACCTGGAGATTGAACTGTTCAATAAGAAAATCAGGGAATTCAATTTTCTTATTGAAGAAAAGAAATTGGTTATTGCCGATTCTGAGACCACTTTTGCTGACCGCAAGTCAGATCTTGAAAACAAAAAATCAGAACTCGATGAGATTATTTCCGATACTCAGAAAGAGGAAGAAGGTCTCTATAAAAAATCTGAAAAAGTTGAGGCAATCATTGAAGATAGACTGCTTACAGCTTATAAAAGGATCCGTTCAAATGCCAGAAATGGCCTTGCTGTAGTTCCGGTACAAAGGGATGCCTGCGGCGGTTGCTTTAATCAGATACCCCCTCAGAGACAACTTGATATTAAATCGAGAAAGAAGATTATTGTATGTGAATATTGCGGACGAATTCTTGTTGACGATGAAATTATAAAAGAGGGGCACTTGTAGAAGGCCGGACAAAATAAAGAAAGCTGACCCTATAAAGGTCGGCTTTTTTGTTTTTACTAACTTTACATAATAATTCACAATCTTAAATTATGACCTCTGCTGAATTCAAAAAACTGGTAGTAGAAGGAATACCTTCTGAACTCCCTGTGCTTAAATCTTACGATCGGGATATTAATCATGCACCTAAGAGAAAAGAGGTACTGAATAGTGCTGAAAAACGGCTTGCAATAAAGAATGCCCTGAGATATTTTCCCGAAAAATTTCATCTTGTTCTTGCGGGGGAATTTGCTGATGAACTGGCAACCTATGGAAGAATATATATGTACAGGTTCAGGCCTGATTATGAAATAAAAGCGCGCCATATTGATGATTTTCCTTCCCGTTCACCTGCAGCGGCAGCAATTATGCTGATGATCTCCAATAACCTGGATATAACTGTCGCCCAGCATCCTCACGAACTTATCACGTATGGAGGCAACGGGGCGGTTTTTCAAAACTGGGCCCAATACCGGTTAACTATGAAATACCTTTCGGAGATGACCAATGAGCAGACTCTTGTGATCTATTCCGGTCATCCGCTTGGCCTCTTTCCTTCGCCGAAAGATGCCCCGAGGGTGGTTGTTACCAATGGAATGGTGATCCCAAATTATTCCTCACAGGATCACTGGGAAAAATTTAATGCACTGGGCGTTTCACAGTATGGCCAGATGACGGCAGGTTCTTACATGTATATCGGACCTCAGGGTATTGTTCACGGAACAACAATTACTCTTCTTAACGCAGTCAGAATGATCAGTAAATCAGGTGAGGCTAAAAAAAGTAAACTCTTTCTATCATCCGGTCTTGGTGGTATGTCTGGGGCTCAGCCAAAAGCCGCTGGTATTGCAGGCATAATTTCAGTGATAGCTGAAATAAATCCGAAGGCAATAAAGACAAGACATTCCCAGGGTTGGGTCGATGAGGTCTTTTCGGATTTGGATAGTCTTGTTAAACGGGTAAAGGAAGTAACTGCATCTAAAGAGGTTACATCAATTGCCTATGAAGGCAATATTGTTGATGTTTGGGAAAAATTTGCAGATGAAAATATTTATGTGGATCTGGGTTCTGATCAAACCTCTCTTCATAATCCATGGTCAGGTGGCTATTATCCTGCCGGACTAAGTTTTGAGGAATCAAACAGGATGATGTCAGAAGATCCTGAAAAATTTAAGGATGAAGTTCACAAATCTTTAAGACGACAGGTCGAGGCAATAAACCGGCATACTTCGAAAGGGACATATTTTTTTGACTATGGTAATGCATTTCTCCTTGAAGCTTCAAGGGCCGGCGGAGATGTCCTGAAAAAAGATGGTGAGTTTAAGTATCCGTCTTATGTTCAGGATATTATGGGACCAATGTGTTTTGATTACGGGTTTGGTCCGTTCAGATGGGTTTGCTGTTCAAATAAGCCTGCAGATCTTGAAGTGACTGACAAAATTGCCATTGAGACACTCGGAGAATTAATTAAGAATTCGCCGGATCAGATAAAACAACAGATGAACGATAATATTCACTGGATTAAGGGAGCGGCCGAAAACAGGTTAGTAGTGGGTTCGCAGGCGCGCATTCTTTATGCTGATGCTGAAGGAAGGATGGAAATTGCCGCTGCATTCAATGATGCAATTTCAAAAGGTAAAATCTCGGCACCTGTAGTGATAGGAAGAGATCATCACGATGTTTCGGGAACCGATTCGCCTTACAGGGAGACTTCAAATATCTATGACGGATCAAAATTCACAGCCGATATGGCTGTTCAGAATGTAATTGGTGATTCTTTCCGGGGTGCTACCTGGGTATCTTTGCACAATGGAGGCGGAGTAGGGTGGGGCGAGGTTATAAACGGGGGATTTGGTATGATGCTTGATGGTACACCTGAGACAGAAAGAAGACTCAGGATGATGCTTCACTGGGATGTCAACAATGGAATAGCACGTCGCAGCTGGGCACGGAACAAGGGAGCTATGATTACCCTGAGAAGAGAGATGGAAAGGACACCTGGTCTAAAAGTGACTATCCCATATATTGCAGATGATGAGATAATTGATGAAGTATTTAAAGAGGCGTGAGGTGTGCTGTATGCGGTGCAAGTTAAATAGTAAGAAGTACAACTGCAATTGCTACGATTCCCTCTTCTCTTCCGGTGAATCCGAGTTTTTCTGTGGTGGTAGCTTTAACCGCTACATCGTCGGGTTCCGTTTCAACGATTGCTGATATAGTCTTTTTCATTTCCTGAATAAAAGGAGATACTTTAGGATTCTCAAGGCAGATTGTGGTGTCTATATTGTTCACACTGTATCCTTTTTGTCTGATCAGGTCAAAGGTCTTTTTCAACAATATTTTACTGTCGATATTTTTATACTTGTTGTCTGTATCGGGGAAATAATATCCTATATCCTTTAATCCGGCGGCACCAAGAAGGGCGTCGCATATTGCATGAAGCAACACGTCACCGTCGGAGTGAGCCATACAACCTTTTTCGGAAGGTATCTTCACACCTCCCAGCCATAAATCTAATCCTGTTTTAAGCTGGTGAAAATCAATTCCCTGACCTATCCTGATACTCATCCCTTCGATCTGCTGGCATTTCTTAATGAATTGAAATCAAAAGCGATGGAAAACCGCAAGGTATGAGCTAGAGGATTATTCTGTGCTACCGGCATGAGATAGGAGAAATCGAGTGTAAATGCTTTCAGTCTGAAACCTGCCCCTGCAGTGAAGTATTTCCGGTTACCTTTTGTCGGATCTTCATAAAAATAGCCACACCTGAGAGCAAACTGATTATTATACCAATATTCAATTCCAAAAGAATAAGTAATTTCATGAAATTCTTCTTTAAACCCTCCCGGGGCATCAAAAAATGACTGGAAGATTGCAACTGGTACTGAGACATTCGGATCTTTACCTTTGATAATACTATCGGGAGTTGTGCTGCTATAAATTGGAGGTGTTGGAACCAGAAGTTTATTCAGGTCCAGTGATGCTGTAATTTTATTATAATTATCCAGGTTAATTGTTGCAGATGTTCCAAGGCGCAGATTCATCGGAATAAAATCAGCTGTTTGCATAGTTGAGTAACTCATCTTTGTTCCGATGTTTGAGAAATTAAGGCCAAATCCAAGTTGCCCGTCTTTATTTATAACAGTTATCTTTTTCTGGTAATATCCTGAAATATCGGCTGCAAATGAAATTCCAGGTTTTGTGGCAACTCCTCCGGAGAAAGTTCCTCCTGTTAAGTTGGAATATATGAATCTGAAAGCGATTCCTCCGGAAAGATGTTCTGTAAATAATCTTGAATAACCTGCATCGACTGCAAATTCGTTAGGATTGAATGTACGTTGAAGGTTCCCGAATTCATCGGTGAATGGTACAGGGCCGAGCGAAGAATATATAAGGCTTGCAGAAAAAACCTGTTTGGTGTCGATTCTTTTATACCCGGCAAGATATGCGATATTTATATCTGGAACA
The DNA here is from genome assembly GCA_003162595.1 of Bacteroidales bacterium. Lineage (GTDB taxonomy): Bacteria > Bacteroidota > Bacteroidia > Bacteroidales > VadinHA17 > LD21. The sequence goes on along the minus strand of PMNJ01000330.1, from coordinate 5,157 downwards.
AGATTTCTGAGCCAGGGAGAATATGAAATACCTAATCCGGCATTCCCATCGATAAAAGCAAATTTAGAGGGATTCCAATGCATACTATAAACATCTGGTGATGTGGCAACACCTGCATCACCCATTGCTCCTGCTCTTGAATCGGGAGCTATAATAAGGAATGGAACAACCGTCTGTATCGCATTAAGCTGTCCGGAGCTCTGTTGAGAAAATATTAATGTTGTCCCTGAAAGCGCTAGAAGGAATAAAACTACTGCAACTATCCTTTTCTTCATTATGATTTTTTTCATTCTTCTAATTTACAAAGATAAAACTAATTTTTGACCTTAATATTGTGTAACTGTCACAAAATGATCATTCGGCCTGAAGCCCTTGCAGTCTCTCCGTTTCCGGTAATAATAGTAATTGTATACGGATAGATTCCACCTGCGACTTTTCTTCCTCCATCATTGTTACCATCCCAAACTACAGGTGGCAGATTATAGCCTGTAGATTCTACCTTTGTCTTTATGATTTTTATTATTCTTCCATCGATATTAAAGATATTTATCGTTACAGATAATTCATTATCGGGTCTGTTATGTTCCAGACTTATATTGGTTTTATCGGAAGAATGGATTAGGATAATTAAAAAGTTTACTGAGCACAAATTTTCCACCTGTTACCACCCGGAATGAAATAGTTTTTTCTGAAGAGTTATTAAAATTGTCCCAGGCTTTTACTGTAACAGAATGACTGCCTTCATTCAACCCTTGACAGAACATAATTAATTCGTTCCTTTCATATAGTTGTCGAAATCATTCTCAAAATAACTGTTTAAGTACAAATGATCTGTCAGGGTCATTATCGAGGAATCCAGTTAAATCGTGTCCGATTCCTGATCCCGTTGTATTGATTCCGGCCTGATCATTTATTATTGCGAGAGAGCCTGGGATTGCTGTCTGTTATTCCACCATCTCTGAAGAGTGTGTCGTTCATAAATAACTTAATATCAGGACCCTCATTATCAACCGTGAGGGATTTGATGAAACCTCCTACAATTATATCGTTGAAACTCCCATTCATATCTGCCTTATCATCATTGGCATAATAGCTGATTTTCCCCAGGCCGAATGAATAATTAATATCCCTGGGAACAATAAATGTAAATCTGAATCTGCCGTTTTTTGCCATTGTCTTGCCACTAAAAAGAATATCGTTCCTGATGTTGAAAGTCATGCTTTCCCCTCCGTCGTTAGCCAGGGTCCTTATTTTAGTTGGTTTATCATAAACGATTGGAGATACGATCCCATTGAAAGTGTTAAGCGGATTTCCGAAAGGATCTTCTATATGTCCTGTAATTGTGATCAAGAGAAAGCGCTTTCAGACTGTCAATCTTATCATTAACTGAAACATTATTAACTGAGTCTGTAATGACGCTTTCCATGGTAAGGATAAGCAAGCTTTAAAGCCGGATCACCAAGCAGGGTGAAGTTCCTTTTGTTCGGGCCTGATCCAGAGTTGTTTTTTGCAATCTTAATTATGTCTCCGAAACAAAGAGGATTGCCTGATTCATCATGATTAAAAGCGCAACTGAATATATTCCTGTTCAGATCATAATTTGGACCGGAATATACAACTCTTGTTGTAGACATTAACGCAATACCACCGCCATCTTTATTCAGAAGGACCATTTCCCCGCCCGAGGGTTTATTTGTCATTTGCCGGGTTACTAAATTAATATCAATGTTATCGAAACGGCTGAATTCGCATGTAGCAGTAATAAAAAGAGGAAGTTTCCCCCCGTTTTTCCAGGAATTAATATCTTCTGTTGTTACTACCCTTTCAGCAGCAAGACCATTCTGCGTTTCCATGTCCGGTATAGTTGAAAATAAGACATCCTGAATTGATGCGATCGTTGATTGCTTTGTTCACTTCCGGATAGGATTGTCCATTGACTGTAGTAACCTGAGGGAAGGCATCAAGATAGATTTTATCAATATTATAAGCAGGTACACTATCATTAATAACGGCCGCAAGACCTTCAGCATCAGACATATGAGTATTGCCATCTTCATCATCAGCAGAAAGACATATTACATTTTTCCAGTCGCCCATATTTACAGGATCGAGATATCTTTTAATCTTTGAAAGGACTATACCCGCCTGTATGGTATCGGAAACCGGCAAACGTCCGATTCCAATAGCTTCCGTACCATCGGCTTCTCCCTCTCCATCACCCAGAAGCCCATAAAAATCATCAGAGGTAAAGGAAGAAACAACCACATTAGAATTCTGTGACTGATAAGTAGGAATGAAATTGGGATTATTGGGAGGAGGCGTTTTATTTTCATAAGAACCATCGCCGAAGAGTAACAGATATTTAAGAGGATGCGTGCTGCCTTCCTGTTTCAGGTATTTCATTCTAAGGAAATTTCTTATTGCCACAATATCAGGTATTCCACCTGAAAATTCATTGTAGATCTGCTCCGGAGTAACGATCAGGGATGTCAAACCGTCGTCCTTTAGATGAATATCTGCAAGTTCTTTGGCATAAGCTCTGAATAACGGATGAGTAAGAATAATCATATCGGCTGGTGAAGACGAATGCAGATCCTGGTTCGGAACAGCAGCCTGTTTAATTAAAGGTACAATTTCATTGTCTGTAGTAAAAGCAATAAATGTCTTAAGTGTATCTGTAGAACTTTTAAAACCGATATTCTCTCCGTTTCTGGAATACTGAATCTGCTTAACATTGAGAGGATCAGTAATATCCCAGATTATAGCATCATTGCTAAGGCTGCTGATCGTGAAACCGGTTATCCTACCGGGTGCAACAGATTTTGAATCACTATATTGCATTTCTGAGCCGTTAAACGAGTTTGATCTTCTTCCCTGCAGAGTTATCCAATCAAGCCATCCGTGCGCCCCGGTCTCACCATTATTATAGAATGTGATATCATAAACAGGAGATGATGAAGAGGGTTTGATCGTACCTGTTGAATCTGAAATCTGGGCATATGTTCCGGTATAATCAATAAGATCAACTCCATCAACCTGGATGCTTTTTTGAAGTGAGTTTCCTTCGTAAAACCGGAAGATGGTGGGAACAGAAGCCCTGGCAGCAACCCTGATATTGTATTTGACATCTTCTGAAGTAACAATGTCAGTGAAACCGGGGTCAATATGTACTGTTGAAATCTCCTGAAACCACTCTCTTCCTGATTGAATCAGGTTTACAATATCCTGTTCGTGTATAAATAGCGCATCTGATTCTGATGAATTGTAATTTGCAGGTTGGTCAGGTTCTATAGCAGTCGCAATCTTTTTACCCGGCGTTGGGCCCGAGGTTAAGAAATAAAAAGCAGTGTCAGAATAATTGTGATGCAGATAATCATACTCTCCCGTTGAAGGGTTAAAATTCCACCTTCCTGTTCCTTTTGCGAAAAACAGAAGATAATCTCCATCATTAAATACACCATCACTTCCTGTAGATATGAGAATAGACAACTCTTTCAGGTCATCGGGTTTTGGAGCATCATTATAATATGATAGCTGACCGGTGTTATTGCCATAAATCCTCGGATTTGACGGGTTCTCCAAACCAAGCTGTTTAAGTTTTGAATAATCGATCCGGTATATTCCGTCTGAAGTCACTGCAATCCTGAACCACACTCCTTCGGAGAGTTTAGAAGAGGAAGAATAGCTATCTTTGGAATTCTGCGAATAAATTTTAGCAGATAAAAGCAAAAGGAATACCGGCAATATTTGAAAAACTCTTCTCATTCTACTGACAAAGATAGAAATGTGCTTTCTGTTTGCTAGTTTATTTTGTTTTTTTGTATATCGTGGATTAATATAATAATAACGACATCATTACGTTGATATTGCAGTAATTTTTAATATGTTGTGGCGCCCAGGTAAAATAGTTTTATTCATCAATTTCTTCTTACTGCCTGCTTATTGTTTTGGGCAGGAGACTGACGCCGGGCCGGGATATCAGATGATGATGATGAATAATCCCTCACTCGCAGGAGTTGGTGGAGACGGGGTATTGAGGTTGTCATATCTTAACTTTTATCCCGGGAATAATTATAATCTTCATTCTGTATATTTTTCATACGACTCATATTTTTCCAAATTACACGGTGGAGCTGGGGTATATCTCTCCGATGATTACCTGGGTGGAATTATTAACGATTTCAGGGGAGGATTATCTTATGCATATTTTTTGCAGGCAGGGAAGGATTTTTTTATTAATGGTGGGCTTTCAGCTTCAATTTACCACAGGGGATTTAACTTTGACAACGCGATTTTACCTGACCAGATTGATCCACTTGGAGGAGTATCAATTCCTTCTTCGGAAATACTGACATCATCAGGAAGAACAGTATTTGATATTGGAGCAGGATTTCTCTTTACCTCAGGGAAGTTTACCGGTGGGTTTTCAATAAATCACCTTGCCGAACCTGATATATCAGCCACAGGCAATTTCAGTGAAAGATTAAAAAGAAAACTTCTCATCCACCTGTCGGAGGATTTCACTCTAAACAAAACGCAAAATCTAAAAATCCAGCCTCTTACATACTTTGAGATACAGGGAAAATTCATCAGTGGAGGAGCAGGAGTAGCTATAGAAAGCAAATACCTGTCAATTAATGCCGTAGTTATAGGTGATAATGGAAAAAACCTGAATATTCAAACAGGATTTTCTTTCAGTGCCGGCAGANNTATTGCCATTTTCGCTTCTGCATCAGACAGGGCTGGCATTTAGTTTAAATACTGTTGAAAAAAGAAATACAATAAAAACAATAAATTTCCCTAAATTGTAGTTATATTTGATGAGTAAAAAGAATGATTTAGTAAAAATTGTTATATTTGGTATTCTTAAAAGCCATAAAAC
>PMNJ01000330.1:0-235 GCA_003162595.1 Bacteroidales bacterium | reverse complement strand
CTCAGGATGTTATGTTCGATTGGAATAACAAACCAAGAACAGTTACAGTTTCTTCATTTTATATGGATGAAACGGAGGTTAAGAATGTTGACTACCGTGAATATCTTTTCTGGCTGCGCAGGGTTTACAAAGATTATCCTGAAGTTTACAGAAGAGCTTTACCTGACACATTAGTCTGGAGAACACCGATGGGATTTAATGACCCGTATGTGCAATATTATTTCAGGCATCCTTC
>PMNJ01000021.1 GCA_003162595.1 Bacteroidales bacterium | reverse complement strand
GTTGTGCCCTCATGAACTGGAAGTCAAACCATGCCGCGGCGGTCATACTACCTGGTGTCCAACTTGCAGAGTTAGGCGTTTCTCCTATGATAATGATTGTGCAAAGAGCTAAATTGATAGAAGGCTTGATTCATAGGGGCAGCAAGAACAATTGGGACAAGAGAGACAAATGGGATAGGAAATTACAGGAAATTTACATATGAAAGAAAATATAGAGAATTTCAGTGAAAATCCCGTCCCAATCAGTCCTGATGTCCCATATGAGGATGTTCCTGACTCCCCCCTTACCATGGTATTTACGTCCGGAGGCACATTCATCGNNGACAGTATGGCGGACAGTATACGAAGCCCTCTTTACTACTGTCCGCCTGATTTGAAGCTAAAGCGGACAGTAAGGACGGAGCGGACGGTTTTTCCTGGGATAAGGGAAGAGCCATCTGTAAACAGTCAGAGGCTCCGTTTCGGTGGTAAGTCATGGCCCGCGTCAGTTGGAGAAGAAACCCTGCCGCGGCGGGCATACCACCTGGTGTTCGACGTGCCGGGTAAGGAGTTTTAATTAGGACAATTGAAGAGAACACCATCAGACTGGCAGTCGCAGATTGATTATTTCTTGGTTTTTCAAAGGTCTCAAAATAGATCTTTTGACAAGTCAGGTATTGACTCAACTTTTCCACGTCTAACGCAATATTATTTTTTAAGATTTGACTGTTTTATTAACAATAGCGCCTAACTTTGCCATATGGGCAGGAGAATAGTAAATTTGCCGTTCTGTGTTGGCTATTTTTATGCTTATAATATAATAATCTCCACGTCTTTCTTCTACCTGTTGGGGCGCTTCCTGATTTTTTGTGATTTGTTCAGCGATTACCCAAATGTTTCGAAGATCATTAGCTCCATACTTAACACGGACATGACAATTAGGACACAAGCATACAACGTTAAATTCCATATTCGTCCACCAGTGTTTATTGCGCATTTCGAATATACGCAGTATTTCAAAATAGGGTTCTTTGTTTGTACCCAAGTCAATTTTAGTATTGCATATTTGGCAATGTCCTTTATATTCCGCACGAAGGAATTCCTTTGGTTCAATAATTCCCATAACAGTGGGTTTCCTTGATGGATCAATTCCAAATTTTACTTTGATCTCTCTTAGGTTTTGAGCAATGCTTTGACCATATTTTTGTCTGATCTCTATTTCCTCTTCAGGTGATAATCCTGACCATACCGTTTCTGTTTGTTCTCCAATAACATCGAGTTTTCCTGTTTTTTCAAGGCACTCCATTAAACTATTACCGATTTCCTCGACGGTGGGATCTTCGGTTTGCACATTAGTCTTGAAGTTTTGTAATAATTCTAGAACCTTCTCCTTATCTTGTTGCGTAAGTCCTCGGATGGCTAAATAGATGGTCTTGTCTTCTTCTGAAAGTTGTCCAATATAAGTTTCTTCAGGTGCAGTTTTAAAATTAAGTTTATCGGCAATATTTTTCGAATCTTGACTATTGGCGTTAAAAGTAGGTAGTAATTCCACAATAGTAGTGTCGCAAGGTCTCTTAAAAACAATATTCCCTTCTGTATTCGCAGATGGAATCCAAGCATACTTTGATAGCAATGTGCCCATCTCGGAGAATAGCAGATCCTGTCGGGCATTAAGAAAGTCCTGTCGTGACGAAATTTCAACAATACCTCGAATTAGGTCACCATTCTTTTTAAGTAATCGCCATATTATTTCAGCCCTTTCTGCGGTTATGTTTTTTAGAACGTACTCCAACTCTTCTATTTGGCAGTTTGGGTCAAATCCATCTAAACCACGCCTATGTGAACCATATTGATTTTGAATTTTTACATAGCCAAAATAATCCGCAGGATTACGAAGAACAAATATTTGTGACTTACACCCCAACCTTTCAAGGGTTTCTATATTAGCAATATCAAGGTATCTTGAATCTAATTTCCACTGATTAATATCTCCATTGAAGTAAACATCCAATTCGCTATTCTTTGTAAATTGAGGTCCAATGTGGATTTCAGGTGGTTTTCGATATTCTTTTTTAGGAGTTCCATAGTTTTCAGCAAACAAAAATTCGGTATTTCTTAATTCCTCCAATAGTTCTTCGTTTCTCTCTCCGGTCGCCATATTTAAAAACGTACTAATGAGCGTAACATCTTGTTTGTTCTCATCGACTGTGATAGTTTTACCTTGTCCTTGTAATCCATATTTGGGCAAAATTTCTTTGATTATTACATCTACAACATCCGGCAGTCGCAAACCAAGATTACTAAGGAACAGCTTAGTTTCTGGTTGATCTATTAAATTTTGTTTAACTGTCGGGAAAGTACTTATTGTAGAGCCGGGATACGGGATATAAGCGAGAGGCTTGCCAATACTATTAAAAGGTATTGTATGTTTATTGTTGTGTAGTCTAATAATTGGCTTAGAACGGAAGACACCTTCCGGGGAATTACCCCTCCTTTCCCTCCAAAGGGCTGGTTGTCCGTTAAGGAATGTATATAATTTCACGATCCATTCGTCACTTTGTTTAGACATAAATTCTTCAGTTAATTTTTTTCCGAATTCTTCAGGTTCTATCTCCGGAATTTCCAGCTCCTCCATCAAATATTGTCTGATGGTGGGATTGACATCCCTTGTGATATCTGAATCAAGCCATGTTGTTCTGCCAAACAATTGTTGAAGCTGAGTTGATGTTAGCAGTTCTACAAGGTCTTTGCCCCTTACTAGTAACGCTTGCCGAGATGAAACAAAATGACCATCAGCTGTTGGCAATAATGCTTCTTTTGAATTTAATATTTCTCGGGTCTTGTGATAGATTGGGATCATAGCGGGATTTAGTGCCAACTTTTCTTTGTTTATCGGCAAGGTATTAAGAAAACTTACATCAAGTAACCCCATTATTTTGATTTTTGTTATGGCTTCGGCAATAAGAATGGCCGTTTCGAGTATCAGTTTTTGATTCCAATCATCTTCAAAGTTAATTAAATCTCTTCCTGGAGTGGTTAAAAAGGGTCCTTGGATTATGCATCCTAAAGTAGTAGGCTCTTTTGTCAGGAAATAAGAGGCAAACTTTGGCTCATAAATAGAAGATATTTTCTCTTGATTTTCTTTTGTATTTGAAATACGAAAAGCGACTTCTACTTTCTCCATTCGAGATGTCCCAAAAGTTCGGTTAAAGACTATAAATTGAGTAGATTGCACAGTATTATCTATGCTGGTTGTTAACTGTACTTTTTTGGTATGTTCTCCAATATCCTTAGAATCTCGTCGGTATACACCATGAGTGATATTGTCAACACTCCAATCGATCTGTTCGATGTTATTAAGAAACAGGAGGCTTATGGCTCCTAACTCTCTCAATTTCTTGTTTATTTGTTGGTATGCAGTTTCCTTGGTGACCAAGGAGACTTTTCCATTTGTCTTGGTGATGATATCATCGAGGGGTATGACAAATAAAGTATCTGTTTTCTCGAGATTATCCTTTGGTGCTATGAGTGATGGCAGAACATAATTATTAATGGAGAATGAGTAATCTCCGCTATATATTTGAGGGGATTTGGTATAAGCAAAACAAGACTTAAATCCAATTCCGAATTTTCCAATCTGTGATTCATCCCCGGTTTTAGTCCCATCAACGATACCGCATATCCCACTAATATCCCTCTCGTCAAATAGAATACCATTATGTCTCATCGTAAATTGGTATTTAGATAGTTCTAGAGTACATGTAAATTTATTCTTATTTCCAGCCCGCTTTGCCCGTTCACATGCATCTTCAGCATTTTGAAGTAGTTCGTAAATAAAATGAACGCCATCTGGATATAAGTTTGCTAACAGCACTGGGCCATAAACACCTACGGCAGTGCCATATTTTGATAAATTCTCGTTCCTTATTTTTTCGAAAAGTATGTCAACCTTGGGGTTCATTAATTTAGTACCTCCAAATAAACTATGGCTTCAAGGCTGTAATCCACCGATAATTCTTGATGTTTCCGAAGATCGTCTATTTTAGATTTCAGCCGGGATTGCTCCTTTTCTATTCGAGCGTCGGTCAATCTTATATAGTCAATATCCGGCTCTCTGCTCTCCTTAAGACGATTCGTGATATGAGCTGACTTCTGTTCCTGAAGACCCATGATTCTTGTTTCGCTCGACTTTGTCAGTGCTGCAATCCTACTCTCAACTTTATATCTGTTCTCCTGTGATATAACACTACGTTTTTCTTCCAATATTTCCTCAAGATGATTCCTTGCTTTCTCCAAAAATAAATTTACGTCAACGTTCGGTACGGGTGTACGAACCGTTTGACCCACGACCTTCGTCATCATACGGGGTAGTGTTTCAAACTGCGTTTGAACAATTAATTCATTGCTGGTATCGACAGGAATTCCTAGAAATTCTATTTCTCTACGTATACCTTCCATTCTGATCTCAAACAAAAACACCATATATTCCCCTTTGGGGACATCAGCGTTGAAAGTGTCTACGGTAAAGCCAAACACTTTAGATATCTTTCCTTGGCTGATCAGCTCGTTCGTTAGGAACCGCGTCCAGTAACCAGTTGGGGGTAAAAACAAGTGGTCGTTGTTTTCTTCCGCAATGCTGCCATCGAAGACTACTTTCGTGACCGATTTAGGAGACAACAAAAGCTCTAATTCGGCGTATCCTCTTTCATTGCCTGGCCGACGTAAGAAATGCTCTATTTTATTAACTACTTTTTCAGAAATAACCAGGTCTCCACATCCGCCCTTAGTGGATAAAAAACGGCAACCTTCCCATCCTGACAAACATAATGCCGTAAGCTCGGTAGCATCTGCTGGACTGATGAAGTTTTGTTTAGAGATGCTATTTATTGGTTGAACCAAATAATCATCGCTAATTAATTCATTCCGGTGTTTGTCAAACTCCTCCATCTCAGTCTTGGCAGATATGATAGCTTCATCCAGCCTTTGAGACATTATTTCCTTCTGCTCACTAGTTAACCCGCCGGAAATAATTGCAGTCTGTATATCTGCAAGCCTCTTGCCTAATATTGGCTCAAAAGCTCCTACCCCATCCTCTACTAATCTGAGTCTTCGATATAACCGGTCATATATTTCCTCATCAACGGTTCCTTGAATAAAAAGGTTTGCAACGATGACCTTATCTGCCTCTTGGCCAAAACGGTCAATGCGTCCAATCCTTTGTTCTATTCTCATCGGGTTATATGGAAGGTCATAATTCACGATTGCATGACAATACTGAAAATCTAAACCCTCGCCACCAACTTCACTTGAAAGGAGCACTTGATATTCACCTCTCTCAAATGCTTCCATTATCTCGTACCGCCCAATTTCACCAGGTTCTGATTGTAGAGGTACTTCACCATGAATTACACCAACGGTTAGCCCAGAATCTTCAAGTCGTCTCCTCAAATATTTGATGGTCCGAACGAAGAACGAGAAAATAATCACTTGAGGCGTTTCTGGGTTTTTCAATATTTTATTTACCATTAGTAGAAATTGCTCATATTTGCTATCGGTTTCTTCCAATTCAACAGTTTGCTTTAAGAGATCAATAAATCGTTCTTTCAGATCTTGATCAAGAGGCGTAGTATTAAGTTGGCTGTCATCCTCTGTTTCTTCCGATCCGCTCGATTCACTCTCCAAAAGGCGGTTCTCAGTTACGCACCATTCTAGATATTTAGCCATAGCTGGAATGCAACTGCTGACCATCCTACGATGGGTATTCGTGATGAACGATATAGCACGTGGATCTCCTCCTTTAGCCAAATAATGATCCTCAATGGTTTTCAATACGTCGCGTTGAAAATTCATTTCTGCCTCAGAAAGATTTATAGCCAACTCCCAAACTTCTCGTTGAACTTGATGCTGAAGAGCTTCACGTTTTCTAGTACGGGTAAATGACTGATACAATGGGCTGAGAGAAACAAATAAGCGTTCGAATTTTACTACTTCTTCCGTAGTAAAAGGAAGCGCTCTATCCAGCCTTTCCACGAAATCCCTAACTGCCGGCGATGAAGAAATTATTTTTCCAAGGGGATCCTTCCTAAGTTCAACTAATTGTAATAGTATTTCCCCTTTTTTCTCTGGATCATTCTCTGCAATAAGCTGTCTTATCTTATTTAATTTAGTGACAGGTGACTGCAATGTCTCAAAAGCCATGGGGTCCGGGAAAGCGACAGGATTCAGAACATTCATTTGGTTGTATAAGTCCTCATTCCTAAGATTCAACGGAGTGGCAGATAACATTAACATCATTTCAGTCAAGTTGCTTAACAGATGACCTAACTTGTTATTGTCAGTTTCGGGATTTCTCAGATGATGAACTTCATCTATGACTACCATTCCAAAAACAGATATTTCTCTATTCGCATCTAACTTTCTAAGTAGCTTTAAATATTCTTCACCACGAATAAGTTGTAATCCAACAACTCCAAAGCAATAGTTATTAGGGAAAATACCGTTTTGTAAAGTCGTCTCTAGGGTAAATTTCAATGATTTCCCATCATGTAAATGGAAATCTAAGTTAAAGCGTTTTTTCATTTCTTTAATCCATTTAGGTCCAAGCGAATAAGGACACACGACAAGGATGGGCGTTCTAAGATCTAACCTATTTCTTGCTAAAAGCTCAGTCAATATAATTCCCGTTTCAATGGTCTTCCCTACCCCCACTTCATCCGCGATAAAAAGTCTTTCGTCTGAATTTGGAGACAGAAATCTCAGCAGAGGTTTGAATTGATAAGGGTTAAACTTGGTTTTACTTCCGAGATAACTGTATAAATTACCTTCTAATGGTCTGGCTAACCGAAACCATGTGTGAAAAAGCTTGAAATCATTGTGATTTCCCAGCTTCCCTTCAGCAAACTGGTCAATTATGTTTTCTTCAGTATCAACGAATAATTCTAAAAATCTCTCAGCGATGGTCCGAATTTGCCCATCAATCATTACTCGGTACGAATAACTTCTCAAACCGGCTATAACTTTGTTTATCGTACCCACTTTACCAGTACTAATATATTTGACATTATCTCCAACTGAGAAAAGAGCTGGGTCGTTTGACATCTCTTCAACCTCCATATAACTTTTCATTGGCTCGGAATCTGACCACAATTCCTCGAAGTGGGCAACTACCTCCGCGGCTTTTGGGTCATTTATCTCATGAGTTGAGTAGGTTGCCATTTCAAGGTTTCTAAATAGGCCAGCAGAAGTAACATTTATAGACCCTACCACAACCCTTATTTCGTCATTCGTTCGGAAAATATAATTCTTACGATGTTGAAATCTTCCTTTGGTATGTATTCGGACGTCCATAATAGGAAGTAGAATTAATCTCCTTAACACTTCCAGTCGCTCAACTTTGGTGGGGGCAAATTGGTTACTCAATACTATTTTGATGTGAGTGATCTGATTATTTGACCGGACAAAATCCGCTAATCTGTTTGCTACTTTTGATAAGAAATCAACCCCTTCTAAATTCATGTACGCAGATGCAATTGCACATTCAAGACATTCATGTGCAATGTTTAGAAGTTCTTCTTCCCAATTATCGAATATGAAATTTATTTCTTTTGGCATCTTTTCTCCAGGTTAGATGAAATGAATGGAAACCGGGACATTTTTCAACGTTTCCCCCATGTTGTTTATTCTTTCAACATCTTCACCAATTTCACCTTGCCTTCTGTGTCCCGTGCGCAATATTTCAAAAGGTTGTTCTAAATTCGTCACGTTTTTCGGGAGTGGTTTTGGGGTTGATGATTTCAAAATGTGCTAGTACTACTGCGTTAAGTACCAAAAGTCAGCTTTGAACTGCTCTGCCTCTTAACTTTCATGACCGCGACATCGAAGCAAGAATATTTGTTGGCATATGTTATCAAATGCAACATAACGTAGTAGTACTAGAGATGCTAACCGGGATTCCCCATATCAACTCTAAGTGAGTCGACCTCGAAAATCTTCCATCTTGAAACCGATGATATACCCATCGTATCCGATTGTCAAAGACTTANNGATTTAGAACGACAGAAGATACGCACTAACCTCATGCTACTTTTAGAAGAGCCTCAGAGTACAAAGATCTAACTCTATCCTCTTCATTGAATTTACTTAATGCTATTCGTACACACTACGTATTATTCTGGTTGACAACGTTAAAATGTAAAGTCATTCTTAAAATGTCACAAACTACTAAAATGTTACCTCGGTTAAAAATATAGACAATTGTAATAGGTGACTTTTCGACGTATTGTTAAAGAGACATCAACGTATAGAAAAGCAAATANNCAAGCAGGAAATTACAGGAGAGAAATCATTATAATATGATCACCAAGACAAAGCAATAATCCCTGAAGCGTCGGGGATTTATTAAGCCTTATTTGTCTCATTTTGCTGGCGACACACTTCTACCTTTTCCAACTAGGTGAGACCTGTAATTCAGTTAGACCTGCTTTTGTTTTTAAATAACATTGACCCGGTTCGAGATTAATAAGAACTTTCTCCGGTATATCGAAGAGCTTACCATTGGTTTTAGCTTGGTTCATATTTTCTGCATTCATACATATTTTAGAAGCAATATTTGCAAGTATTTCATCATTGAAGTGGCTCACCAACTGTGACGCTAGAATAAGTCCAACGCCGCATTTTCTCATTTCTGTAGCATATTTGTTGAGTACAGCTTTGACCCCCTGCCTTTCAGAAACTAACAACTTTGCTTCATCCACGATAACAAAAATCCGATAACGCTGATTATCGGGGATATCTCCTCTGGGGATTTCTCCTAGTGTTTGTAGTGTATAATATAGTTTTCTTAGAAAAAGATCCGCATACAAAGCTCTAAGACTTTCTGGAAGCAGCTTTAAATTGATATGGCTTATTCCCACATTTAACACTTCACCCACCGAAAATTTTTTCGTGCCGGAAAATAGCTGATAATCGAAAATTCCCCGAAAATAGGCACTAAGCGATTGTCTCTCTTTATCATCGCTATTAAGAATTTCATTTTGAATAAAAGCAAATGGAAGCTCGTTTGACCACGTATCTGGGCTAATAGTAATTCCTTGTTGTTTATAACCTTGTTCAATAATGTCCGCAATATTATCTCTTTGTTGTATGCCAAGATTTGGAAAATTTATTAACATTGCGTCTAGAAAATCATATTCCGCTCTTAAAGGAGTAATATCCGGAAATTTCGTGTCAATCTCGAGGGGGTTAAAATAGTATTGGCTAGCTTCATGTATATCGTAAGTTTGTACCACAGTTTTGTCTGGTGACATATCTCCGTGAAAATCAATCATAAGAACTGGAAATTTGTGAGAAACCAATTCTTTTGCGATACATCTAATAAGTTCTGTTTTACCAGCACCTGAACCGCCAACTATTAATAAATGGCCATTGTTTGATTTACCGGGTTGCCAATATATTTGCTCATGTTGTGGCGAATATCCCAAAAAGATAGCAAGACTACCTGTATGTTTTTCTTCACCTTTGGATATCCCCTTTGCTTCATGTCCCCCTTCTGGAAGTGTACCCGAAATTGAGGCTGTTGGGGGTGTTACGATAGGTTTAATCGGTTTTTTTACCAATAGGAAATCTATTAGCGGTTTTTGATAGCGTTTCACTCGCTCCGTCTCATACCACACCATATCATTGACACTAAGATAGGCAAAGGAATAATCATTTTTTGATTCCTCGATGACGTTTCGAGCTAGACATTCTTTGATGAATTCACCGACGGAGTCCCGAAAACGCACGGGGGTCTTACGGTCAAGTTCGTCTCGGGAAGAGAGTGAACCGTTTGAACTGTCCAGAATGTGGAAAACACTATGGATTTCCTCCAGCTCTTCAGGCCACAAATAACTTCCTAAACCAACTTCTGCTAAATAATGATTAAAAAATATGTCTAGCTCAGGAGCAGGCACATATAGTTTTTCTCTTGTCTCTCCACCCCTCGTACTTACATAAGAAAAGGCTCTAACCATAAGCTTCAGAGAAGTTAGAGTTTGAAAAAAAAGGTCTCGCTGGTCTCTTACTTCCTTATTATTAAGCAAACACCAAAAGCTAGACCCCTGATTCGAAGACGAGGTCTCATATCTTCCAATATTCCTATCAATCTGTACTTGTCTACCTTGATCACCCAGTCCAAGTTCATCAGATGAGATAATATCTCTCAGAAACTGTTTCATTTGCGGTGGGATTTCACCCAGTTCTTTCCTAAGAAAATCTGATTTATTTATTATTTTATCCTGCATTATTATTTGTGCTTTTTCGGTTCCAGTTTCAGTAGTAACCAACCCGTCAAGTTGATAATACCTAGTTGGCTGAATGTCTCCTTGCGAGGACAACGTCTTAATTTGGCTCCTGTACCTTTCACAATCATACATCAGCACACCGGCTCTGTTCCTTCCCACAGACTGTGCTACGTAAACATATGCCAACGCTTCCTGTACAAATGGTTGATCTGCATAAGGGATCACCTGTTGCTGAGCCATTTTCCCCTCCCCTTAAAAACGATATAGATTGCCTATTTGCTTTGTTCTTGTATGATGGCCCGATCCGGTGCCAAATTCACTATTAAACGAATCGAACTTTTAGTAATAGAAATTCTACTCCTAAATGTGAGATTCAGCAACACGTACGGAGTATGTAAGTTATTCTTTTTTTGGCATTTTATGTCTGGGAATCGTTAATTAAGTAGCGTTAAGGTTTACCGGTAGCCTTCTTGTCGGTGCTGCCGTGACCTTGTTACAACTCCATCCGATGGCATTTTGTAGATACCGCGGAATTCCAAGTTGTTCCTCGGCTGCGTTATAATCACCTCGCAGATTAAAGCGCCAGTAGTCATAAATTAATTCATGTTGGTAGGCGATCTTCTCAAGATCGAATGCCAATGCTTGGATAAATGGCAAGTCAAACCGACGTCCGATCGCGCTATGATAGCTGTTTGTCAGATACAAACCAATAACTGTTATCTCACCGTCGTGAACAGACAAACTGGTGGTCCCAATATCAACATAGGCCTCAAGTAAAGAATCTCTAAAAACCATAATTGTTAAACTTTTCTTATGAGCAGTAAGAGTTTGATTGCAAGAACTGCTAGGTTGCCGTAATTTTCTGGTTTTTACCCTCATCCTTTATATCTACTTTTCTCAAAGTTTCTTTACATTTAAGGCAGACAATCCTACCATCAGCTGTCTTCATCTGAAAATCATGTGGGCAGTCCATGCTACTTTTCCTTTTTGTTTTTAGTTAACCTATTTCATAATATTTTCTGTTCTATTATAGGCTCGATTTCTTCGAACCAGAGCCCGGCAAAGGTTGTCCACCGTTCGATGAAATCCTTTTGCACGTTGATTTGAAAAAAGATAAAAGCAGGTGATCTATAACCGGTGATTTTGCCACCCTCTAATTTTTCATCGGATTCGAAAAATTTGGGTCGATAAAGTTTCTCGTTCTTCAGATACAACATGTCCGGAGTCTGCCCTTGCTCCCAACACCGCCGGAAATAAACCAGGTGACTGACATTGAATAAAGCATCCAGCTGCTTTTTAATGATCTTTTCAAAAATTCCTTCAATGCGAAGCTCAATCAATAGATCCTGATTTATCTTGCTATAAGTCGGGTTACTTTTTCCTGGATAAATCTCAAGAAATCCGAGTTCTTTCAACTCCTTTATGCGGTTTTTTTTGTTTTTGGCCTTCAAAACATCCCATAAAAATGGGTCCGCGTTGATTAGGTACCTCTTGAGTTTCTCCGATTGCCCTGGTGTCGTTTCCATTACAATCCTCCTTAATTTAATTTTTCTTGATTACTGCTAATCATAGTAATCAGTGCCCATTCTTCAGGTTTGGTGCATTCTCCCTATTAGTATTTCTTTAATCGGTGGTTAATTCATTCCATCCCCTCTTTACAAAACATAGTGTTGAATGATTACGACTCCCTGATCAGTGGTCGCTGTTATGAAACACAGGGTGAATTTAAAGTAAATGTCCCAAAAAAAATCCTTTTCCATCTGATGAGCATTTCTCATAAAATACGAAAAGTCTTTCAAGAGTTTATCGCAGACGCCTGTACCAATAATTCCGATACCTCTTTTTAGGTTAATCAGTTCCGTAAATGGTTGACCTTTTACGATCTGTTCAGGCACTTGCTCCCGGGTGTTATAAGGAACAAGGGTAAGTTTAGTTTGCCAATCCTCATAAAACTCAAAACCAACTTTATGGCGGTCTCCTGAATAGCTCTTAGAAGTGTCAAAACCCAATCCCCAGTCAACTAAATTTGCATCAATATCGATTTTTACAAGTGTTTTTTCACCCATTAGCCGACCTAGAACCAATTCTGCAACGGGCACTTCCTTAACATTAACGTATACGATTACTCGTCCCATTATTAGATGTCTATCAGTAGTCATCGCGATTCCATCCTTATTTAATCGGGACACTATTCTCTCTTGATAAAAAAATGACCTCACCGAAAGGTACTTGCATCCGGGCAGGATCGGTTGTAGAAACCCAAATTACCGGAAAATCAGGAGCTTTGTCCGGGAAGTGGCCGTCTAGGTCAGTTAGATAAACCAGCACTGAGAAATCTTTTCTACCATTACCCAGGTCTTCTATTACAGGGCAGAAATTTGTTCCACCCCTACCGGGCATTTGTTTGGGGACAGGATCCATCTCATGTAGTTCCCAGTATTTTTGAATGCGAGCATCTGCGGCATAGAGATGGAGAGTGAAAGTATCGCACGTAGTGCAGATCCCGTCAATCTCCGCCAGAAACTCTGCCAAGGTCTGGGAACTGATAGAGCCCGATGTATCAACAGCCACGGCAATTTTTATTTCATCACCTGAGATTCCTGGCAGGATTAAGTTGCGATGAAGGTATTTTTTATTTGGCGGAATCCATCTGAAATTATTCTTGGTCGTACTCATAACTTTATCCCTCAGGATAGCTCGCCAGCTGAGTTTCGGTGATAGAAATCCATTGACCAGATCTTGTAGATAGGCCGGTAGTTTACCTCTCTCCCTGGCAGCCATCGCAGCAGAAGCTATTTTTATTTGCCAATCCGCTTGCAAACCGGTTTCTTTATCCCAGTCATCCCAGTGGTTATGATCGTCCACACTCCACGGTGAACACATTCCTCCTTTTCAACCGTGGGGAATTTGGGTATACACCCAATCAGCAGTCTTATCATCCCAATCACGGTTGAAAAGAATATGATGTCGGTAATTTAATTCAAACTGGTGTACTTTTAAGAGCAAGGCATTTGTAACAAAGTCTGCTGCCATGTTCCATGAATTAGGATTCCTGCCAGCCCGTCTGGGTAGGTGCTGAAGGATGATATGCCCTATCATATGAGCGATCATGAATTGCAGATATTCCTGATCTGAATTTCTAACGAAATTATCGTCATAAAACAGGATCTTTCCATCTGTAGCCATTGTGGGCGTTTTCATATTATCGGATTGCTTGAGCATGAGATTTAAAGCCAGGTGTCCGAAAAAAGGTAGGTCAATCAACATACCGACCCGAGCATTCATAATTTTGTCATCAGATTCTCTGGACATTTCTCGTATCCTTTCTCTGATCGTTACGGGGCAGAATCACGTTTTTCTGAGTTTCTGCCCATTTTGGGAAACTGGGGGCAACCTGTAATTGAGCGCGGTCCCGGCTCAACATCATCGTAATTAGCAAGACTGAAAACTCCCGGGGCAGATTAAATGAGTACTTAATTAAATTGTCGAAATGTTGTTTTGGATCAGCATTAGCCACAAGAGCAGAAATAATGGCATATATCAGGTCAATCCTATTAAAATCGGGAACATATCGGCTTTTACCGGATAGGATATCCGTCAGGTTGGGTAACTCCTTCTGAATTTTCAGGAAGGCAAAGAATTCCATAGTAGCAGCATTCCCAACGCAGCCAATCAGAGTTTCTAACAGAATCTCCCTCGACTTTATTAATCCCAAAATCTTTGAGGCGAACTCCCAGCTTCGGGGTGTAGCAAACGCCCGCTCGGAACTTTCAGGATTGAAATTAAACAATAGGGGTTTCCCACGCCATTTGATGAAACCGACAATGTCAGGCTCAATATGGCCATCAGTCAATGCCCACTCGACCCAATCATCAACACAGATTTCGTAATCTACATGAATGAATCGATTGAGCAGAGCGGTGGAAGTACGATGAACTACCGCTCTATCTTCCAGACGATTGGATGTAGCAAGAATTATCCATCCCCTGGGAAGTTGGTAATCCCCAATCATTTTGTCTAGGGTCAATTGATAACACGAAGCTTGGGTCATCGGTGGAGCGGATGACAGCTCTTCCAAAACCAGAATGCCTTTCCACACAATATCGCTGCTTCCGCAACGTTTACAGATGACGCCGTTTACCTTACCATCTGGTTGTTCCACTCTAGTACCAGTTATCTCCATAGTGCGAGGATGAAGCACCATCTGGCATCGCATGCAGAAATTAGGAGTGGGTAGTTCCGCAGGGGGTAACCAAACGGCGTTATCCCCAATAACGGTAGGTATCCCACGATAATCTGTTGGGTCATGCAATGGGGCGCGGTTGTCGCAGAAACCTATATGGTGTTTTTGGGTGACTCCCCTAGGTGTAGCGGATTTCCCCACGCCAGGAGGCCCCCAGAGGTATAACGCTGGTGCAGAGTCTGGGTTAGCCAGCAGGCATTCAATAAGTTCGTAAACCTTTTTCGGATGCATTTTTTACTTCTGTCGTGTTTGATTTTACGAATAACATGATGTAGAATCTGGCTGATAAACACCGGTTCCAGTCCCATATTAAGGAATTCTTATGTTCTGATTCGTACAGATGTTACCAGAAAACATAACGGTATATATTCAGACTATATGAAACTGATTATAATATATTGAAAACTGATTGTCAAGACCCAAGTAGAAATTTTTGAAATTTACCGGGGGTGAAGCCAGGGAAAACATAATGTAAAATCCTAGACAACCTATTAATAGCCAAAGCCAATGGAGGTTAGTATGGAAGCAAAACAAATTGAGCTAATGATCCGATTCATCAAAAAACTACCACCGGAAAAATTCCTCAGTCTCACTCAAATGTTACAAGCAAAGGCATTTATTTGGTTCGCTGAAAGGGGAATCGGAACACAACTGAATGAATATGAAATAAAGGAGTGTTTTAAATTTTCGCGCTTGAATGTTCCAACGAATCTTGGATCGCGATTACGTCATGAATACGATATAGTTTGGCTTGAAGGGGATAAGTTTGCAATTAACGCCGCCGTCATACACGAATTTGATGAATATTACGAGAAATTTCTCGATGTAGGGCTTCCGGATATTAATACTATGAAAGTAAAACCGCCAAATTTGTCTCAGGAGGAAATATCTGGCGCCAATAAGAATTCTGAAACATACATGTTATTGTATTTAGTAGAAAATTCAGCACGAAAATGGATAAATAGTCAAATGGTCCAAATTTTGGGAAAAGACTGGTGGCAAAAAATCGATAAAATTATTTTCCCCAACGATAATAGATCTGAAGTTTTGAAACAACGAGACCATATCAGAGTCATAAAAGTTGCGGCTGAGAGTCTTAAAAAGAGAGAAGGAACTAACAAACTGATAAAACAGGAAGAAGACTATTTAAGTTATTGCGAACTGGGCGACTTGATTGACTTGATACGTTACCTGGCTAACATTCCTGGTAACAAAGTTGTTTCCCAGAACAATGCCCAATTGATCTCATGTTTAAAGACAATAGATGGCTTTAGAAACCCGATCGCTCACAACCGTGCTATCACTGAAGAGAGTTTTGAAATTTTGAAAACAGAATACATTAAATGGTGCAGACTTATATTCGAATAGCATCGTTAAGTAACCCCTGAAGAATAACATTCCTAGAAAAACCTCCTAAACGCTGGAGGTTTTTTCTTTTTGTTTTACACTTATGGCCCGCCCGTCGGGGAGAGGTGATAATATAGCGCGTTCTTGAAATATGACTTTATGACTTTTTGTTACACAATGAAGCTAATAAGTGAGGACAAAAAAGCTAAAAACAAACATATTTTGAGACTGGCAATCTTAAATACCGCACTCGATACACGCACTTTAACAAATAACGCTTACTACTATATGTAGGACAAAAACACGAAAGTGAATAGATACAGCCTTGTATCGAAAGCTGGAAAGTTTCAAGCGTTCAAAAAATCAGAAGTTAAGCTGTAACTTGTGGCTGTATGTTCAATAATAAAAAGTGAGGAATTGAACATAAAATGAATACACCCAATTACATTAAATCGCTATTAACACCCAACACGAAAAAGCCACAAGGTCGAAAGGTATGGAGTATTGACCTTGAAACTGTCTGGATACCTTTCTTTACTGCCACTAATACGGTGGGTGATACTGCAATACCGTCTGAGGCTTTAGGTTGTCCCATGCGCCTTGCTTACGATAAGACTGGGGCTGTGAGATTCTCACAGACTGGCAGACCAGTCGTAAGAGTAGCTAAAGAACTTAGCGAAAATGTCAGACTTGTTAGNNGCACAATTAGAGCAATCTAACAAGGCTGGATTACCCATAGCGCAACATGACAGCAAGGCATTGAGTGAAGCTATTGAATTAAGAGCTTTAGAAGCTGAAGCTAACAGACAAGAATCAGACACGCAGACAGTAAAAGAAAGGGAATTAGTACCAGCCTAAATAGTTTAGGGCATACAGCCACAAGTTACAGCTTAACGTAAAAGTGAGGATATATGACAAAACCAAAGTGGGTAAACCCCACTCGACAAGCTCACTTAGTATCTCTATTTGTGGGTAGTAGGGGATTTTGTATCTATGGAGA
>PMNJ01000206.1:21002-33231 GCA_003162595.1 Bacteroidales bacterium | reverse complement strand
AATGACTTTTATGAAGATATGCAACGCTGGTCATTTAACCTGCAAATCTATTTTCTTAATTCCCGCTTCAGTCAGATTCTCGAAATCAGGAAATCGGATAAAACCATTATTCAGGACAGGACCATTTATGAGGATGCATACATTTTCGCACCGAATCTTCATTCGATGGGACTGATGTCGACACGCGACTTTGATAATTATTCTTTACTTTTTAAAATGATGAGCTCTCTCGTGAAGCCACCGGATCTGCTTCTTTATCTCAGAGCATCAGTTCCTACACTCGTAAATCAGATCCAGAAACGAGGCAGGGAATATGAAAGTTCTATCCGTATCGATTACCTGAAAAGGTTAAATGAAAGATACGAAGCCTGGATTGAAACTTACAATCTGGGCAAAGTTCTTATAATAGAAGCTGATCACTATAATTTTCCAAATAACAGAGATCACCTGAGTGAGGTTATTGATAAGATCAACGCTGAGCTTCACGGCTTGTTTTAATTCTGAGAAGTCTTGTCAGGACTTCTCAGAGAATATGTATTAAAAACTTACTATTTAGTTTCTTTTTTTGGTGCAGGAGTTAAAGTTACCTCAACATAGCCATTCGTATTCAAGTACTTATCAGCTAAGACTTTTATATCACTCCCTGTGAAGGAATTAACAAGTGTTTTATATTCCTCCAGAGAAAGAAGAGGGTCGCCGGAGAAAAAATGATCCTGAAGAGCACTTAACCAAAATCCATTTTCTTTCATTTTGGTTTCACGCTCACGGATTAATGTCTCCTTAACTTTATTCAAATCAATTTCAGTCGGGCCGTCTTTTTTAATTTTCTCCATCTCGTCAAGAACAATTTTAGAAAGATTTTTAATGTTTCCAGGGCTGCAGCCCCAGCGAGCTGTAACTGTAAAATCTTTTTCCGGAACATTTGATGTGGCCCCGTCAATGCTTACACCATAAACTTCACTCTTGTCTTCACGCATCGATTCTCTGCATTTTATAGCAAGAATGTCCATTAACATTGTGAAGGCCTCGCAATTTTTTTCATTCCATTTGAAGTCGCCTTTCCAAACCATTGCTACCATACTCTGAGGTTCTGAATTTTTAGGAACATCAACAACTACCAATCCTTTTGGGAACGGAGGTGTTTCATCTTTCCATGTCTCTTTTCTCTTTATCGAAGGAAGTCCGCCAATGTATTTTTCAAGAAGTGGTATCACCTCATCCACCTTAAAATTACCAACCATCAGATAGGTAAAATCGCTGGCATCAGCAAAGCGGTCCTTAAAAATAGCTATCGACCTGTCAAGATTAATCTGATTTAACTGTGCATCTGAAGGGAGAGCAATAACCCTTGGTGAATTCTGAGACACTATTTTGGATAAGGTGTCGGAGAATATCATCTGAGGCATTGATCTTACAGGTTTAATCATATTTTTAATGCGTGAGATATAAGCATTAAAAGCGTTTTCGTCCCTTCGGGTCCTTGTAAAATAAAGATAATTCAGCTGAAGCATTGTTTCAAGATCTTTTGGAGAACAGTTGCCGGCAACCCCCTCGCGAAGATCTGTAATGTATGGTGTAAGCTTTGCAGTATTACCCGACAGTTTTTTCTGTAAGCCTGTAAAATCATAATCTCCTAATCCGTTCTGAGCGATGATTGCGGAAGCAAGAGTTGCTGACATCACATCTTTGTCAGGATAAAGTGAAATTCCTCCAGGACTGAAGGCCGATAAAACAATCTCATCATTTTTAAAATCAGTGGGTTTCAAAATCATATGAACCCCATTCCCGAATTTTAATTCTGTATAATCAAAATCCTTGTTATAGGTTCTCTTGACTACTTTTGTAGCTACCGGTATTTCCGACAGAAGAGGCTTATCGGAAACTTTATCAACATAAGCTTCGATCTTTTTCGAT
Organism: Bacteroidales bacterium; assembly: GCA_003162595.1. GTDB lineage: Bacteria > Bacteroidota > Bacteroidia > Bacteroidales > VadinHA17 > LD21. The sequence goes on along the minus strand of PMNJ01000206.1, from coordinate 31,317 downwards.
TTGACCGATTTGATTATCTCAGCAACCTGTTGTTCTGATGGAACTTTAATTCCTTCTTTCTGTTGTGCAGTAATGAGAGCAGCCATATTTTTATCGGTTATCCACGATTGACCGAGTTTATTTATCTCTTCCAGGGTTATGTCAGGAAGAAACTCTTTTACAAGTTCAAATTCTTTTTGTATACCCGGTATACATTCCTGGGTCAGGTAGTTTCTGATAAATTCTTCGGTATATGATTCTGATTCGGTTTTATCAGATTCTTTTGCCATTTTTTCGTACATCGAAAGAAAATCTTTTTTCTCCCGTTCAAGTTCTGTCGAAGTGAACCCAAACTGGCGCACCCTTTCATTTTCAGTCATAATCACTTCAATACTTTTTTCAATCTGGTTCTCTTTTGCTTCCGCGGATAAAGAATAAACATCAAGTGAACGGCTTACAAATGGTCCATAATCTGCCCCGGCATACAGGAAAGGAGCATCGGGTTTGTGTGCGATCTCCCGGAGACGATTATTCAACATGCCGGTATATAATGATCTCATCAGTTGGTTCCGGTAATCGGTATATGTTACATTGTCTGATTTAGGATGCTTAAAGAAAATTGTAGCGTTATTACCCGAAGCTTCCTTATCTGTTACCACACTAATTAATGGCTCTTCATTATCAGGAACATTAAATTCAAGTCTGGTTTTGGGATTAATTGTTTTAGGAATACTGTCAAAGTAAGCCTTAACTTTTTCTTCAGCTAGGTTCGGATCAAGGTCGCCGACTATTATAACAGCCATCAGATCAGGACGGTACCATGTTTTATAGAAAGCCCGAAGAGTATCATGCGGACAATTTTCTATCACGTCAATTTTACCAATCGGAAGTCTTTCTGCGTATCTGGACCCTTTTAAAATGACCGGAATATATTTTTTCCGCATCCGATCATCAGCACCCAGGCCCAATCTCCACTCTTCCGTTATTACACCCCGTTCTTTATCGATATCTTTATCTTCAAAGCTGACCTGGTGTGCCCAGTCTGCAAGCACCTGGATACCTTTATTGATCCATTCAATTGAGTCAGTAGGTACTTTAAGCATATAAATTGTTTCATCGAAACTGGTATATGCATTTAAATCTGCACCAAATTTAACTCCAAATGATTCCATCATATCGATAATTTTCTTCCCGGGGAAATTTTTGGTGCCGTCAAAGCACATATGCTCACAAAAATGAGCTAAACCCTGCTGCCCTGGTGTTTCACATATGGATCCTGCGTTAACAGCAAGTCTTAATTCCATTCTTTTCTCAGGCTTTTTGTTTGCCTTAATGTAATAAGTCATGCCGTTATCCAGTTTCCCGATTCTTATACTGGGATCGGCAGGTATCGGTTTATCAGGATTCTGGATTTGAGCAGAACTGATTGCAAACACAAATCCCCAAAGGGCTAAAACGAAAAAAAATCTAAAATTTTTCATTGAATTCATTTTAAATACTTATTAAAAATAACACTTAACATTTTTATGCAGCGATGAAAAGATATTGTAAACATTGAATAATTAGTAAATTTAAAACTTAATTATCAAAACTGCAATCCTTGAATCAATTTTCAGCAGAGACGCCCAAATTGTAAGTCTCTACATAATATAACATTACATTATAACCCATTTTCAGGATTTTTTAATAATCGGCGGATTGATCTTTTTGAATTAAAATATTACCTTGCCTGTTATTAAAAATCAATTCTATATGAGTTCCACACGGAGAGATTTCATCAAAACGGCATCTTTTCTGGCTGCAGGAAGCGTTATTCCATTTAGCACCTTGTCAAAATCAGGGATCGGTATTTCTCCAAGTGACTTGATCAGGGTAGGTCTCATCGGCGTAAATGGGCAGGGATTCAGTGATCTGATATCCTTCCTTAAGAATCCTGAAATCGAATGTGTTGCCATGTGTGATATCGATAGGAACGTTCTCAATACCAGGACAGACGCCCTTGTAAAGCGTGGGTTTCCAAAACCGAAACTATATGTTGATTACCGCAAGATGCTTGAGAACAAGGATATTGATGTAATAATAAATGGGACACCCGATCACTGGCATTGTCTTATTCTGGTTGATGCTCTCGAAGCAGGTAAACATGCATATACTGAGAAACCTGTCGGCAATTCTATCGCTGAAATCAACATCATGCAGAAAGCTGTTAAAAAACACGGGAAGATTGTACAGGTGGGACAATGGCAAAGAAGCCAACCACATTTTGTTGATGCCATAAATTATCTTAAATCCGGGAAACTTGGCCGGATCCGCACATGCAAGGCATGGTCGTATGTAGATTGGAAAGGTGCTGTTCCTAAAGTCCCCGATTCCCCTGTTCCCGATGGAGTGGATTACGATATGTGGCTCGGACCGGCCCCAAAGCGCCCATTTAATAAAAACCGTTTCCATTTCACATTCAGGTGGTATTGGGACTATGCAGGCGGGCTGATGACTGACTGGGGCGTTCATCTCATTGATTATATTTTATATGGAATGGGAAAGAGTGTTCCGGCTTCGATAATGGCGATCGGCGGTAAATATGCATTCCCCGATGATGCGATGGAAACCCCGGATACCATGACAGCTGTTTATGACTTCAAAGATTTTACGATGATCTGGGAACATACAATAGGAATAGGTCTCGGAAATTGGAGAAGACCTCACGGAATATCATATATAGGTGAAAACGGCACATTGGTTCTCGACCGGAACGGTTGGGAGGTAATCCCTGAAAAACAGAGGATTGAAGGCCTTCCTGTCCAGAAAAATGTTGGTGACGGCCTCGATCTTCATATAAAAAATTTTCTCGATTGTCTTAAAAACAATACTCCTCAGAATCTGCATGCCGGCATTGATATTGGCAGGGATGTAGCCCTGGTTGCCCAGATGGGAAATATAGCATTCCGTACAGGGGAGAAGGTCAGCTGGGATGATACAAAACAATCGTTTCAGACAAGTACTGCTAACAAGTTGATTGTTCCTGAATACCATAATGGCTGGACTTTACCCAAATATTAAAAGTATTGAATGATATTCAAATTTCTTAAATTTATAATTGTCGGCTTTTCAGGAATGATTGTTGATTTTTCAATAACCATCCTGCTCAAAGAAAAACTCAAGGTAAACAGATACATCTCAAACTCAGCCGGTTTCACAATAGCTGCCAGTTCAAATTATCTGTTTAACAGGTTCTGGACATTTGAGAGCAATAACCCAAAGATTCTTATTGAATATAGTACATTCCTCCTGATTTCGTTGATTGGTCTTGCTATTAATAACCTTATTATATATCTGTTTGAAAAGAAACTTAAATTCTATTTTGCTAAATTCCTTGCTATAATGGTAACGTCGTTATGGAATTTCACAGCGAACTATTACCTCAATTTTACTCATTGATTTTTGCTTCTTTTATTTTACTGTTGAATGTTTCATATAAAATTCCCGTCTCCGAGCAAATAGCAATTTTATATTTGCCTGGCATCAAGTCTTCTATAGTGAACTTAAAATCTATCGAAATTGTATCACCTACATTCAATTGTGATACATTATCGGGAAGTCCGATGTTCTTTTTAACCTCAATATTACCATTCTTTATAAAAGCTATTTGAAAAACCACCGGTAATTCTTTATGCCTGAAATTGATAATATAGGGATAGGGATTAAAAATCTTTAAATGAATTGTATTGATGCCTGTTTTGTTGAATGTATATTGATCATCATTAAGTATAACACATTCCCGTTGCAATGACTGAAAATCCTTATAAACCTTTACAAAAACGGAGTCCCCTTCAGATAATATCTTTTTTGTCAGATTCGCCTTATAATAATCCGAAAAAAAATGTGGAACATATAAAACTTCCTTCCCGTGAACCCTTTCTTCATAATCCCATAAATCGAACTGCGTTTTACGATATGACAGATTATCAAGTGTATGAGCAAATTTACCTGTATAAAATATATATACGGATGCACGTTGATACGAGTTGGTGAAGACAACTGGCCTATCACCGGCAAGTAAACTTATATCCCTGGACCATTGTTTCTTTTTATGAAACTCATTTTTAAAAAAGGATACTGGTAAAAAATCAAACATACATGCCGATCTGGCTAATAAAAAAAGAGGGAACATAAAAATTGCGACCCATTTCAAATAACCTCTTATCCAGGACTTAAATTCAACATTATTAAACAAAATTATTATCATTGGAATGCTTATCAGGGCATTCCATTGAGGCTCAACACGATAACGGAAGCTTGATATGAAAAAGAAAATTAAAAACCCTGTAAAAACATAGTATAGCGCCTTGTCGAACAGATTTTTAGGCCTTATTTTAATCATGATCCATATTAATACACAAAGGAGAAACGGATTATGAAAGAAAAACTGGCCTACCAGGTAATCGGGAACATGCTTTGGATTAAAGGCTGAAACTCTCTCAATCAGATGATATTTTACTGAAGGAAAATCGTTTGAATATTGCCAGAAAAGATGTGGGAAGAATAATAATAAAGATAGAAATGCTGCTATATAGAATTTGATTTTTTTCAGTAATCCCGGATTTGAAAGAATAATAAGAAAAATTAAAAGTCCGCCATGATATTTACTGTACATCAGGGCTGCCATTGAAATACCGAGGTAAAGCGTGTTCTGCCATGACTCATCCTCTAAAAACCTTTTATAAACCAGGAGTAAAATTGCCGAGAATAGTAACAATGGAGCATCAGGAGTAGAAATAAATCCATATATGTTACAAACCGGGAGAACCACGACTATCATGAAAAACAGCAAAATGTTTTCTCTTTTCTTACGTAATTCTTTATCAGTAATAAACCAGATTACCGATAAGGTTACCAACTGACTCAAAACGACAATGATCCTTACTCCAAGTTCATTATGAAAGAAAAAATATCCAATCCTGATCATCAGGGCGATCATGGGAGGATGATCAAAATAACCCCAGGCAAGCTGTTTTGAATACATCCAGTAATATGCTTCATCATTATTCAGGGGAGTCAGCCATGCTTGCAGAAGGTTTAAAATTCCCCAAAGGACGAGGAGGAAGGTAAAAGGATTTAATAAATACTTTTTTAATTTAATATTCATTTTTCATTCAGAATAAAATCAATTTCCTTCAACTCTTCCCCGCTGAAATTTAGATTATTAAGCGTTTTCAGATTATCATCCAGTTGATCAACACTACTTACGCCAATAAGTACTGATGTTACCCTTGGATCTTTTAATAACCAGGCTATAGCCATCTGGGCAAGAGATTGACTACGTTCAGCAGCAATCTTATTAAGTCGTTTTGCCTTTGAAATTCTCTGAACTGTTACATCTTCAATTTTAAGAAATCCATTGGGTTTATATGCTCTTGAATCAACAGGTATACCATTAAGATATTTGTCGGTCAACAATCCCTGTTCAAGCGGGGAGAAAGGAATACAGCCTATTCCGGTTTCCTCGAGCACATCCAGCAGCCCGTTTTCAACCCATCGGTTAAACATAGAATATTTGGGTTGATGAATAAGACAATTAACATGCATTTCTTTAAGTATCTCGGCAGCCTTTTTAGTCAGATCCGCAGGGTAACTTGAAATGCCCGCATACAATGCCTTTCCCTGATGAACCGCCTGAGCCAGAGCGCCCATTGTCTCTTCCAGAGGAGTTTCCGGGTCGGGACGATGAGAATAGAAAATGTCAACATATTCCAGGTTCATTCGCTTAAGGCTCTGATCGAGACTTGAAAGAAGATATTTTCTTGAACCAAAATCGCCATAAGGTCCTGGCCACATCTCCCAACCTGCTTTCGTTGATATTATCATTTCATCGCGCAGGTTGTTGAAATCCTTTTTCAGAATTATTCCGAAGTTTTCCTCTGCTGATCCGGGAAGCGGACCATAATTATTTGCCAGGTCGAAATGAGTTATTCCTTTATCAAAAGCTCTCCACAGGATCTTCCTGAAATTTTCGAAAACGTCAACAGATCCAAAATTATGCCATAACCCCAGGGAAATTTCAGGTAATCTTATTCCGCTTTTTCCGCAGCGCCGGTAATTCATATTATCGTAACGCTCTTTTGAAGGGCTATAAATCATTTTGCTTATTTATTAAGATTATATTATTGATAATGAATACTTAATACGCAATCAATTATGTCCCCAAATTTCTTATATCACCCTTATAGGTTCCAAAGTTAAATAAATTTCCACTTTAAAAGGTTTAGTGCCAATTATTAAATATGTGCCCTAACCTCTGGTAGCTAGCTCATCCTGTAAGCCTTACGAATTCTTGTCCACACTGAAGATCTCACTTATAACAGCAGAGTATTTAATGTACAACACTTTTCTTTTTAATTTAAGAGTAGGGGATAATTCACCCGACTGTGATGTCCATTCATCAGGAATAAGCCGGAATCGCTTAATTTTTTCATGATCACTCAGGCTTAAATTCATTTCACTTACTTCCTTTTGATAACGTGCAAAAACCAATGGATTACTAATCAGTTCTACATCATCCCTGAATGAAATATTTTCGTCGGAAGCCCATTTATGGAGAAATTGAAAATCAGGAGTGATCAGGGCAGAAGCAAATTTCTGATTTTCACCAATCACCATGACCTGATCAATAAACGTCGACTCTTTCAGTTTATTCTCAATTACCTGGGGAGCAATGTACTTTCCACTCGATATTTTAAAAATCTCTTTCTTACGATCTGTAATTTTCAAATATTTGTCATTAATAAAAGTTCCGATATCTCCTGTGTGAAACCATCCATCCGAATCGATAACTTCTTCAGTAAGTTTGGGTTCCTTATAATAACCAATCATCAGATTGGGTCCTTTTGTAAGAATTTCCCCATCTTCTGCAATTTTCACTTGAACATCCTTCAATACGGGTCCAACTGTTCCAAACATGACTTCCTTTGAAATTAGATTATTTATAGTGACTACCGGAGAAGTTTCGGTTAGTCCATAGCCTTCCAAAATTTGAATCCTGGCAGCCCAGAAAATGCGTATAAGTCGGGGTTGTAAGGGTGCACCGGCAGATGAAATAATCTTAAGTTTTCCTCCCAGAGCTTCTCTCCATTTTTTAAAGATGAGTCTGTTAGCCAGGCGTAACTTCATCTCAAAGAACCATCCATTTTCTCTGTTTAACTCATAATGGAGTCCTAGATTTACAGCCCAGAAGAATATTATTTTTTTAAGCCCTCTGAGTTCTTTGCCTTTGCTCATAATTCTGTCGAATATCCGTTCAAGTAAACGGGGTACAACGGCAATTACATCAGGTTTAATTTCTTTCAGATTATCCATGATTGTACCCACACTTTCGGCATAATAAATGCTCACTCCCTTATATTGAAAATGGTAAGTCAGGGAACGTTCATAAATATGGCTGAGTGGAAGAAAGGATAATACTACTGCTTCAGATCCCAACGGATGAATAAAACTTTGTTCAATAAAATTGGATACCAGATTTGAATGCATAAGCATTACACCCTTAGGGAATCCGGTAGTTCCGGAAGTATAAATAATTGTGACCAGATCTGAAGGTTTGACTGCTGCTTTAGCTCTCACCAATTCTTCCTTCAGCCCGGAAGCCATTTCTTTCCCAAGTTTTATTAATTCTGTAAATTGTTTTGCCTTTGAAATTTTGTCGAAAGTGTAAATATCAGATATTCCCGGATTTTGATCAGCAATCGGTTTTATTTTTTCGTACAGGTTTTTGTCTGAAATAAATACAAGTTTGGGTTCAACATGACCAAGAATATATGCATATTCCTCGCTGCTTATGGTTGGATAAATAGGTACACTTATTGCACCAATCTGACTTATTCCAAAGTCGGTAAAATTCCACTCGGGCCTGTTGTTTGAAATGATGGCGATCTTATCGCCTTTTTTTATTCCTGTTGAAAGCAGAGCGTAACTGACCCAGTCACAATAATCAACATACTCCTGAACAGAATATCGTCTCCATTTACCTTCTTCCTTCCCTGCTAACACATCAGTTTTATCAGGAAATTGAATCTGTATTCTTGTAAGAATGTCAAAAGTTCTTGTTGTCTCCATCTGTCATTTGCGCTGGTGAGGGAAAAGTACAAATTGTTTTTAAATTAACATACTTCCAAATAACAGGACTACTACCAATAGAACAAGCAAACCTATGACTTTTCCCAAAACTGATACTATTTTTAACATCAGGATCAGTAGGATTATAAATAAAATGGTCAGCAAAATTTTTCTTACTCTCCTCATAGAAAATAATAATCCCCGAATCTAATACTGGAAAACATTTTTATTCTGAGCACTTTATATCTGAGTAAACTGACTCTGTGTCTATAAATATTTCAAAATGGCTGAAGCCGGGATATAAGACAGGAAGAGAGAGATAAAAATCACCTGATCTTACACATAAAATAAAATCCCGTATTGAATAATACAGGATATTTTACTATCAGAGGACCAGTTGTTATTTATTCTCTGAAACCTTAATCTCAGACTCTTTTACACCAGTCTCTTTTTTTTCAGGTTCATCATTAAGACGTGACGCCTTTTTGAATTCTTTCATCCCTTCACCAACTCCTTTCATCAATTCAGGAATCTTTTTTCCGCCAAATAATAACACTACTACAAGAAGTATTAATATAAGGTGCATTGGGCTACTAAAATCTAGCATAATAATTTAATTTTATTGGTACATTAATTATATAACTCCTATCTGGTTCCTAATCTATAAGGGATACTTTTCCATGCTCCATAATTTTCATCCCACTCCCATCAATAAACTCTGTGATTTTTTGTCAGCCAAACAATCAGCTTATACTGATCTATCAATNNGATATTATTGTTTATCAAGGCGTTATTCGTTTCTATTTGCTCCCCAGGTAAGGAAGGTAACTTAATACCTAAATGTGGAGCTGAATATTATGCAGTGTTAAATGAATTTGAAGAAATTTGACATAATTTGCAAGCACCTTATTTGACACAGAACTTAAATAGGTACGGATATTGCCTCAATAACCCCCTTAAGTACTTCGACCCTTCAGGGTATAGCCGTCAACCTAAGGGTTGAATTTTAGGTAACTGTTTATAATATAGAGTGGAGTAACTAATTATAAAACAGGCTATTCACCCTTCCATTATTGTTTAAGAGGGCCGAGCGTTAAAAAATTGCCTGGTAGGCAATTTTAGCGAAGGAGCCAGACTGCAGGGAAGGGTAGGGGAAGGGTTAAGAAACGCGGATCGGCAATAATAGCGAAAATCTATTTGTATCTTTGCACCTTCTTTTGAATTAAAAAGTGATGAAAAAGAGAACTGATTTCCTGGTTATAGGTTCAGGTATAGCCGGACTTACATTTGCACTTGAGGCTGTGAAGGTTGGGAAAGTCACCATTGTTACCAAGGCAAATCTTGAAGATACAAATACACGATACGCCCAGGGAGGCATAGCCGCTGTATTCAGTGAACCGGATAACTTTGAGAAGCATATAAATGATACTCTGATTGCCGGTGGCGGAATATGTAACGAGGAAATTGTAAGAATGGTCGTTCATGAAGCTCCTGACCGTATTAAGGATCTGATTAAAATGGGTGTTTCATTTGATAAAAAGGAAGACGGAACATACGATTTGGCGAAAGAGGGTGGGCACACTGAATATAGGATACTTCATCATAAGGATAGAACAGGGGAAAGTATCCAGAAAACTTTAATGGAANNAAGTGCTATGGTGCATATGTTGCTGATCTTATTAACCAGCAGGTAATAACTCTTCTTTCAAAAGTGACAGTCGTTGCCACCGGAGGAATAGGGAACGTTTACCTTACTACTACTAATCCCGAAATTGCCACTGGTGACGGGGTTGCAATGGTATACAGAGCAAAAGGAACGATTGAGAATATGGAGTTTATCCAGTTTCACCCAACTTCACTATACGATCCGGAAAGAAAACCTTCCTTTTTGATTACTGAAGCTTTACGAGGCTATGGAGCAGTNNCGTGATATCGTTGCCAGGGCCATAGATAATGAGATGAAAATATGGGGAGATGATCATGTGTGGCTCGATTGCACTCATCTAAACCCCGAAGGACTTAAGGACCATTTTCCGAATGTTTATGAGCATTGTCTTGAAAGGGGGATAGATTTTACGAACGATATGATACCGGTAGTTCCCTGTGCACATTATTCATGCGGTGGTATTAAGGTTGATATAAATGGACAAAGTAATATTGACAGACTTTACGCTCTGGGTGAAGCATCTTCCACGGGTTTACACGGAGCAAACAGACTTGCATCCAA
>PMNJ01000206.1:0-20871 GCA_003162595.1 Bacteroidales bacterium | reverse complement strand
ATGGCGAAGAATCGTCACGAGAGTGTAGGCCTTCATTACTCTATAGATTATCCGAAAAGGGCAAGTTCTGAATTCTGAAAGACATTATTATTTTACTATGAACCATCTTGAATCAACATTTACCGGCAAAAACAACTTCTGGAGATACATTGTAATGTTTGCTGCCGTTCTTATTGTGTCAAACACAATCGGGGCTATACCCTTGCTTATCGCCACGCTGATAAAATCGCTTTCAAATCCGGCTGTGTTCACACAGCTTGCTGCCAACCCGAATGATTTCAGTGTAATCGGGCTCAACCCCAATGTAGGGTTTGTTATGATGCTCTTTCCATTCATTGCAGGATTAATAGCTTTTATTCTTCTGGTTAAACCTTTAAATAACCGGACCCTTAAAATGACTATTAACGGGACAGGGAAAGTCAGGTGGAACAGGTTTTTTATTTCAGGTGGTGTCTGGTTGATGCTTTCCTGCCTTTATCTGTTATTCTATCTTAAGCTTGATCCTGCAAATTTTACACTTAATAACAAAACTGCCTCTCTGATCATTCTTTCAGTTATTTCAATGTTATTTATTCCATTTCAGGCAGCGTTCGAAGAGGTGCTTTTCAGGGGATATCTTATGCAGGGATTTGCAGCACTGGTTAAGAACAGATGGTTCCCGATAATAATGACCTCCATTCTTTTCGGTCTGATGCATGCCTTCAATCCTGAGGTAAAGGAATTTGGATTTTTAACTATGATGCCACAGTATGTGGTCTTTGGAATTATATTTGGCATTATTACTATACTTGATGATGGGATTGAAGCGGCTATGGGGGCACATACTGCAAATAATATTTTCCTCTGCATTATGGTAACCAACCGATCTTCAGCTTTGCAGACTCAGGCACTTTATGAACAATACAATATTCATCCCTGGACTGAATTTGCAGCGCTTGTAATTACAGGCATAGTTTTTATTATGATATTGAAGATGATTTTCAAATGGGGGAAAATGTCGTTGTTGTTTGAAAAAATAGCGGTCAATTCGTTGTAGAGTAAGGTCTCAGACCTGACTCTACAAATTCAGAATCGCATAGATGTTTCATTTCAGATGTTATAGACCGATGTCTTATCATCCGTCCTGAAGTCGCCCCATTTTTCACGGATCTCCCCAATAAGTTTTTTAATATCATCCACTTCAATAGCGGTCAGAAGCTTAAGCCGTGTTTCCTTAAAATGAGGCAAACCTTTAAAATAGTTGGAAAGATGCCTTCGCATTTCAAATATGGCTCTTTTTCCCTCTTTGTATTCCAATGATTTTTCAAGATGAAGAAGTGCAAGATCAGCCTTCTCATTTACAGATGGTTCAGGCAAAAGCTCACCAGTGTTGAGGTAGTGCCTGATATCGCGAAAAATCCACGGTCTTCCAACTGTTGCGCGACCAATCATTATCCCATCCACTCCGTACCTGTCAATCATCTCCTTTGCTCTTAAGGGCCCATCAATATCACCATTGCCTATAATGGGGATTTTCATTCTTGGATTATTCTTTGCAGCGCCAATAAGTGTCCAATCAGCATTTCCTCTATATAACTGGGCCCTGGTTCTCCCATGTATTGTCAATGCCTGAATACCAACATCCTGCAACCGCTCTGAAATCTCTACTATGTTCTTACTGTCATCGTCCCAGCCAAGTCGGGTTTTGACGGTAACCGGAAGTTTAACAGATTTGACTATAGCTTCAGTCATTGCAATCATCAATGGCAGGTTACGGAGCATCCCTGCGCCGGCACCACGGTTAGCAATTTTTTTAACCGGACATCCGAAATTGATATCGATGAGTTCAGGTTTTGCTTCTTCGGCAATTAGAGCTGCCTCTACCATTGAATCGGTTAAATGCCCGTACAATTGTATACCAATTGGCCTTTCAAAATCATAGATATCCAGTTTTCTGACACTCTTCTTTCCGTCGCGTATAAGGCCGTCAGAAGAAACGAATTCGGTATACATGAAATCAGCGTCATACATCTTACAAACCATCCGGAATGAAGGATCGGTAATGTCTTCCATAGGAGCTAAGAACAATGGATTCTCACCTAACAATATGTTGCCAATTTTCAAATTCCTGATATTTTAAATTAGGGCAATATGTAGAGAGGTTGCATGCAACGTCTCTACATATTTGTGTATATTTAAGTGACTGCAAAATTAATAAAATGGGCGACAAGCAGAGACATTTCAAATTATACAATGAATCNNCTTTATCAGCTTTTTGTGTCATTATTGATAATAATGGGAGTCGGCATTACACTGTCAATAATTCTGATTCTGGCAGGTACAATGATTTTCGGTTCCGATTTAACAGTACTTGAAAAATCCACCGAAGCATTAAGAAATAGCGATGTGGGTTTTTTAAAGTACATTCTGATCATTCAGGACATTTCACTTTTTCTTGTTCCTTCAATTATAATTCTGGTAATGATGAAACCTGGATCTTCAACCGGATTAAGCGAACTTAAAATACCACACTTGAAGGAGACAGGTCTCGTTATTATTCTTGCCTTATGCATACTCCCTGTAACCAGTTTTACCGAACAGATTAATGCTGGAATGCATCTTCCGGAATGGCTTTCGGGTGTTGAAAAGTGGATGGTAGAAAAAGAAGATCACGCAAATAACATTATCAATCAGGTTATGATTTCTCCTGCTTTCGGAACAATGATACTGAATCTTTTTATCATTGCTATTCTTCCTGCATTAGCAGAAGAAATATTATTCAGAGGAGTACTGCAAAAAATCCTATATAACCTTTTCAAATCAGGTCATGTGGCAATCTGGGTCACAGCCTTTATTTTCAGCACAATACATTTTCAGTTTTTTGGATTTATTCCAAGATTTATACTCGGACTGGTTTTTGGTTACCTTTTTTTCTGGAGCGGAACCCTTTGGCTTCCCGTAATTTCGCATTTTGTCAATAATGCAGTTCCTGTAGTTGTTGCATATATTCAAGGTATGGAGAAATTTGATGCACCTGTGGATACACCACTATTGAAACAGGCTATCGCTCTTCCGCTGCCGATATTAATAAGCCTGATAATATTATTTTATTTCAGGAATAACCGCAGGAATACTGATGGACATTGATAATTCAGAAGCAAGTGTCTTAAACTGATTCGGACCAAGTCTGAGCCTGAGCTTCGGAAGCATTTGCTTTCTCAAGTTCTCCTTTCCTGTAAAAATAAATAATTCCGTATTCCTCGCTCAATGGTTTTCTTAACTCCTCAGGAAGCGCATTGTGGTAATTTTCAACTTCATTCCATACCTGAAGAATAAGTTCATCGGCTTCTTTTCGGAGATTATTATTCTTTTCAGTGTAATCAAAGGTCCTTTTTGCAAGTGTATTATGATAATTCCATGCTTCAATGAAATTTTCAAACCTGACTTTTACCACTGCGATTGTTGGATTTGTTATCGGACTTCCTCCTTTCTTTATCCTGAACTCTTCACCCTCAATTATCCTTCTTCCCCAACTCATTAACTCGTTCTCGGTGCTAATTGAGGGAACTGTAGATTCATCTGTAGCGAGTCCATAAAATGCCCTTGTTTCACCAGGAAGATCACCACGGAAGATTGCCATATTCATTATCCTTATAAAGTGAGTCAGATAAATCCGGGCCTTCCTCAAAGTCTCATTATAGTCTTTGCCTTTTTTATTTTGGGAAGCCAATGCCTGACGATATAATTGGAAGTTATGGTCGAACATTGGCAGAAACTTCTGAAGACGTACAATTGTTTTTGATGAAAATGCCAGTTTATTAGGCGGAAGCTCCTTCCCTTTTTCCAGTGCAGTTTTCATCGCCTTTATACGGGCAGTATCTGTGTTGGGTAATCTTCTGTATGGCATATCCGGGTTAGGTTGTTAATAAGGTGTTGATAAGATGAGCGAATATAGCAAACATTTGTTAATAAACAAGGCTATTCGCATTTTTATTTATCTGATTATTACAAATATCAAATCTCATTTTTTAGACTTAGGATTGTTAATAACACTTAATCGAGTTATGCGGCAGGTACTGTTGCCCTGGAATGGTTTATTTTAGGACTGAAAGGAAGCTGGAGCATAGATAAGAAATTACATTAACTTAGTGGTTTCAAATCATAAAAATATTTCGATATGTTTAAAAGTGAAGTATATATCAAAAGGAGAGAAGAACTCCGTAAAAAGTTAAAAGCAGGTATTGCACTCTTTATCAGTAACCTTGAATCGCCGATGAATTATCCTGATAACACATACCATTTCAGGCAGGATAGCGATTTCCTGTATTTTTTCGGAATTGATTTACCCGGGTTCGTCGGACTAATGGATTTCGATTCGGGAAAGGACAGGATATTCGGCAATGATTATGGAATGGATGACATTATTTGGATGGGTCCTCAACCAACAATCAAAGAGCTTGCAATTAAATGTGGTATTTCTGATACTGCGTCGATGTCTAAGCTCACGGATGCAATTAAGGATGCACAACTGAAGAAGAGGAAAATTCATTTTCTTCCTCCTTACAGGGGAGAAACAAAGATGAAACTGGGTGCTTTGCTAAAGGAAAATCCATGCCAGATGAAAACACTGGCATCTGTTGATCTTATAAAGGCTGTTATCTCAATGAGATCAATAAAAGAAAAAGTTGAAATTGATGAAATAGAAAAAGCCGAGGATGTTGCTTATGAAATGCATGTCACTGCAATGAAGATGTGTAAACAGGGTGTCAGAGAGCAGGATATTTTCGGAGCTATTGAAGGAATCGCTCTGGCAAAAGGAGGGGGTACCTCATTCCCCATAATTCTGAGTATTAACGGACAGACCCTTCATAACCATTCACATGGTAATATACTGACCAAAGGAAAGATGATGGTCTGTGATGCCGGCGCTGAAACAAATCTTCATTATGCTTCGGATATAACCCGTACAACTCCGGTTGGAGGAAAATTCAATGATAAACAGAAAGATATTTATGAAATTGTGCTTAAAGCTAATACCGAAGCAATAAAAGTTACCAGACCAGGTATGTCAAATCGTGATCTGCATTTTATGGCATGTAAGATCATAACAGCAGAAATGAAAAATTTAGGATTGATGAAAGGTGATGTTGATGATGCTGTAAATGCAGGGGCTCATGCATTATTCATGCCTCACGGACTTGGTCACTTGATGGGTCTTGATGTTCATGATATGGAAGCTCTGGGAGAAAATTTCATCGGGTATAATGATGAGGTAAAACGAAGTGAACAGTTTGGTACAGCGTTTCTCAGATTTGCTCTGCCATATAAACCTGGTCATGTCTTTACTGTTGAACCAGGATGCTACTTCATTCCTGAGTTAATTGAAAAATGGAAAGCGGAAGGTAAATTCAAAGAATTCATCAATTACAGTAAAATTGATGCCTATATGTCAATTGGAGGTATCCGGATTGAGGATAATGTTTTGATTACTGAGAAAGGGCATAAGGTTCTTGGAAAACCAATTCCAAAAACTGTAAAAGAAGTAGAATCTGTTTGTTCCTGAGCCCCCAACACCCCTAAGGAGAGGCTAATACTCTATATTCAAGTGTAATTCAGGTAAATGCCACAGAATTAATCCCCTTTTAGGGGGATGGCCACGAAGTGGCCAGGGGGCATTACATCCGAAACAGAATATTTTAGGTGAGAGCCGACTTTAGCAGATGGGGCATTTATTCAAAGACTCTTTTTTATATATTTTTATATTTTCGTGGGACGTCTTTTTGCTATAAGCGATATTCACGGTTGTTATAAGCCATTTTATGAGCTTGTTGTCAATACTATCAGGCTCACTAAATCGGATCAGCTCATACTTCTCGGCGATTACATTGATCGCGGAAATCAAAGTAAAGAAGTTATTGATTTCATTATTGATCTTATAAGAGAAGGGTTTAACGTTACAACCCTTACCGGTAATCATGAAGCAATGTTGGTTGACTCCTATTATAATCAGGACATATTACCCCTATGGTTAATGAACAATGGTATGTCGACCCTGGAAAGTTTTGGAATTCAGGATATCAGGGAAATTGATAGTCTATATCTGGAGTTTTTTACCAAACTCGATTTTTATAAGATAATTGGCAATGTGATTTTTGTCCACGCCGGATTTGATGATTCAGCAACTGATCCTTTTGCAGATAAGGGTGGTATGATTTGGGAATGCAGGCTTTCATATCAAAATCCCGTGTTATCGGATAAAACAATAATTCATGGACATCGACCAAAAACCATTTCTTACGTTAAAAAGCTAATAGCTGAAAAAGCAAAAGTGATCCCTATTGATACCGGTTGTGTATACCATAATCAGGATGGATATGGAAATCTGTCCGCTCTTGAAATAAATAGTATGACTCTCTATTCAGTTCCGGGTTAAAATGCCTTGTAATATTCCCTGTTAAGTCTTGCAATATTTACAAGTTTGATCTCTTTCGGGCATTCAGCTTCACATGCTCCAGTGTTTGAGCAGTTGCCGAATCCGAGTTCATCCATTTTTTCAACCATAGCTCTTACCCTCTCCCGGGCTTCAACACGTCCCTGCGGTAACAGAGCGAACTGCGATATTTTAGCCGATACAAACAACATTGCTGAAGCATTCTTACAGGCGGCTACACATGCACCGCATCCGATACAGATCGCAGAATCAAATGCATCATCGGACTTTTTCTTCTGAATGAGGATTGAATTGGCTTCCGGGGCGGCCCCGGTGTTGACAGAAATAAATCCACCCGCAATCTGGATTTTGTCAAAAGCACTCCTGTCGACAATCAGATCTTTGATTACCGGGAAAGGTTTTGCTCTCCATGGTTCTACCCAGATTGTATCTCCATCCTTAAAATATCTCATTGAAAGAGAACAGGTTGTTATAGCAGGAACCGGACCATGAGGATGTCCGTTAATATACATCCCGCATGACCCGCAGATACCTTCACGACAGTCGTGGTCAAAAGCCACCGGATCCTTATGCTCTTCAACAAGCCTTTTATTGAGGGCATCAAGCATCTCAAGGAATGCCATCTTGGGAGATACATTATCCATAATGTAGGTCTCAAAGTTACCTTTGGCTTTTGGGTTTTTCTGTCGCCATATCTTTAACGTGAGCTTCATATCTTTTTTGAGTTATATTATACTGACCAGTAAATATTGTCCGTTTAGAAAATCGCTCAGAGCTCAGGGCTCAGAGCTCAGTGGATTTTTTTTTGCCCTTTGCTCTGTGCTCTGTGCCCTGTGCCTTTATTTGTAGCTTCTTACTTTCATCTCCACCTCTTCAAACTTAAGTTCTTCCTTATGGAGAATATGTGGCTTCCCTTCTCCTGTATATTCCCACGCAGCCACATAAGCGAACTTTTCATCGTTTCTCAGGGCCTCTCCTTCCGGTGTCTGATATTCTTCCCTGAAATGTGCCCCGCATGATTCATTTCTGTCAAGAGCATCAGTGACCAGAAGCTCTGCAAGTTCAAAATAATCAGCAACTCTTCCTGCCTTTTCAAGTTCCTGATTTAGCTCGGTATATTCCCCGGGAATATTAAGATCTTTCCAGAATTCCTCCCTTAGAACATTAATTAATACCTGAGCTTTTTTCAATCCTTCTTCATTCCTTACCATTCCACAATAATCCCACATTATCTTACCTAATCGCTTATGAAAAGATGCAGCAGTCTGTCTTCCCTTTATTGAAATAAATTTATTAAGTCTTTCGATAACTGTTTTTTCTGCTTCTGCAAATTCAGGTTTATTGGTTGAGATTTTAGGAACACGGATCTCATCAGCCAGATAATTACTTATTGTATTTGGAAGAATAAAGTACCCGTCACCTGAAGCCTGCATCAGTGAGCTTGCTCCCAGACGGTTTGCTCCATGGTCAGAAAAGTTGGATTCTCCTATTGCATAAAGTCCGGGAATTGTAGTCATCAGCTCGTAGTCAACCCATAATCCGCCCATAGTGTAATGACCTGCCGGATATATACGCATAGGTTCTTCATATGAATCGATTCCTGTGATTGTTTTATACATATCAAATAAATTCCCGTATTTGTTTTCAATAGCTTTTTTCCCCTGTTTCTTTATTGAATCGCGGAAATCAAGATTAACAGCTAATCCTGTATCACCAATACCAAAACCAGCATCACAACGTTCCTTTGTTGCCCTTGAAGCTACATCCCTTGGTACAAGATTTCCGAAGGCCGGGTATCTTCTTTCAAGAAAATAATCTCTTTCTTCTTCAGGTATATCATTTGCAGGTCTTGAGTCTCCTTTTGTTTTTGGTACCCAAACGCGTCCATCGTTACGGAGTGACTCCGACATGAGTGTCAGTTTTGACTGAAACTCATTCAGCTGAGGAACACAGGTCGGGTGTATCTGGACAAAACTCGGATTGGCAAAAAAAGCTCCTTTTTTATGTGCTTTCCATGCTGCTGAGGCATTTGAATTTACAGCCAGAGTTGAAAGGAAATAAATTGTTCCATATCCCCCGGTGGCAAGCACAACTGCATGTGCTGCGTGTCTTTCAATTTCGCCTGTAAGAAGATTACGGGCAATTATCCCCCGTGCTTTACCATCAACCAGAACAAGATCGAGCATCTCTCTCCTGGGATACATTGTTACGTTACCTTTTTTTATCTGTCGGTTCAAAGATGAATAAACACCCAGCAGACATTGTTGACCGGTCTGACCCTTTGAATAAAAGGTTCTTGATACCTGTACTCCACCAAAAGATCTTGTATCGAGTGTTCCGCCATAATCACGTGCAAAAGGTACCCCGAGTGCAGTATAATGGTCGATAACCTGGTTGCTTACTTCGGCTGCCCGGTAAACATTTGCTTCACGGGCCCTGAAGTCACCGCCCTTTATCATATCATAAAAAAGTCTATAGGTGCTGTCACCATCATTCTGATAGTTTTTGGCTGCATTTATTCCACCCTGAGCAGCAACTGAATGAGCCCTGCGGGGTGAATCCTGGTAACAGAAGGTTTTTACGCTGTACCCGAGTTCACCAAGTGCAGAAGAAGCACCTGCTCCTGACAAGCCTGTACCTATCACAATTATTTCAAGTTTCTTCTTATTAGCCGGGTTGACAAGTTTCACAGAAGCTTTATACTTAGTCCATTTCGTTGCCAAGGGACCATCTGGTATCTTTGAAATTAATTTTTCCATGATTTTAAATTTTTCCTTCCGGATTTATCTGAAAAGCCATAAAGTGATTGAAATAAAAGCAAAACCTGCAGGTATAATGACAGCATAAATAAATGCAATAACCTTAACAACAGGAGACCAGATTCTGTGATTCAGCCCCAGAGTTTGAAAAGCTGAATAAAAAGCATGAAAAAGGTGAAACCCGAGGAGTGCAAAACAGGACAGGTAAATAATGTCATATGCAGGGATTTTAAATAGGTTATGAGCTACAGAATAGAAGTCTTCAGGGTTTCCTTTTACTATTCCAAGCTTTATAAAATAGAAATTGAACCAGTGAAGGATCAAAAAAGTGAGGATTATCGCTCCTGTCCAGATCATAAACTTTGAGAAAAAAGATATATCCGATTTGTTTCCGCTGACATATCCCACTGGCCTTGACAGCCAGTTCCGGATCTGCAGCCATATGCCATAGGAAATATGAATAAGTATTGCTGCAAACAGAACAACCTCTATAATCTTTATCACCGGGAAAGTTGCCATGAAATGGGCAGCAGTATTAAAAGGTCCGGGTTCACTTTTAAGCAACATCAGGTTGATAAACAGATGAAGGGGTAAGAAGGTGAGCATGAACAAACCGGCCAATGCCATTGTAAATTTCTTGGTAATAGAGGAAAACAAAACTTTACTCATTGATTATGAAGTGTTTAGAGTTTATCTTTTTGCCATGGAAGGAAGTTTATCAAAGTTAAATTTATTAAATCAGATTTACAATTTTGCAATAATGCTAAATATCACAAAATACTTCTGACAATGAGCATATCTTCCATTAGCTGATAATTGGCTACCTTTACAAAGTTAAAAACCTTATTAAAATGTTTTTTTCATACAGAGGAAGAAGGATTCACTATACAGATTCAGGTGAAGGGGCCATCATTGTTCTACTTCACGGTTATCTTGAATCATCTGAAGTGTGGAATGGTTTTTCCGGGAAACTTGCATTATCGTTCAGGGTTATTGCGGTGGATCTGCCAGGATGTGGCCTTTCAGATGTTTTTGGAGAGGTACATAATATGGAGTTTATGGCTATGGCAATTAAAAAACTTTTTGATTATCTCGGAATTCAAAAAGCATTCCTGACAGGTCATTCTCTCGGAGGATATGTAGCGTTGGCTTTCCTTGAACTTTTCCCGGATCTTCTTTCAGGTTACTGTCTCTTTCATTCACAACCATTTGCAGACACTCCGGCAGCACTTGAAAAAAGGAAGCGCGAAATTGAAATAGTTAAAATAGGAAAGAAGAACCTGATGTATCCCGATAATGTAATAAAAATGTTTGCCTCATCGAACCTCGAAAAGTTTACTGACGCTCTTCATAGGTCACAAAATATTGCTTCCCGGATACCCGGAGAAGGAATTATTGCAGTTCTGAACGGTATGATGATACGTCCCTCAAGGTTAACATTTATGGAAGAAGGCAAAGTCCCTTGCCTGTGGCTATTGGGGTCAATGGATAATTATATACCATGCGAACTTATTCAGAAGCAAGTTAAACTTCCTTCAAATGCCAGGGTTGTTGTTCTGACAAACTCAGGACATTTGGGATTTATAGAAGAAGAAGAGCTCACAATTAGAATTATAAGAGATTTTGTAAGCGAATTTGTTTGATTTTTCCACGCAGATTTCGCAGATCAGCGCAAATCTGCGAGATCAGCGGGAGAATGGTAATTACTTCTTCAGAAAATCAATCGCAAATTTGAGTGTGGTATCTATCTCCTCCCAGATAGGATAAAATCCTTTGTTATCCAGAATATTACGGGCAACATATGCTTTTATCTGGGTATGAATTATTGCTCCTGAAATTTTTAAACCTGCCGGATCTTTCTTTATACCGTTTGATGAAGCAAATTGTACAAACTGATCGAGAAGATCCTGTTTATCAAGGTATTTTTCCATCTCTCCCGCTTCAAGATATTTCTTTAGTACGTCCCTGTGGTTCTCAGTGTATTTAAGAGCAAATCTGTAAATNNACAGGTACAAATTTGTCGGGCATTATACCTCCTCCTCCATATACTATATGACCCCCGGGTGTGGTAAATTTCAGAGAGTCAGAAAAATGGATACTATCCGACACTTCAAATTCACCATGTGTATATCTCTGGTTAAGATCGTCGAAATATTTTTCAAACCCATCTTTATATGGTTTTTGTATTGATCTTCCTGTGGGTGTATAATAACGGGCGATAGTAAGCCGCATTCCTGAACCATCAGAGAACGGAATAGGTTCCTGAACCAGCCCCTTCCCAAAGGATCGACGGCCAATAATGGTTCCACGGTCGTTATCCTGCAGAGCTCCGGCAAGAATTTCACTGGCCGATGCAGTCCACTCATCTATAAGGACAACAAGGTTCCCGGTCTCAAATTCTCCTTTTCCCGTAGCTTTTGCCTCACTTCGGGGTGAAGCACGGCCCTTTGTATAAACTATCAGCTGACCCTCCTTAAGGAATTGGTCCGCAATCTGAATAGCGGCTTCCATTATACCGCCGGAGTTGCCACGAAGATCAAGTATGAGGCCGGTCATACCATGGTCTTTCAGGTCCCTGAGCCCTTTCATGAACTCATCAAAGGTTGTCATGGCAAATGTGTTGATCTTGATATATCCTATATGATCATTCACCATATAATCAACATCTACGCTGTATATGGGGATTTTGTCGCGGGTTATCTCAAAGGGAATAAGCTCTTTCTGACCACTGCGAAGTATTTTTATTTTAACAATAGTTCCTCTCGGCCCCTTGAGCATCCCCATCACTTTTTCGTCAGGGATATGTTTGCCGGCAACAAGAGAATCATTGACATAAAGAATCTTATCTCCCGGCAACAACCCCAGTTTTTCGGATGGCCCGCCAGGAATTGTACTTATTATAAGGATTGTATCGGTGAGCATACTGAAAGAAATTCCAATTCCCTCAAAGTTTCCCTGCAATGGTTCATTGGCGCGGGCAAGATCTTTCGCCGGAATATATACGGAATGAGGATCAAGTTTTTTAAGTATCGCCGGAATGGCTGACTCAACCAGATCCTTACGGTTAACCGAGTCAACATAATTAGATTCGATGATATTCAGAATGTTGTTTAACTTATCGTTTCCTGACCTTACACTTGAATGCTGGGGAAAGTTCTTATCTGACGGAAGAATTCGTCCGATTAATATGCCGAGTGCCAGGGAGATTCCAAGTATTACCGGAAGAAAAACTATCTTTTTTGAATTATTGTAGTTCATAAATATTTTTTTCAGGGTCAATATATACCAATTCTATTCCGGCACGCTTCAGAAGTTCAAGGCCATCGGTTTTATGATATTTATTACAATAAACAACTCTTTTTATGCCAGATTGAATAATAAGTTTTGAACACTCCATACAGGGTGATGTTGTAACATAGAGAGTTGAATCTTCACTTGAGTTATTCGATTTGGCAACTTTTGTAATTGCATTGGCTTCAGCATGTAGAACGTATGGTTTTGTAATATTATTTTCATCTTCACAAACATTTTCAAATCCGGAAGGTGTGCCATTATAACCGTCAGAAATAATCATCTTTCCTTTCACGATCAGAGCACCTACCTGCCTTCTGATGCAGTATGAATTCTGGGCCCATATCATGGCCATCTCCAGATAACGCTTATCGAATGCAATCTGTTTTTCACCATAAGGCTTTATATCTGTTTTATCTGGCATTATATCCTGAGATTGCTTCAATTTTAAAAGGGCTCTAAGTTAATTAATTTATAATTCTTTTGCTAATCAGAACAAACAGGTACTCCTGAATAAGAATACAAGTGAAATTATTATAATCTTTCCGCCGGCATAATTATTCTTATTTTCAGATTGATAAAATTCCATGTGAATAAACTAATTTTGGACTATTGGAAGATGTTAAACAGTAAAGGGGAATATTTAAAGAGACAAAATTATTGATATCATGTTCAATACAGACCATTTACACCCCATGATTGTGCACTTCCCGATTGCACTGATAACAGTTGGATTTTTTGCTGAAGTTATCTCCCTTTTTTTCAAAAACGAAAAGTGTCTTTCAAAAACCGGATTTTATCTTATGGTGTTGGGATCCCTTGGGGCAATAGCTGCATGGTCAACCGGTCACTTATTTACTGAAGAACCAACTCAGGGTGAAATTTTAAAAGTATTTGTAAGGCACGAAACAGGAGCTTTAATTACAATGATCCTTATTATTGCCGGTACAATCTTCAGGATCTGGCTTATGGTAAAAAAGAAAGAGGAAACTCCTTTAAAATGGATAGCCTTCGGTTTCTATCTCCTGGCTTTCATCGCCGTAACCTTCACAGGGTTCATGGGAGGCACTATGGTGTACGATTTCATGATTGGACAGTGAGATATCGTTCAGGTGTCATCGCAATACTTCCGCAACTTAAATTATCCTTGTTTTAATCAACTCTAAAAAATTATTGATTATTTGCGATAGTTGGTTAATAACATTTTGACTTATCAACTGTTTTTTATAAAAGCTAGATTTAATTTTACACCTGATTCTCAGGCGTGGCATTACATTTGCTGATCATAAAGCTTAATGGATGATTTTAAAATTTGAAAACGAAAGGAATATGAAGAAGATTTTATTGGTTTTTATGTTCTTATTATTTTTTATGGGATTATCCGGACAGGTTAAATTCACTGATAATCGGGACGGTAATGTTTATCGTACAATAACAGTAGCAGGAGTTACCTGGATGTCAGAAAACCTCAAGTATAAAGCTAAAAGCGGTGCATTCTGTTTTGATAACGATTCCAACAATATTCCAGCCTACGGTGTGCTCTATGAATGGAAAACCGCGTTGAATTCATGTCCATCCGGTTGGCGTCTTCCATCAGGTACTGAATTTCAAGCGCTTATAAATTATTTTGAACAGAAAGAAGCCTGGGGGAAAATTGCTTCTGATCCTTCTTCATTTGGAATTCAACTGGGAGGTATGCAGGATTATGAGGGGACCTTTTCAGAGATGGATGAAAGCGGCTATTACTGGACCTCCACGGAATATGATAAGACCAATGCTGAATATTTCAGTTACCTTATTATAGATGACAAACCTATAATTGATATTTCGAGAAAAGAGGATGTAGCGGATATTCATGGAACTGAAAAGACTAATAAATACTCTGTACGGTGCCTCAAAGATTAAAGTTTTATACGGAGGTTCCCGACTCAGTCAATTCTGTGGAGAATATGGAAAATCATTTATACTGTAAGCCGCTGGTTAAAATCAGTTTTCTGAAAATGTCAGAGAAAAAAGCCAATAATCTTTTTGTTGTGATACTTTTAATTTTAATGATCACAGCCGGTTGTGCTACCCAGCATAGATACAAAAAATATAAGCCGATTCCCTGCCCTTGCGAGAAGGAGAACAAAAGGTGAAAATGGTCCTAACTATACTAATTTGGTCTCTTTAAAAAATCCTGATTAAAAATATTTTTAAAAATTATTAACGTATATATACGTCATAATAAAATATAACGTATATTTACGTCAAATATTATTTTGCTATGGCATATACTAAAAGTGAACTATTCAGCCCGGAACTACAGAACTGCTCAACACTGTTTAAGGCTTTAGCCCACCCCGCCCGTCTTGCAATTCTGAAATACCTGGCTGATACAAAAACATGTATTACCGGCGATCTCGCTGATGAGCTTCCTTTGGGAAGGACCACAGTAAACCAGCACCTTAAGGAATTAAAGGATGCAGGTTTGATTCAGGGCACCACAGAAGGAGTGAAAACCTGCTATTGTTTGAATCTCAGGAACGTATGCGAACTAAAGAAAATGGCAGAGAAGTTTTTAAACGATATAAATATTCCTGTAACTTTTGATTGCAAATGAAAACAGTAGAGTTTTTAATTATCTGACTATTTAAATTTTCAAATTAATAAATTATGAAGATACTGATATTATGTACAGGAAATAGTTGCCGCAGTCAAATGGCTCAGGGCTTTTTTAAGTCATTTGATGATAAGATTGAGGTCGAATCTGCCGGAACACAACCGGGATTAGAAGTTAATTCAAAAGCGGTCATTGTGATGAGGGAAGCAGGGATTGACATAAGCAAAAATTCCCCAAAATCAGTCGATGAATTTCTGAATTATGAATGGGATTATGTAATAACCGTATGTGATAATGCAAAAGAAACCTGTCCTGTATTCCTTGGTAAAGTGAAACACCGCGTGCATTTTGGATTTGAAGATCCATCTGATGCAACGGGGTCTGAGGAATTCATTATGAGTGAATTCAGAAGGATCAGGGATGATATTAAAACTACTTTTTTAAGATTTTATAATAATTTTTTAATTTGAGATGAAAGACACATTTTTAATTGGGAGCATACCAGTTTCAGGCATTGATATTCCAGTGATAGCTTCGGAACTTAATTCCTCAGATTTTTTTGGCGCTGTTATGGTACGATGGGGTATTAATCGAAACAATTACCGGGTTAAACCCGGACTTTATGCCGTTGGTTCTCCAAATCAGGAGTCCGATGTATTTGTGACTGCAAATTACAAACTTTCTTTTGATGCTTTACGCAAAAATCTCTCAGGGGAGAATGGATGGATACTGGTATTAGACACTAAAGGTGTAAATGTCTGGTGTGCTGCAGGTAAAGGTACCTTCGGAACTAAAGAACTTATCAACAGGATAAGAATGGTATCACTCGAAAAAATTGTGAATCACAGGCGGCTTATCCTGCCACAACTTGGTGCAACAGGAGTTGCTGCTCATAAGGTTAAGGAAGAGACAGGATTCAATGTTCATTATGGCCCGGTCCGTGCATCAGATATAAAAAAATTTATCAATGATGGTTACAGGGCTGACAGGGAAATGAGGAGAGTCACTTTCGGGTTTAAAGACCGGATAAAGCTCATTCCCAACGATTTTATGTATGGCAAATTTTACCTTCTGGGTGCAATGGCAGCTCTCTTTTTAATATCCGGTATCAGCAGCAAGGGTTTTTCATATAATAATTTTTCAGGTGAAGGAGGGCCTGCGCTTTTGTATGTGTTCCTTGCATATTTTTCGGGAATTGTCATAACACCATTGTTCCTTCCATATATACCCGGTCGTCATTTTTCTTTAAAGGGATTTATTGCAGGGGCAACTGTCTTTCTTTTTCTTGTAATCTTAAAATTTGCAGATAAAAATGTTATTGAATTAATATCATGGTTTTTCATTATTACGGTGATATCCTCCTTCCTGGCAATGAACTTTACAGGTTCATCGACATATACATCGTTGTCGGGAGTTAAAAAAGAAATGAAGATCTCGGTGCCTTTTCAAATAGGGTTTGCCCTTATCGGTGTTGTTTTACAGGTTATTGGTAAATTAATTTAACGAAATATTTATGAAAGATTTAGTATATCTNNCACATTGTAAGACGGGATTATTGTATGGAATGCGGTGCGTGTGCATTAAATTGCCAGGTACAGGCAATCACTGTCAATTCAGGTGTTGGTTGTGCAGCTGGTATTATTAACGGAATACTCAAAAACACAGAACCAACATGCGGGTGTTCTGATTCAAAATCAAACTGCTGCTAGAATCAATTTGCCTGATTTTTAAATTACTATAAGATGAAACCTAAACTAAAGTTCTTTGACCGTTATCTGACATTATGGATATTTCTTGCAATGTTCATCGGGGTCTTTTCAGGATATTTATTCCCGGTAATCGCAACTTTCTGGAATTCATTGAAATCTTCACCCGATAGTACAACAAATATTCCTATTGCTATCGGTTTAATACTTATGATGTACCCGCCACTTGCAAAGGTCAGGTATGAAGAATTGGGCGGTGTTTTCAGGAACTTCAGGATTTTGGGCCTTTCCCTGATTCAGAATTGGATAATAGGACCGGTTCTTATGTTTACCCTGGCAATTTTATTCTTCAAACTGTTTCCCGGGAAAGACAATTCAAACCTGCCTTACATGTATGGCATCATCATGATTGGACTTGCCAGATGCATCGCTATGGTAATTGTATGGAACGATCTGGCAAGAGGAGACACAGAATATTGCGCCGGGATAGTAGCTTTCAATTCAATCTTCCAGGTATTGTTTTTTTCAGTCTATGCCTGGATTTTTATTGCTGTTTTGCCCGGGTGGTTCGGAGTTCCAACTAATTCTGTTGTAGACAGAATTACCATCGGACAGATAGCCAGGAGTGTATTTATTTATCTTGGGATTCCGTTCATTGCAGGTTTTCTCACCCGTTTTATCTTAATAAGGGTTAAAAGCAAGGAATGGTATCATACAAGGTTTATTCCTAAAATCAGTCCGGTCACTCTTATTGCATTATTGTTTACAATATTAGTAATGTTCTCATTGAAGGGCGAATATATCATCAAACTGCCTTTCGATGTGATTCTAATTGCGATACCACTCATTATATACTTTTTGATTATGTTCTTCTTTTCATTTTTTATGAGCAGAAAGGCAGGCGCTACTTATGAGCAAACAGCAACACTTTCATTTACGGCTGCAAGCAACAATTTTGAACTGGCTATAGCTGTAGCAATAGCAGTCTTCGGGATAAACTCAGGAGAGGCATTTACAGCTGTAATAGGACCACTGGTTGAGGTTCCGGTTATGATCGGCCTTGTTAATGTGGCATTGAGGTTCAGGAAATATTTTTCTGCAGTATAACTATAAGTGCGACATATAAGGAAGTAGAAATCAATTATTCCATTCAATTTCATTTTTAATAGATTGACTTTATTTCATAAATGAGTTCAGGATTTTCATTGCTTTTTTGAAACCGGGAGCAGATTTAAGAATTAACTGGTATACAAGAAATTGCCTAATTTGGAAAAATAAGGCAAATATATTTTTATTATTATCGACTTTTATCCATATTTGTTCGAGTTGTTATTTTGGATCAATAAAATCATACCTGATGGTTGCAATTAATGAAAAAGATTTGATCTTCCTGGATAGGAATGAAAATCAATATGGTCCTTCTCCTGAATGTTTTAAAGTGTTGCAAAACTCAAATGATAACACTCTTAACATTTATTCAAGAGATTTCTCCAGAGGGATTAAAAGTCTATTATCAGAGAGATTAGCTTATGATTATGGTACGGAGGAGAAGAAAATACTGCTTGGGTACGGCAGCGAAGANNTAAGTATAGAATATCCAATAGTTGAGGGTGA
The DNA here is from genome assembly GCA_003162595.1 of Bacteroidales bacterium. Classification (GTDB taxonomy): domain Bacteria; phylum Bacteroidota; class Bacteroidia; order Bacteroidales; family VadinHA17; genus LD21. Next base: position 2,469 of record PMNJ01000206.1, on the reverse strand, counting down.
GCATACTTTCTATTATGATATCGAAGGTATGATAAAGATATATAATGAACAAAAACCTAAATTAGTTATTATCAGTTCACCAAATAATCCCACTGGAAACCGCCTTGAGACTGACCAATTGAACTTTGTTCTTGAAAAAATGAAAGATAGTATCGTTGTCCTTGACGAAGCTTATTTATTTTTTGATGTGACTTTTAAGACTGATCCTGTGGGGTTGGTTAACCGATATCCTAACCTTATAATTTTACGGACCTTTTCTAAATATTATGCACTCGCAGGCATCAGAACCGGGTTTGCTTTTCTTGGTGATAATCATGGCAGGATTTCATTATTAGGTGCCAGGTATTTGGGTTTCAACCGTCTCTCTGAAAAAATTGCTATTGCCGCTCTTGATTCCCCTGAATACTATAGTTCAATAAGTCTGAAAATGGCTGCTGATATGAATATGTTATTTAATGAGCTGAATCAATGGTCTGGTTTCACTGCATACAGATCATTTGCAAACTTTATCATGGTAAAAATTCCTTCTGAAATAAAAGACTCACTGAAAGAATATCTGACCGAGAGAAATATGATCATCAAATTCATGAACGAAGAAGGGTTGAACAGACATATCCGGATTACACTGGGAACACATCCTCAGAATTGCCTGCTTTTAGAAATGATACGGACTTTCATGTGTAAAGAGATCAATCATGCACTGGTACAGAGAGTATAAAAACTCCCTTAAAATGGCTGAGGTTGAAGAAGTTATAGATCTAATCTTATACAGGCCTCTCGCTTTCCTGGTAGTAATATCAGTTTACAGTACAAAAATCAGACCTGACCATCTTACATTAATTGCAATGGTGATGGGGATTTTAGGTGGCTGTTTCTATTCAATCGGGTCACACACGACATGTATTGCCGGGGCAATATTCTATTTGCTTTTTAATATATTTGATTGCAGCGATGGTCAATTGGCTCGAATTAAGAAAAATGGTTCAGCATTTGGCAGGCTTCTCGATGGGGTTGCTGATTATATTGCAGCTATAGCAATTTTTGCAGGGATAGCTATTGGCTATTCAAACAAACCGGAACAACCTTCCTCATTGGTATTTCTTCTCGCTGTGGCAGGAATTAGCATAATTGTTCAGGAATCACTGGTGGATTATTTCAGAACACGATTCCTCGATATCGTATTGGAACGTAAAGATACTTACAATGAAGAGCTGGAAGAGTATAGAAATGAGTATGAAATAATTAAAAATGAGAAAGGTAAATGGTTCTACAAAACGATTGTTTACATATATTTAACATATTCAAAAATACAGGAAAGCCTTACTTCCAGAAGAAAGAGACCAAAGATCATAAATGCAACTCCGGAATATTATTTTAACAGGAACCGGATTATAATTCGTTTTTGGGTGTTTATGGGACCTTCTGCCAAAATAACGACTCTGGTACTTTGTTCTCTTTTTTGCCGTTTTGATGTTTTTTTCTGGATTGTAATAGGCGGATTTAATATTCTTGCATTATTATTGTGGCTAATTCAATATCAGATTGATAAATCTTTCGAAACTTTGAAGTGATGAAGACTGTTATTCTTGCTGCCGGAGCCGGTTCAAGGTTAAAGCCTCTGACTGATCGTACGCCCAAATGTTTGTTAAAAGTAGGGGTGAAATGCATTCTTGAAAGGACAATCAAAAACCTTCTGGCAACCAACAATTCTGAAATAATAATTGTCACCGGCTATCTCGAAAATAAGATCCGGGAGTTCCTCCGGGAACGATTCCCGCACCTGAAGATTACCTATATCTATAACGAGTTTTATGCATCTACTAACAATATATATTCCTTATGGCTGGCTAAAGATGCAGTTCTGGGTGACGATATGATGATGATGGATAGTGATATTGTCTTCGATGAAAGGATTATTACAAAAATACAAAACTCAGGATATAAAAACTGCCTTGCCCTAAATCGACATGATGTACATGATGAGGAGATAAAAGTTAAAACTGATACCCGGGGTTGTGTTATTGAAATCGGCAAAGAGGTAAACGTGTCTGAGGCAGCAGGTGAATCTATCGGGATAGAAATCTTTGGTAAAGAAGCGCTTACAGAACTTTATTCCATACTTTACAGAAAAGTGGTGACAGAAAAGAAAGTTAACCAGTTTTATGAAGCAGCATTCCAGGAATTATCCGATAATAATCTTTTTATTGTTGATACAACTGAATATTTTTGCATGGAAATTGATACTGAAGAGGATTTAAAAACAGCTGAAGGATTTTTCCTCAACCAATTTATTCAAAAATAATAGGGACCGAATGATAGAAAGTATCATAACAATGTCGATTGCCGGTTTACTGTCCGGTTTCATTTTTTCAATGCCAATAGCTGGTCCTATCAGCATTCTGATTACTTCCAATGCGCTTAAAGGAAGATTACGTTATTGTAACCTGGTGAACCTTGGTGCTTCATTTG
>PMNJ01000169.1 GCA_003162595.1 Bacteroidales bacterium | reverse complement strand
ACCATGCATACAACTGAATCTTCAAGGGCAGAAACTGAATACTGGTACTTGTCCTCTGAAAAGATACTCATATTACTAACGAACTCAAATGGCCTGGTAATAGTTATTACCTGCTCATCACCGGAAGGAGTTCTCCGGTAAAGTTTAACAAGTCCGCTTTTAAGGTATTTAAAGTTGCTGATTTTTTCTCCTTCGTGATTTATTATTTCCCCTTTTCGAAAAAACTGTTCCTCCTTGTGATCGCATAAATCTTCAACTGAGGTATCATCAAGATATGAGAATACTACATCGCGAAAATCACAATTGGCACATGAGCAGGGTTTTTTCTTTTCGTTCACGCTTTTCTGTTTTTCACAAATTTACCATTTTCCTGATCACATTATTAATTTTCAATTTGTTTTATTGCCAAAATTAGACCTAATTTGAAATGCAAAAAACGCAAATCTTTATTTTCAGGAATAATGATCTACAAAACTGATTATCATATGCATTCCAGTTACAGCGATGGAAGATCAGTTCCTGAGGATTATATTCCACCTGCTATAGAAGCCGGATTGAGCGAGATAGGGTTTTCCGAACATCTTACATTATTCAAAGATCTTGAAGACGGGAACATGAATCCTGTTAATATTTCACCTTATATCAACCACCTTGAAACACTGCAGAATACAATAAAGAGCATTAAAATTAAAATTGGTTTTGAAGTTGATTTCTTTGCCGGGAAGGAAAGGGAGATATTCACATTCCTGCATTCTTTGCCTCTCGATTATATTATCGGCTCAGTTCATTATCTCGGTGAGAAAACCGTGGATTTTGGTCCTGAATTTTATGAAGGAAAGAGTATTGACAGGTTATTCGAATCATATTTTGATTCTGTAATTGCTGCCGTGGCTTCAGGCCTTTTTGATATAATCGCCCACTGCGATCTGATAAGAATATACGGATACAAACCTTCCTCTGACCTGGAGCCTCTATACAGGAAGCTGGCTAAAACCATGCAAAAACATGATGTTGCCTTTGAGGTGAATACAAACGGCAGAAACCGCCCTCTTGCAGACTTTTATCCCGATCGCCGGTTTCTCCATATATTCAGAGAAGAAAATGTACCGGTTTGTGTTAATTCAGATGCTCATATGCCTTCGCGCGTAGGACAGTATTTCGAAGAAGCGTATGAGTTGCTGAGATATATTGGTTTCACTGAAATGGCGGTTTTTGATAAGAGGGTGAGGAGGATGGTACCATTTTGAATTACACAACTTCTACCCCCCTTGCCCCCAAATGGGGGGGATAGTAGGCTCGTTATGCTAATATATGTTCCAGGAAAATCTTCAATCCTATCGCAATTAAAAGCAGTCCGCCTATTATTTCGACTTTGTTTCCAAGTCTTACACCAGCAGATTTACCAATCCGGATAGCTGTCATCGAAGCAAGGAAAGTTACAACGCCTATAACCACTCCGGCCTCCCAGATTCTTACGTCAAGAAGAGCAAAACTAATTCCCACGGCAAAAGCATCAATACTAGTCCCGAGAGCTATTGTTAAGAGCACAATAGTGCTACTATAATCTTTAGTCACTTCTTTTTTGGTTTTCTTTAACCCCTCAACAATCATTTTGATTCCCAGAAATGAAAGCAGTCCAAGGGCAATCCAGTGATCAGTTGCTTTAAGTGCATCAGAAACTATTGAACCTAGGAAATATCCTGCAATAGTAAGCCCTCCCTGGAATACAGCCAGGACTATTGCAATCCGTGATGCCTGCCGGAATAGAATCCCGCTTCGGATCACACCATAAGATAAGGAAACGGCAAATGTGTCGAATGATAAACCAATGGCAATAACCAGAATTGTAAAATAGTCCATGGAGCGGTCATAAGTCCGCAAATATAATATAAATCATCACTTAAAATATTTTGCAATTGATTGTATATATTTGAAAGCTATAATTATGTATTCAATGAGGGCCGTAATTCAGCGCGTAAGCAGGGCATCCGTTACAATCAGCAATAAGATCAAATCTGAAATTGGAACCGGGTTACTTGTCCTGGTCGGGATTGAAGACTCCGATGATGATAATGATATTGACTGGCTTTGCAGTAAAATAGTTCAGCTCCGCATTTTTGACGACAGCAATGAAGTAATGAATCTCTCCGTTCTTGATATTGGAGGAGATATCCTTACAATAAGTCAGTTTACACTTTACGCAAAAACAAAAAAAGGAAACAGACCGTCATATATGCGTGCCGCCCGTCAGGATATTGCAATTCCTTTGTATAACAGGTTTGTGATGCAGCTCTCCAGACTCATGGGAAAAGAGATTTTTACCGGGGAATTTGGATCAATGATGAAGGTAGAGTTAGTTAATGACGGGCCTGTCACAATAATTATTGATACTAAGGAGAAGGAATAGAATACAAAGTTTGGAGTGATCTAAAGTTTGGAGTGCCTAAAGTTTAAAGAAATTAAACTATCCGAATTGATAGCAACTCTAGGCACTCTAGGCACTTTAGGCACTTTTAATATGAAAATATCATGAACTCTGAGCTAAGTGAAAGTAATTCGTTTAAAAAGTCGGTACTTCTTGTTTCGACTTTTGCTGCGTTCCTGACTCCGTTTCTCACATCTGCAGTTAATCTCGCGTTGCCTTCCATTGGTAAAGAATTACATGCAAATGCAATAGGACTGGGCTGGGTAATCAGCAGTTTTATTTTAACATCAGCTATTTTTCTTTTGCCGTTTGGACGGCTTGGTGATATAATAGGCAGGAAAAAGGTCTTTACTATTGGGATTTTGCTGTTTACCATATCAACTTTTCTGATATTATTTGCTCACAGCATCATCTCATTGATAATTCTCAGGATATTCCAGGGTTTTTCAAGTGCAATGATATTCGGTACCAGCATGGCAATTCTGACAACTGTTTTCCAGCCGGGAGAAAGGGGAAGGGCAATAGGCATAAACATTACGGCAACATATCTTGGATTATCTCTCGGACCTGTTATCGGGGGCCTGCTGACTCATTATCTCGGATGGAGAAGTATTTTTGCGTTTCTGGTTCCTTTCGGAATTATTTCGTTGATCCTGATTCAAAGAAAAATAAAAACTGAATGGGCGGAAGCTGTTGGCGAAAAATTTGACTGGCGCGGATCCATTATATACGGAATTGCTCTCGCATCATTTATGTGGGGTTTTTCAAAGCTCCCTTCTTCCCTGGGATGGATCTGCATTATTGTAGCAGTTCTTATGGCTGCTGTTTTCCTGATTTTTGAGAATAAAGTCAGCAATCCGGCCTTTGATATACGGCTCATAATGAGAAACAGAGTCTTTGCTTTTTCCGGCATGGCCGCATTAATTAATTATTCTGCAACCAGTGCAATTGGCTTTTTTATAAGTCTTTACCTGCAATATCTTAAAGGACTTGATGCCAGAACAGCCGGACTGATAATGATATCTCAGCCAATCGCCATGACACTTCTTTCGCCTGTTGCAGGGAAATTATCCGATAAAAGAAATCCCGGATCCATTGCCTCAATTGGTATGGGAATTACCGCATTAGGACTGATATTACTCTGCTTTATTAAAGAGACTACTCCGGATTTTTTTATTGTATTATTGCTATTACTCATGGGAATCGGGTTCGGTCTCTTCTCGTCTCCAAATTCAAATGCAATAATGAGTTCCGTTGAAAAACGTCATTTAGGAGTAGCATCAGGAGTTGTAGGGACTATGAGGATGGTCGGACAGATGATGAGCATGGGCATTGCAATGATGCTCATCTCATTATATATTGGCAAGCAAACGATTAATCCAGCAACCTATCCGGGACTGATTTCCGCAATGAGAACAGGTTTTGTAATCTTTTCGATGTTATCTGTATTAGGAATTTTTGCCTCTCTTGCAAGACATGTGCCCCGAGAGCTGGCTCGGGGTAATATATTTGTCTAAATGAAAATCTCAGAACAAACAACTTATTCCGCACTCTCCGACAGACCCTGGTTGTCAGTATGAAGAACAAATTTCCAGTTTCCGTCAATCTGCTTTTGCCATATAGTTACATATGTCCCTTTTGTAATCTCACCGGTAGACTTGGTGGAATTTGTGCGTATCCCATAGGTATATCCTATATCTCCACTCTCCGACACTTTTTCATACAAAGGTACCCAGCTGAGAACAAATGAAGAATCACTCTTCCCTGCAAACTGCTCTTCAAGTGTCTTTTTACTTTTGACGGGGTAGGAATTATTACGAAGGATAACCCCGTCGTCTGCAATGTAATAAAGAAATGCCTTATGCCTTCCTTCTTTAACTGACATAGCTGAAAAATCACGATCTGTCTGAAGTAAAATACCTGCTGTTTGATTTTTGGGGCCTTTTGAACAACTTAATATTCCAATTAAAATAANNCATGACAAAACTATATCAAAAACTGATCAATTCATGCCCTTCGGAAACCGAAATTAAGAAGGGACTAAAAAAAGTATCATCCTCTTCTAATGATGTTCCGGATAAACATCTCCTGATGAGTCTGTTAAACCTGATAGATCTTACCAGTCTGAATACTACCGATAATAAAAGCCATATTATACATTTTACTGGAAAGGTTAACAGTTTTTCGGGTCGTTTTTCAAATATCCCTAATGTAGCCGCTATCTGTGTATTTCCAAATTTTGCAGCTGTTGTAAAAGAGAAACTGACGGCCAGAAACGTTAAAATTGCAGCTGTCGCTGGCGCATTTCCAACCTCGCAAACCTTTAGAAGTATTAAGGTCACCGAATGTAAAATGGCTGTCGAGGCCGGTGCTGATGAAATAGATATAGTAATTCCGGTCGGCGCTTTTCTCGGAAATGACTTTGCCATGGTTGCTGATGAAATAAGGGAAATCAAAGGAGCGATAGGAAATAAGCAACTAAAGGTTATTGTGGAATCGGGACTTCTGGGTGATTTTGAACATATTTTCAGAGCATCTATGATTGCAATGGATGCAGGAGCCGACTTTATAAAGACATCAACAGGGAAAACTGCTGTTTCTGCTACGCCGGAAGCTGCATTCGTCATGTGCAGNNGAAACAGGAATAAAGGTCGGCTTCAAAGCTGCGGGAGGGATAGCTACTGTGTCTGATGCAAATAATTATTATCAGATTGTTAAATACTGCCTTGGGGAAGAATGGCTGAATAATTCCCTGTTCAGAATCGGAGCAAGCAGATTGGCTAATAATATTCTTTCAGAAATTTCAGGTTGCCCAAGTAATCATTTTTGAGAACCTGGCATCAGGATTTATGATTTATCTCTTGTAATTATCATTACTTTTGTGTTTTGAACCGGCCAAAATGATGATAATTTCGTTTATAGATTTACAGCAAGATACTATTCTCCTTAAAACTATTTCTAATCAAGGTTCTGCAAGCATGAATCACGATTCAGTATCGCATGTAATATCCAGCCAGCCAAAAGATTCCATAAAGCACAGATCCATAAGAGCAGTTCATCAGAATGCGTTAATTGATAATACCGATACAACTTCTGTTTGTAACCGAAACAGCATCGCTGATGTAACATTTTACGATTTTAACAATTTTATTTTCAGGATTGGATTTGGATCCTATAAACAATTCCCGTTCGTCTTTACTGAGAAAGTAAAACAGCAACAGACAGAGGAAATAACATTGTTGATAAAACATCTTAAGCCGGGAGAAGGTCTGCCGCCTCATCCATTTCACGCTGATTGGATGATCCTGATAATCATTGTCGCGTCTTCGTTATTTTCTTTAGTCAGAAAAACGGCGGGAAACATTTCGCCCGGTTTTGCCAGGTTTTTTATGTTCAGGGGGATAAATGATCCAGTTTCTAGAGATTCAGGCGGACTATTTCATTGGCAATCAACGATTCTGAATTTTATTTCATTTATTGTAATAGGATTGTTTTGTTATTCTGCAGCAGCATATTATGACTTTATTCCCATAGGTTTCAGGGGAATAACCATATGGTTGATAGCTTTTGGAATAATTAGTGCTACTGTTACACTAAGACATATTACCTGTGTTTTAACCGGCATTACGAGCGGACAGCAGGACGTGTTCATGAAATATTTGCTTGGAATTTACCAGTCTTACAGGGTTGGGGCATTATTTCTTTTTGTAATTGTTATCCTGATGTCATATACCAGAATTCTGCCTGTAAAAGATTTTATTATTTCAGGAATAATTGTTCTGGGTTTAATATATCTAATGAGGGTCATCAGGCTATTAATAATTTTTCTAAACAAGAGTATTTCAATATTCTATTTGATTTTATACCTTTGTGCGCTGGAAATTCTGCCTGTTTTGATAGTAGTAAAATATTTTACAGGTCTTGTTTAGATTGGCTTGGGTTACTTTGAAAGTTGAACTTAAACTTTAAAGAGTTGAAAATAAAGAAGATTTTAGTATCGCAGCCAGAACCCCTGAATCCGAAATCNNAAAGTTGATTTTAAGCCGTTTAATCAGGTTGAAGGTGTTTCATCAAAAGATTTCCGACAGCAAAAAATCAATATACTTGACTTCACAGCAGTCATCTTTACAAGCAAAACCGGTATTGATCACTTTTTCAGGATATGCAATGAGCTTCGGACAGTGGTTCCGGATACCATGAAGTATTTCTGCATAACGGAGAATGTTGCATTTTATCTCCAGAAGTACATAGTTTACAGAAAACGTAAAATTTTTCATGGAAAAGCCAAATTTCAGGATCTTATTGATGTTATAATCAANNACAGATTTTTCGAATTTAACAGAATTCGATTATGATATCCTGGTTTTTTATAGCCCATCCGGAATAAAATCACTTAAAGAAAATTTTCCGGGCTTTATCCAGGGGGAAATTAAAATTGCTGCATTCGGACCAACAACGGCTTCCGCTGTTGAGAGCGAAGGCCTGAGACTAGATATAAATGCCCCTAATCCAAAAGCCCCGTCGATGACTATGGCTCTTGACGATTTTCTTAAAGAATACAATAAAAATTTAAGGTAGCTTTCACAATACTGACTTACCCAAAAAAGTTTAGTACGGACGTTGCATGCAACGTCCGTACAAATATAATATGAATATCACCCGGGAAACGTTTGATAAGTCCGAAAGACTCTGTAGCAGGAAAACCATCGAAACGCTGTTTGAAAGCGGAAATATTTTCTATAGCCCTCTTTTTAAAGTTGTCTGGACCAATTGCCCGAATTCCATCCCCGGTCCGGCTCAGGTTGCTTTCAGTATTTCAAAAAGAGGGTTCAGACTGGCCGTTATCAGGAACCTTATCAAGAGAAGACTGAGGGAAGCTTACCGGAAAAATAAAAGGATTCTTTATGATCATCTTATATCTCAAAACATTCAGATCGTTTTCATAGTTATCATGAGAGGGAATTCTGTTCCTGATTATTCAACAATTGAAAAATCAATCGGGGAGATGATTAACAAACTTATACTTCTCACCTCAAAGACTGATAAATAATGTTANNGATTTCAGAATTGCTAAAAATCTTGACATATTTTTTACTCTCTTCAGGGAGCTGAACACTTTCTATGTAGACGAGATTGATCCGGATAAAATAATTAAAACAGGAATGGATGATATGCTTAAAACACTTGATCCCTATACTGTTTACTTTCCTGAATCTGAGGCTGATGAATTTGCAATTATGACCACCGGGAAATATGGTGGAATAGGATCACTGGTCAGAAATTCCGGTGATTATGTAGTCATAAGTGAAGTATATAAAGGATATCCAGCTGATAAAGCCGGGATAAAACCCGGAGATCTATTAAAAAAGGTCGATGGTATATCGCTAAAAGGCCTGCCAACCGATAAAGTAAGTGAGAAACTTAAAGGTAGTCCGGGGAC
>PMNJ01000196.1 GCA_003162595.1 Bacteroidales bacterium | reverse complement strand
AGCCAGTTTCTTATATGCAGATATGATCCTTTCGTCGGAATATTCAGGTTGGATGCACCTTACACAATGATAATATTCGGAGCCCTGCTTCTTTTAGCCGGTATTTTTGTCAACAGGCCATATTGCAGGTTTCTCTGTCCATATGGAGTGCTTCTTAATATTTTTTCAAGGTTTGCAGGAAAACATCTGACAATAACACCTGAAGAATGTACGAATTGCAGGCTTTGCGAAGAAGCTTGTCCATATGATGCAATAATTCCTTCAGATACCGTTCAAAAAAGCGTGGCGCCCGAAAGATCAAGAAAACGATTTATTCTCTATTTTCTTCTTGTTCCTCTGTTTGCTGCTACAGGAGCATTTTTACTTTACAACCTCGCCCCTGCTCTGTCAGGTGCAAACAGCACTGTCAGGCTGGCAAGAGAGATAAGGACAGAAAAGAAAACCGGCATCGAATCAGAGCTGAAAGATGTTGTTGCATTCAAAGAATCAGGAAAAACAGAATCAGAATTAAATAATGAAGAAGAATTGATCATCGGACGGTTCAGAAACGGTTCACCATGGGCCGGAGCATTTCTTGGTATTTCATTCGGAATAGGAATGATATCCCTCTCGATAAGAACCAAAAGAAATGAATATAAACCGCATCAGGGAAAGTGCTATAGTTGCGGGAGATGTTTTAAGTTTTGTCCAATTAAAGAGAAAGGTTAAATGAATTTTAAATTTACTGAAAAAGATATCAGTATTCTAAAAGTTGTAAGTCAGGTTTCCGGAGGATTTGCCTTTATTGTGGCAATGACTATGATCTTCAGCCTCGTGCAGTTAAAAATAGTGAATCCTCTGGACAATCCTGTATTGTTGTCAGTTAAAGAACAGTATGATAAAGATCCTTCAAATGCTGCAAAGGCTGAGCAGGTACGTGCTATGGATCTGATGGCAAGAAAAGCTTATTTCAGCTCTAGATGGCAGGTGGAAACAGGTTCTTACCTTCTCATTGCAGGTGTTATTATCTTCATTATTTGCCAGCGTCTTATCAGTGAAAATGAAAAACTTAACCCGGTTTTTTCTGATGCAAAACCTGATTTATCATTAAGACGGGAAAAGAACAGAAGATATCTTGTTTCAACAATGATTATTGTTTTTATTACGGCAATTACAGCATCCTTTTTTCTTCGAGCGAATCTTCCTGATATATCAGGAAAAGCACCTGAGTCATCGAAGAATATGGAAAGCAGTAATGAGAAGTCAGCCAAACCTGACAAAACAAACTGGCCGTTTTTTCGTGGACAGGATAGCAGAGGTATTGCAGGTGGTACAGGATATCCTACAGAATGGGATGCTGCTGCAGGAAAAAACATTAGCTGGAAAATTGAACTACCAAAAAAAGGAAAGAGCTCACCTGTTATCTGGGATGATAAGATTTTTCTTACAGGCGCACAGGAAAAGATATGTGAGGTTTATTGCATTGATAAAAAAACAGGAAAAATACTCTGGACCGGATCTGCTTCCGATATAACCGGAGAACCGGCAATATTGCCGAAGATGGATCAGGAGGCTGGACTTGCTGTATCGACAGTTGCCACAAATGGTAGTGAGGTCTGTGCTATTTTTGCAAATGGAAACCTGGCTTGCTTCGATATGGATGGCAAACGAAAATGGGCGAAAAATATCGGAGTTCCGGAAAGCAGTTATGGTTACGCATCTTCCCTGTTGATTTATAAAGATATTCTACTCGTTCAATTCGACAGTAATATAAAGATATCCTTAATCGGATTTGATGTAAAAACGGGCGATCAGAAGTGGGAAACCCTGCGTCAGGGACATGCTGTGTGGTCTTCACCTGTACTGGCAAATTTTGCAGGAAAATCAGAACTGATAATAAATGGAAATCCTGCTGTCAGCGGTTATGATCCCCTTACAGGTAAAGAGCTTTGGGAAGTAGAATGCATGAGTGGTGATGTTGCACCATCAGTGGCAGTGAACAGCACAATGACGTATGCTGTAACTGATTATGCAAAACTTGTTGCAATTAAACCTGGAACCGGAGTCTCAATAGTCTGGCAGGATAACACCTACACTCCTGACGTTTCAAGTCCTGTTGCCACTGATCAGTTTTTGTTTGTGTCAACAGGGAACGGCGATGTTGCATGTTACAATGCAATTAAAGGAGATACATTATGGACTCATTATTTCCAGAATCCATTTTACGCTTCGCCTTTGATTGCAGATGATATGGTATATCTTCTCGACAGAACTGGTGTCATGCACATAGTGAAAGCCGGATCCTCATTCAAGCTCATTGCTGAATCACCACTTGGTGAAAGTGCAGATTGTTCGCCGGCATTTTCCGACAAGAAAATTTATATACGGGGAAAGAAAAATCTTTATTGTATATCGAAGAATTGAATACTGATAAGTCAAAAATATTGACCAATTACTGTGAATGTGAGCAGATCTCGCCAATGGATATTACTTCTGTTGTTGATGAAGTTGTCGAATTGACAGGCCGTGATCCTGAGAAGGTTATATTGATTCTCCAGGAAGTGCAGAAAAGACTTAACTGGCTGCCATCGGAAGCGCTTAAACATATTTGTAAAGTAACTGATATCACACCTGAACAGATATCAGGTGTTTCAACATTTTATTCGCAGTTCAGACATCTTCCGGTTGGCAAACATACAATTAAAATATGCGCAGGAACGGCATGCCATGTAAAGGGAAGTCCGTTAATATCCGAAGCTTTTAAAAGGGTACTGAAAATTGATAATGATAAAAATGCCTCTCCAGATAATCTTTTTTCAATTGAGGAAGTAGCCTGCCTGGGATGTTGCACATTGGCACCGGTTGTCCAGATTGATGGTAAAACTTATGGTCATGTTAAACCAACCCAGGCCGATGAGATAATTCGTGATTTTCTTATTTCAGGCAATCAGCCGGTTAATACACCTGAATCGGATATAAATGAAGATATTGATGCCGAAATCAGGGTCGGCATTGGCTCATGTTGCGTCGCGGGAGGAAGTAAGGAGATTCTCTCGGAAATAGATAATGTAAAAGGAAAGTACAATCTGAATATAAGGTTAAAACCTGTTGGTTGTGTTGGAGTGTGTAATCAGACACCTTTAATGGAAATAGTTACAAAAGAGAACATTCATTCGAGGTATACAAATGTCAGTAAGCAACAAGTTGAAGAGATACTTCTTAAACATATCAGGCCAAGGAGCTTAAACAAAAGAATTAAAGGTAGTATTAATGATCTGGTAGATACTTTCCTTTCTGAAGAAAAACTCTCTGGCCAGGTTAATATTCCGGTTGAATTAAGAGAAAAATACCTGAATAATTTCCTTAATCACCAGGTACATATTTCCACAAAGAACAGTGGTGTCCTTTCTCCTGAATCTTATGAAGAATATTGTTTGTCAGGTGGTTTTGAAGCACTTCTTAAATGTATTAAAGAGTCAGATCAGAAATCTATTATTAAAGCAATAACTGATAGCGGACTTAGAGGACGAGGAGGCGCCGGATTTCCTACGGGTAAAAAATGGGGAATTTCACTGCTTGCGACCGGTAATCCGAAATATGTTATCTGTAACGGAGATGAAGGAGACCCTGGCGCCTTTATGGACAGGATGCTTCTTGAATCTTTTCCCTACAGAGTAATTGAGGGGATGATTATTGCCGGCTTTGCAACTGGCGCCAATGAAGGGATTTTCTATATCAGGGCGGAATATCCTCTCGCAGTGACAAGAGTCAGGACGGCTATTAAAATGTGCTATGAGAACGGGGTACTGGGCAAAAATATATACGACAGTGCTTTTTCTTTTAATGCTAAGATATTTGAAGGGGCCGGGGCATTTGTATGCGGGGAGGAAACTGCATTGATATCTTCACTCGAAGGTAAGCGCGGGACTCCTCATCTAAGGCCGCCCTACCCTGCAGTCAGCGGTTTCAGGGGCCAACCGACTCTGGTCAATAATGTTGAGACTCTCTCTATAGTGCCATGGATTATTATGAATGGATCAGAAGCTTTGAATTCAGTGGGAACTGAAAAGAGCAAAGGAACAAAAGTATTTGCTCTTGCTGGAAAGATCTCAAAAGGCGGTCTCATTGAAGTTCCTATGGGCATAACAATCAGGGAAATTGTAGAAAATATTGGCGACGGTATAGTTAATGGCAATACTTTTAAAGCTGTTCAGATTGGCGGGCCTTCGGGTGGTTGTATCCCTGCAAGTAAAGCGGATACTCCAATTGATTATGAAGAACTTACAAAAATGGGAGCAATGATGGGTTCAGGTGGAATGGTGGTTCTGGACAACACAGATTGCATGGTCGATATGGCGAAATACTTTCTAACATTCACTCATAAACAATCGTGCGGAAAATGTACATTTTGCAGAATTGGAACAAAGCATATGCTAAATATTATTACAGGATTAACTGAGGGGAAAGCAACTCTTGAAGACATAAACGAGCTCGAAAAACTTTGCAAATATGTCAGGGATGGCAGTTTATGCGGCCTTGGCAAAACTTCTCCAAATCCTGTTCTCACAGGTCTGAAATATTTCAGGGAGGAATATGAAGAACATACAAGAGGAATTTGCAGGGCTAATAAATGCAGGGATCTCATAAAATACATTGTGAATGACAGTTGTACTGGATGCACAAAATGTTCTCAGGAGTGTCCTGTAAAAGCTATTCCGTTTAAACCTTATGAAAAACATGAGATAGACCAGTTAATATGCACCAAATGCGATACTTGCAGAATTGTTTGTCCTGAAAATTCTATTGAAATTGTTAATATTAATGATTAAGCTGAAAATAGATAATGCCGACTATGAGGTTCAGGAAGGGCTGACTATTCTGGATATTGCCAGGAGTGCCGGAATTAAAATACCTACACTGTGTTTTAATGAAAAACTTCCGCATTTCTCTTCATGTATGGTTTGTATGGTAAAGGATCAGAAAAAGGGGAATTTCTTACCTTCTTGTTCAGCTTTGGCTCAGGATGGAATGGATATTGATTGTTCATCAGATGAGTTAAAATCTTTAAGACAGAAAGCTATCGAACTTCTTCTCTCGGAACACAGGGCAGAATGTGAAGCTCCATGTAAAGTTGTTTGTCCGGGCGGGTATAATATTCCTCGTATGAACAGGCTATTGAGCGCTAAGAATTTTGAAGACGCATTTCAACTTTCAGTTTCACAGATTAAGTCTTCCGGACTAATGTGTCCAGATTGTCCAGGGTATTGTGAGAATGCATGCCGGCGGAAAAAAATTGATAATCCTGTTTCAATAAGAAACATGCAAATATTTGTTTCACAACAGATTAAAATGGGGAATAGTGTTACAGGTCAACACTACATTGAAAAATCAGCTAAACGCTTTGCCTCACATATTGGAAAAATTGAACCTGACGAGCTACAGGAATGGTTAAAAGAATGCAAAGATGTCGTAAAAAGGGTCAGGGAAATATCTGATTTAACTTCCGCTGCCATGGAGTCTGAGAGTTGTATGCATTGCGATTGCCGGGCAGTTGATAATTGCAGACTCCGCGATATTGCAGATGAATTTTCTATCAAAGATCCGAGAGGGAAGTTGGTAAACTCACCGATACAAAAGAAAATAAATATTAATACCGGATTGATTTTTGAGAATGCAAAATGTATTAAATGCGGTCTTTGTGTAAGGCTGTGCGAGGATTCAACAGATGAACCTGCACTTTGTTTTATCAACAGAGGTTTTGTAAGCATTATCTCTGAACCTCTGACTGAAGATTTTAACGATATACTAAAAACAAAAAGCAAAGAAGTTGTTGATATATGCCCGACAGGAGCATTAAGTAATTTGAAATAAGTAAGATTGATTTCAGTCCAAAAAATAAAAAAAATGCAATTGCCACCAAGACACGAAGACGCCAAGGATCACAAAGTGTTTACGTTTAATGAAATATTCTTGGTGCAACTTTGTGCCTATGTGACTTTGTGGCAAAAAAGATACCTTTTAACAGTTATTCTTTATGTTGTTTTCTTTTTGTCAATACATGCACAATCAAGAGACAACGAGTGGCCTTTATTCAGAGGTAGGGCTGATCTTGCTGGGAAAATTGAATCTGAGCTTCCTGCATCACCAAAACTTTTATGGAGCATAAAAACAGGTGGAACAACGAAATCATCTCCGGTTATAAGCGAAGGAAATGTCTATTTCGGAAATGACAAAGGGTCCTTGATTGCAGTGAGTTCAAATGGCACGGTAAAATGGAATTATGAGTCCGGATCATCAATCGATGCAGCCCCAATGGTATTTGGGAATAAAATCATTTTTGGCGCGAGCGATGGAATTTTGAGAGCAGTTGATAAGAATTCAGGTAAATTGATCTGGTCTTACACAACTGATAACCAGATTGCTGGCTCGGCAAATGTTTGGGTTGCCGGGAATAAAGCCGGAATCGTTGCAGGAAGCTATGATTATTATCTGCACTGCGTTGATCCTGAAACGGGGAAGGTAATGTGGAAGATAGAGACTGAAAATTATATTAATGGGACGCCTGCGATTCTTAACGGCAAAATTGTATTTGGCGGATGTGATGGAATGATCAGGATTGTGGATCCATTGACAGGAAAACAGAAAGATACTGTTAATATCGGAGTCTATATTGCATCATCCCCTGCCCTTTCGTATGATATGGCATATTTCGGAGATTACGATGGTACAAAATACGGTGTGAATATTAGCACAAAGAGAATTGTATGGAAGATTCCCGGAAATGAGGAAGGTGGTGCCATACTGGCGATTCCGGCAATAGGAAATAATTCAGTCGTAATTGGAAGCGAAGATAAATATCTTTATTGTTACAACTCTTCCGACGGAAAACTGTTGTGGAAGTACCGGACTAACGGAAGGATAATCGGCTCCGCAGTATTATCCCCGACTAAAATTCTCTTTGCCGGGATGGATGGATTTGTTTATATTCTGGGATTAGCCGATGGGAAGAAATTATGGAGCTTCAATGCAGGAACTCCAGTTGGCAGTTCTCCTGCAGTAATTAAAAGTAAGTTTTTCATACTTACAGAAGATGGAAGGTTGCTGGCATTTGGAAGTAAATGAACTCATGATTAAGGGGGTGAGTACATAAGATTACAAGAGAAGAAATAAACTATATGAAAATTGTTTATTTGATAACAGGTTCAGGAGGCTCATTTTATTGCGGTAACTGTTACCGCGATATGATATACCTGAGGGCTATCCGCAAAGTTCCAGGAATATCTGCTTCTGCGATACCTTTATATCTTCCTCCAGATGGAACAAGTATTGAAACCGGTCTTGAGAAAAATGTCTTCTTTGGTGCAATTTCAATGTATATCAGGGAAAAAGTTCCACTTTTCAGGAACATGCCTGTTTTCATGGAAAAGCTGGTTGATTCTTCTCCTATGCTTAAAATGGCTGCACGCCGGGCTGGTACCACCCGTACTGAGGGGCTTGAAGAGATGACACTGAATATGATTAAGGGAGAAAATGCTTTTCCTGCAAAAGAGCTACAGCGATTGATTGATTATTTAACCAGAGACGGGAAACCGGATATTATTCACCTTTCAAATGCTCTTATTATAGGGCTTGCCCGCCGTATTAAGAAAAAACTGGATGTTAAAATTGTCTGTTCTCTTCTGAACGAAGACGACTGGATAGATGAGATGGCTGAACCATACCAGTCAGGAGCCTGGAAATTGATATCAAAAGAAGCATCATATGTTGATGCCTTTTTAACACCAAGCACATACTATAAAGAACTGTTCATTGCTAAAACCGGTATTTCAGGAGAAAATTTTAATGTCATCCCTCTTGGAATTGATACAGGTGAGCTGACAATAATTGGAAAAAGAGAAAATTACCCATCCATTGGATATTTCTGCAGGATAAATTCACAGAACGGATTCGATAAGCTGGTGGATGCTTTTATTGAACTTAAAAAAGACAATGATCTTCCCGGACTCACTCTTCATGTATCAGGCGGGTATACAGGTGATGATAAACCATTTATCGCTGATCAGATTCGAAAAATTAAGTCTAACGGACTGAAATCCTTTGTCAGAATTTATCAGGAATTTCACGGAAACAGCAAACAGGAGTTTTTCAGTAATATAGATGTAATGAGCGTACCTGTCAGAAAACATGATGGTTACGGCTTATATATACTTGAAGCCAATGCGGCAGGGATTCCTGTCGTTCAACCTGCAACAGGTGCATTCCCTGAAATTATAGCCCGGACAATGGGTGGCATTATTTATTCCCCCGATACTGTTTCTGAATTGTCAGCAAGCCTTCTGAAATTATTGAAGGATAATGATTTGCGCTATCGCCTTGGTAAACTGGGAAAAGAAAAAGTATTAACGGATCTTTCACTCGAAAAAATGTCCCTGGATCTGTCTAAAGTTTATAATTCTTTAACAATGTCACCCCCTGGCCGCGTTG
>PMNJ01000329.1 GCA_003162595.1 Bacteroidales bacterium | reverse complement strand
AGTTTCTGAGCATGTTCAGAATCCGGCCTCCTTTCTGATAGCTTACAAGGTCAAATAGATCCTCACGGTCATTATAATAGAATCGAACCAGGTTCTTTTTCTCATTGCCACTCTGAAAATAGTTAAGCATACTGTTATAACTATGTTCTGCCGCAGCATCCGAACCATGTTTATGTTCTTCCCAGAGTATTTCACTGAAATCGGCAAATGATTCGTTCAGTGTAATATTACTCCAGCTTTCACATGTAACGTAATCTCCGAACCATTGATGGAAAAGTTCATGTGCAATCACATCTTCCCATCGGTTTTCATCAATCAACTGCCGTGCATCCTGCTGCGCAGATTCATTATGCAGAGTGGCAGTAGTGTTTTCCATCGCACCGCTTACATAGTCTCTTCCAACAATTTGAGAATACTTTGGCCATGGATAATCGACACCTGTTATCTTTGAAAAGAAAGCAATCATTTCAGGAGTATAACCGAATATTTTTCTCGCAACAGGGGAATATTCTTTCTCAACGTAATAACTCACTTCCTTCCCTTTATAGCTGTCTTTAATTATTGAGTATTCTCCAACAGCCATCATCATGAGGTAAGGAGCATGAGGTAAATTCATCCTCCATGTATCAGTTCTGGTTCCNNTCCGTCGCTGTTTTTTCTGCGGGTTACCAGTATTCCATTTGAAAGTGTCTGGTATTTATCAGGAACAGTCATGCTGATTTCATCAGTTTGTCTTTGATTAGGTTTATCTATTGTCGGAACCCAGCCGGAGTTGGATTCAGTTTCACCCTGTGTCCATATTTGCGTTGGCTTCTTTTTATCATTTCCAAGAGGATTAATAAAATAGAGGCCTTTCCCACCTGATATTGCCACACTTCCCTTCCTTTTAATATCATTGGGTTTAGCTATGTAATTAATAAAAACCGTATAGTTCTCACCAGCCTTGTAGGCCTTATCAAGAGTGATATAAAGATTTAAACTGTCATAGCGATACTTTAAAGGATAACGTTTGATACCCTTTACTACTGAGACTTCATTAATATCCAGGCATTTTGCATCGAGAGTAAGTGAATCAGTATCGTAAAAATGAGGATGAAGAGTGATCCATACTTTGCCATACATCCACGATTTGGAATAATCGAAGCGTACATCAAGTTTTGTATTAACAAGGTCATTTATTTTAGTTGCGCTGGACCGGTAAATACTTTTCCAGCTTTCCGTTTTTACAGAATCGGGTTTTTGTGAAAAGGATACGAGTGAGCATAGGAGAAGAACTCCTATAATAATGTTTTTCATAAATAATGTAAAATAATGGTTATATTCCGCTGATAATACGTGCCTTAATAGATTCATATTCCGAATCCGTGATAAGCTTCTTCTCCAGCATATCTTTGGCTTGTTGCAGTTTTGCAGCCGCATCTTCCGATGCATTTGCTGTTTGTTGACTTCCTATATTAGAACCAATAGTTACACCACCTGATTTTGCTCTTAATTCCTCAAGCTCACGTATCCGTCTTTTTTCTCTCCATGACTGGTCCTGGGCCTGTGCAAGGCGATAAATCTGCTCAGCCTGTTCTTTTCTTAACCCCGGTAAAACTAAAAGCTGATTTGAATCCTTGGAAATTGCAAGGTCTGTGGTGCCAAATATCTTAATGAATAAATCGGCTCCGAAAATGCCCACTTTTATTTTGGCATCACCCAGATCCTGCCATCGGAAATCAGTCATATCGAATCCGCCAAATAATCCCCTTTTTATTTTAATGAATCGTCCCGTGGTTGCAGCAATAAGAATCCGCCTGTTAGTTAAGGCAAACAGTCTCCGCTGGATTGCCCATGCTTCAATTGTCTCGCCTGCGACGAGAACAGAATTCAGGTGTTCAAGAGCTTTGGTTAAGTGCTGATCTTGAGAAGTGCTGTCATTATCTGCCATAATATATAAGAATTAAAGTAAATCAAACAATTTAACATCAAATTTAAATTAATTGTTCAGATGTAAATGTTAATTGCTTAACAATTGATGTCAAAAAGACTGTTCTTGCAAAAAAGTAAAAAACTGCCTCAAAATGTAAAGCCATGCCATGACATTGCTCTATATATATAATTATAAGATTGAAGAGTCATGACTATGCCATGACTTTCATGACCCTACTATCCAAAAGTTTAGATATGGCTTGTTTCTTAATTAATTTTTTGCCTCGCTTTGTGCAATTTACGCCGCTGTTTCCTGATATTTCGGGTATAAATCACTGAATACATCACCGGAATTATAACCAGCGTTAAAAATGTTGCAAAGCTTAATCCGAAAATTATTGTCCATGACAGAGGTCCGAAGAACATTACATTATCGCCGCCAAAATGCAGATGAGGATTTAGATCCGTCAGTAATGTGGCAAAATTGATGTTCATACCTATAGCTAATGGAATAAGTCCCAATATTGTAGCTGTTGCTGTCAGTACAACAGGTGTGATACGGGTCAATCCTCCCTGGATTATCGCCATCCGTGTTTTAACACCCTGATTCTTTAATCTATCAGTAAACTCAACGAGCAGTATTCCGTTCCTTACAACAATACCTGCCAGTGCCACTATTCCCATCCCTGTCATAATAATTGAAATAGTCAT
>PMNJ01000370.1 GCA_003162595.1 Bacteroidales bacterium | reverse complement strand
TACCTCAATGGACGATTTAATAGCTGCTATTGCTTCAGGCAAATATCCTTCACCTCCGGCCAGAGAATTATATTTTGTGATGAAGGGAAACCCTAAAAACAATAAAGTACTGACAGAATTTATCAGATGGGTACTCTCTGATGGACAGAAATTTATCAACGAAGCAGGATATATATCTCTTCCAAAAGAAAGAATTGAATTGGAACAAAAGAAACTATTATAATATAAAATGCGTCTCCTGAGAGCTGTAAAAGACAAGACTGCCCGGTATATTATGCTGGGCATTGCCATTTTTACGATACTATTTCTTATTGTTATCGGGGTAAGCTTGTTTTTCAAAGCATTACCCATAATGAAGGAGAAAAGTCTCTGGATATTACTTACATCCGCAAACTGGAAACCCTTCAAAGGTGATTACGGCTTCCTCCCTTTTATTTTCAGTACTTTTTATGTATCCCTCATAGCAATAATTATAGCCCTCCCATTTTCCATTCTTACAAGCATTTATCTTAATTCCTATGCTTCAAAGAATGTCAAACGGCTTTTTGAACCGATCGTAGATCTGCTTTCAGGTATTCCTCCTGTAATATATGGAGTTTGGGGTACTTTGACCATTGTTCCTCTGATCGCCAATAAGATAGCTCCCAGATTCGTTGCATTTTCCTCCGGGTATACTGTTCTTGCGGGAGGTATTGTACTTGCTGTAATGATAATTCCTCTTTTGATAAGCATAATGGTGGAAGTTTTTCGTTCAATCCCGAAAGAGATGACCGATGCTTCCTTGTCTATGGGCGCAACCAAATGGCAGACAGTAAAAAAAGTGATTCTCAGGAAATCGGTCTCAGGCATTATTGCTGCTACTGTTCTGGCATTATCAAGGGCTTTTGGTGAAACTATGGCGGTTTTGATGGTATGCGGTAACATAACACAGATTCCTCATTCAATTTTTGACGCTTGTTATCCACTTCCTGCATTAATCGCAAACAATTATGGAGAAATGCTCTCAATGCCAAGTTATGAATCAGCCCTTATGTTCTCCGCTTTTCTGCTTTTCATTATTGTGGTTTTATTTAACGGTCTTTCAAGATTTACATTGAATCAGATTGAAAGAAGATATCAGTTCTAATTAACAGCCAAATGATTTTTAGTTGATTATGAAACATTTAGAAGAAAAAATATTTAAGGTAATTATGATTTGTGCAGCAATGATCATACTTGGTGTTCTTGTGTACATAATTGCTACCGTTTTTTACAGAGGTTTGCCAGCTCTTAATCTGGACATGATAACAAAACTTCCGGGTGGCGGATTTTATCTGGGAAAGGAAGGTGGTGTACTGAATGCAATTGTCGGTTCTTTATACATAATGATTGGATCACTCATAATAAGTATACTTATTAGTGTACCACTAGTTATGTTTGTAAATTTCTATCTGCCTCCAAAGTCAGTTTTCGCCTTTTTAATCAGATTTTCACTTGATATTTTGTTCGGAATTCCATCAATTGTTTACGGAGCTTTCGGATTTGCTCTAATGATCTATCTTGGAATCAGAGCATCATTATTAGGAG
The DNA here is from genome assembly GCA_003162595.1 of Bacteroidales bacterium. GTDB lineage: Bacteria > Bacteroidota > Bacteroidia > Bacteroidales > VadinHA17 > LD21. The sequence goes on along the minus strand of PMNJ01000370.1, from coordinate 13,435 downwards.
GAATTCTAACAGTAGCTATGCTTATAATGCCAATAATGATGCGATCGTTTGATGAAATAACCAGGCTATTGTCGCGCGATCTGCCAGATGCATTATTATCACTAGGAGCCACAAAATATGAGATGGTAAAAGTCATACTAAGACAACTTATGCCAGGGTTGGTCACAGCTATCTTGCTTGCCATCGGCCGAGGAATAGGAGATGCGGCTACCGTTCTGTTCACCGCAGGGTATACCGATAATATACCAGCTTCTTTAAATCAACCGGCTGCAACATTACCTCTTTCGATATTCTTTCAACTGGGAAGTCCTGTTGAAGAGGTTCAGAACCGTGCTTATGCTTCAGCAATAATTCTTACTGTAATTATTCTTATACTGAGTTTTTCTGCACGGTATTTCAGTTCAAAATTTTCAAAAAATAAAATATGATCTCAACAAATCAAATTCTGATAAACAGCAACTATAATTCAGTTATTGAAATGAATAATGCAATAACTTTAAAAAAACTGGTCACGAATCAGTCGATTAAAATCGAAGGTCTTGATGTGTATATAGAGAATCAGCACATCCTGAAGGATATAAACCTTACAATTCCCGAAAAAAGCATTACATGTATCATAGGTCCCTCGGGATGCGGCAAATCAACATTTCTGAAAACCTTGAACCGGATGCATGACGAATCTCCTGAGGTAAAGATCAGTGGCAAAGTTTTTGTCAATGATGAAAATATCTATGGACAGCATGTGAATGTGATTGATACCCGGAAGAAAATGGGGTTACTTGCACAGCGGCCCTGTCCGCTGCCAATGTCGATATATGAGAATGTCGCCTACGGACCCCGGATACATGGGATTAAGAAAAGGAAAGCAATCAATCAAACCGTAATCCAATACCTGCAATATGTAGGCTTGTGGGATGAGGTTAGAGACAGAGTACGTACATCTGCCACGCGGTTATCAATCGGACAGCAACAGAGGCTGTGTCTGGCACGAGGGTTAGCTATAGAACCTGAATACATACTTGGAGATGAGGCTACTTCTGCATTGGATCCGCTTTCAACAAAAAAAATTGAAGAACTTTTTATAAAACTGAAAGAAAAATATACAATTATACTTGTGACCCATACACTCCGGCAGGCTAAACGTATTGCCGACCATATTATATTTATGTATCTGGGTAAAATAATTGAATCCGGCTCTACTGACGAGTTCTTTAATAACCCAAAAAAACAATTGACAAAGGAATATCTTTCAGGGAGTTTCAGCTAACAAATTGAATGGATCATTATAAAAAAATTGCAAACAAACAAAATGATATGCAACTGAAGGATTTAAAAAGACATCTCGACGGACTTTCTATAGTGGATCAGTTAGTGAAGCTGCAATCGCTGTTCCCGGATAAGATTGTATTTACAACAAGCCTGGGAATTGAAGATCAGGTTATTACTCATAAGATCTTCGCCAATAATTTAGATATAAAAGTCAGTACCCTGGATACTGGAAGATTATTCCCCCAGACATATGATGTCTTTTCAAAAACAATAATCAGATACGATAAAAAAATATTTGTTTATTTTCCTGAATATGATGCTGTTGAAAAGATGGTTACAGAAAAGGGACCATTTAGTTTTTACAATTCGGTAGAGAACAGGAAAGAGTGCTGCAGAATTAGAAAAGTTGTACCTCTGAACAGAGCATTGAAAGGAATGGAGTGCTGGATATCTGGAATAAGAGCAGATCAGTCAGATGATCGCAATAAATTGGATTGGCTCGAATATGATACAGACAAAAAACTTTTTAAATTCTATCCTCTCTTCAAATGGTCATTTGATGATGTGAGGAACTTTGTAAAGGAAAATAATCTCCCTTATAATACACTGCACGATAAAGGCTATGTAAGCATCGGATGTGAACCATGTACCAAAGCTGTAAAACCCGGTGAAGATTTTCGCGCCGGAAGATGGTGGTGGGAGAATGATGGATCAAAAGAGTGTGGATTACACTCAAAGGCTTAAAGGCAAAAAGGCGTAAAGTTAAACAACCGATCACCGCGTACCACAAGCCGCAAACCATTAGTAAGAAAATTATTTCAATGAAGAATACACTAAACATAAACGATGAGCATCTGAAAGAACTTGAAGATGAGGCAATATTTGTGATGCGTGAGGTTGCTGCTCAGTTCGAGAACAAAGTATTGCTGTTCTCAGGCGGGAAGGATTCAATTGTGCTCGTTCATCTGGCAAGAAAAGCATTCTGGCCTGCCAGAATACCATTCAGCCTGATGCATATCGATACCGGTCATAATTTTGAGGAGACATTAAAGTTCCGTGACGATCTTGCAAAAGAATTCGGAGCTGAATTAATTGTCAGGTATGTACAGGATTCCATAAACAATGGAAGGGTTACGGAAGAGCATGGTATTAATGCCAGCCGTAACAAGGCCCAGTCAATTACCCTGCTTGATGCTATTGAAGAACTAAAAATCGATGTGGCAATTGGAGGTGGTCGCCGTGACGAGGAGAAAGCCCGCGCCAAAGAAAGGTTCTTCTCGCACAGAAATGAATTTGGCCAATGGGACCCAAAGAACCAGCGCCCGGAGTTATGGAACATTTTTAACGGCCGGAAACATCAGGGTGAGCATTTCAGGGTATTCCCCATAAGCAACTGGACAGAATTGGATGTCTGGCAATATATCCTGAATGAAAGCATAAAACTACCGGAATTATACTATACTCACCGACGGAGGATATTCAGCCGGAACGGTGTCTATCTGGCCTGGGCACCTTTCATGCAATTAAAACCGGATGAAAAAGTATTTGAAACTGACGTTCGCTGCCGTACGATCGGAGATATTACATGTACAGGTGTAACACTGTCGAAAGCAGATACCCTTGAAGAAATTATAGCAGAGATAGCGGCAACCAGGGTTACCGAAAGAGGTGGAAGATATGATGACAAACGCTCCGAAGCTGCAATGGAAGACCGTAAGAAAGAAGGATATTTTTGAAGAAAGAAGAACTTACACTGAGGAGAACAGGAGAAGCACAGAGAACCACAGAGAAAATACCTCAGGTAAAACAATCCTTTGTGAACCGTAGTATAACCTTCGTGTCCCCTTGTGGTTAAAAGAAATAATAATTAAGATGAAAATAAACGGTAAGAGCGAGAATAAAAGTCTATTGAGATTTACAACAGCAGGAAGTGTTGATGATGGTAAAAGTACTCTGATAGGCAGGCTGCTTTATGACAGCAAATCAATATTTGAGGACCAGATGGAGCATATAGTCCAATCGGGGAAAAGGCTTGGGAGAGATGAACTTGATCTTTCGCTTCTGACTGACGGGTTAAGAGCTGAACGTGAGCAGGGCATAACAATTGATGTGGCATACAGATACTTTGCAACACCCCGTAGAAAATTCATAATTGCCGACACCCCCGGACATATCCAGTATACACGTAATATGGTAACAGGTGCAAGCACTGCCGATCTGGCAGTAATACTTATTGATGCCCGGAAAGGTGTTCTTGAGCAAACAATCAGGCATTCTTATATTGCTTCTTTGCTTGATATTCGTCATATTATATTCTGTATTAATAAGATGGACATGGTTGAATGGGCGGAGTCAGTTTTTAACAGAATAAAGGATGAACTTACTCTACTTACTGTTAAACTTAATATCACCGATTCCCATTTTATCCCAATAAGTGCAAAATACGGTGATAACGTTGTCGACCAATCTTCCAGAATGAATTGGTATAATGGAAAAACATTTCTGAATCTCATTGAAACAATTGAGATCAGGAAAAATAAAAATCCTGACAACAAGCGTTTTCCTGTTCAAACAATCATACGTCCTAACACTACTGAGTTTCACGATTACAGAGGCTATGCCGGACGTGTTGCCGGTGGTGTATTCAGACCCGGTGAAGAGGTAACCATTTTACCTTCGCTTCGTAAATCGAAAATCAAAAGTATTGATGTTCTGGGTAAAACCCTTTCAGAAACTGTTGCAGGAGATTCAGTTGCAATATCTCTTGAAGATGAGATCGATATCAGCCGGGGTGACATGCTGGTATCCACAGATGACTTGCCCGTGATAAGTCAGGATATTAACCTGATGATTTGCTGGTTCAATGAACGCCCGATGCAGCTGGGGGGAAAGTACCTGATAAGAATCAACAGCAATGAAGCAGGATGTATTATAAAATCAGTCAGTTACAGGATGAACATCAACACGCTTGAAAATGATTTTGAAAACAGATCAATTAATATGAACGATATAGCAAATATCACCATAAAGACGTCAAAGCCGGTATTTTTTGATAGCTATAAAAAGAATAACATAACCGGAAGTATGATCTTTATTGATGAAGGTACAAACGAAACTGTTGCTGCCGGAATGATCATTTAATATATTTTCTCTGTGGCCCTCTGTGTCTCCTCTGTGTTTCTCTGTGTAAGTTCTTAAACTTTTCCCTCTGATCTCGCAGTTTTTCGCAGATTAAATCTTTGTATTCTTTACGGACTTTGCGCATTCTTTGTGAACATTGCAGTTAAAGGATTTAATTTCTCTGATTGATAAAATATAATTTATATCATATAATAATAGTGTAAAAAGGCATAGATTTGACACCACATGCGCAAGCAAAGGTAAAAATCTATGAATTCAGGTATCCGAGGGAAAAAAGAAAAACTGTTTTTTGCACCGGGATGTGCATTAATGTTATATAAGCCTGAACTGGCCTTTAAAATACACAACCTGCTTAATAAAAACCTGGGTGATGTAGATATGCTCATGACATGCTGCCAGCATGAACCAAATCTACCCGAAAACTCAAAAGTAATAAATGTCTGTCCGGGATGTGATATGCGTTTCGGAAAAAATTACAGAGGGGTTTCTACAATCTCTTTTTGGGAGGTAATAAATGAAAATAGCTTTTTGATACTGCCTGATTATAAAGGAAGGGTTATGTCAATTATTGATGCCTGTCCAACCCGCGACGAGGAAAGAGTTCAGGATTCGATCAGAGACCTTTTGTTAAAAATGAATGTCAGGTTAGTGGAACCTAAAAATACCAGAAAAGAAAGTACTTGTTGCGGTGATGTCTACTATGGATCAATGCCCACAGCAAAAGTAAAAGGCCTGATGATAGAAAAAGCAATTGAAATGCCTGCTAATGATATTGTTGTACATTGCGTTTCCTGTATAATGGCTGTTTTAAATGGAGGTAAAAATCCACAGTATATTGCAGACCTGATATTTAATGAAGAATCACATCCAAATAGTATTGACCTTGATAAATGGCATAAGGAACTAAAAGAATTTATTGAGGCCCATTAACGTGGGTGACAATTCCAATAATTTTCGTTTCTTTGTAAAACATTTTGAGAAGGAAGCTGTTATACAGAGGATGAAAAAGTTTATTTCTATATCACTTACCTTTTTATTACTTACTGCATTATTCCATTTTTCTATTGCTACACACTATTGTGGAGGAACAATTGCGGCAACCAAAATTTCTCTCTCAGGGAAACTTGCTTCGTGCGGAATGGCAAAAGACGAAGATAACACACCACTGTCAGGGACAAATTTTGTCTCCCATTGTTGCGATAATCATCTAACTTATTGTGGTGTTACGAACAACTATCACCCAACTTTTACATATGTTCCGGAAGTACATCGCGATCACTTTAATATATTAAATATAACTGAAGGTCTTGCCTTTCAATCAGCAGCATTAATAAATCCAATCTGCTCAAATGTGGGTCCCCCGGGTGCTTTTGCATCCAGCAATGTGGATCTGTCCGACATTTGTGTCTATCGTATCTGATCGTCTACCTTCCTAATGTTTTGCAAAATGGGCTATTATGCTCATTTGTAATCGTTTGTACTAACCTACAACTTTTACGTTTTTCATATCTTATTGCTATAACAACTATTTCACCATTATTAACTATAAAATTATTTTAAAATGAAAACAATAAAATTATTTCTGGCAATTGTAATATTAGGTGCATATGGAGTCTCTTAGCAAGAAGCTTGCTACCGTTGGTCATGATACTGAGAAGTTCAAAGCTCCGGATGATGTCTATGCGAAACTTCCTGGATGCTGTCATTACGATCGGGCAAAATAAATAATTATGTTCAACCGACTGGTAAAATACTTCCTCGAGAACCGGCTTATCACCTTTATTCTTCTTATCGCTTTTGTGGTGGTAGGATTAGTTACGATGCCCTTCAACCTGAAATCGGGTCTGTTGCCACGCGATCCGGTGCCTGTTGATGCTATTCCTGATATTGGTGAAAACCAGCAGATAGTAGCAACCGAATGGATGGGTCGATCTCCAAAAGACATTCAGGATCAGGTAACCTATCCATTAACTACTGCATTACTTGGTATTCCCGGTGTTCAGACTATCAGGAGTTCTTCCATGTTCGGCATGTCTTTTATTTATATTATTTTCAAAGACAATATTGAGTTTTACTGGAGCCGTTCAAGGATTCTGGAAAAACTTAATTCTCTTCCTGCCGGAACGTTACCTGCTGGTGTACAACCTTCACTCGGACCCGATGCAACAGCCTTGGGACAGATATTCTGGTACACTCTCGAAGGACAGGACCCTAAAACAGGGAAATCAAACGGTGGCTGGGATCCCTCGGAACTTAAAACAATCCAGGATTTTTATGTCAAATACAGCCTATCAACGGCTGAAGGTGTTTCTGAGGTTGCCTCAGTAGGTGGATTCGTTAAAGAATATCAGGTTGACCTCAACCCTGATGCACTTAAAGCTTACAATGTGTCGGTCATGGATGTGATGAATGCTGTGAAAAACAGCAATCTTGATATCGGGGCTGAAACAATTGAGCTGAATAATGTTGAATATATCATTCGTGGACTCGGTTATGTAAAAAGTCTGAACGATCTCGAGATTTCAGTTGTTGCGGTACGGAATAACGTCCCTGTCAGAATTAAAGATGTTGCTCACGTAAATTTTGGTCCGGCCACCCGGCGTGGTGGTCTTGACAAAGCCGGTTCAGAGGCTGTCGGGGCAGTCGTGGTGGCGAGATATGGTTCAAACCCGATGGAGGTAATAAACAATGTCAAAGAAAAGATAAAGGAAATTGAAGCAGGATTACCACAGAAGACTTTGCCTGATGGTACTGTTTCAAAAGTAACGGTAGTGCCATTTTATGACAGGACGGGTTTGATCAAAGAGACGATCGGAACTCTTCAGTCTGCTCTTTCTCACGAGATTCTGATCAGCATAATTGTAATAATTGTACTGGTTATGAACCTGAGAGCTTCACTTATTGTCGCCGGACTATTGCCAATAGGTGTTTTAATGACGTTTATCCTGATGAGGCTATTCGGAGTGGAAGCCAATATTGTTGCATTGTCAGGAATTGCAATTGCTATCGGGGTAATGGTGGATATTGGTATTGTCGATGTGGAGAATATTCTCCGGCATCTTGAGATGCCTGAAAACCACGGATTACGCGGTAAAAAACTCATGGATATTATTTACCAGGCAACAACAGAAGTAAGAGCTGCTGTAGTAACTTCAATCGCTACTACCATTGTAAGTTTCCTCCCGGTATTTGCCATGCAGGCCCAGGAAGGAAAACTCTTTCATCCTCTTGCCTTTACTAAAACATTTGCACTTCTCTCGGCATTTATCTTAGGAATAGTTGTTTTACCTACTCTGGTACATATTTTCTTTAACATCTCTTTTGACAGGAAGAAAATAAGGAGGATATGGAATGTTTTACTTATTGTGGGAGGTTTGTTTATTGCAATTTTCTGGCTGATGTGGCCGGCACTTGCAATTACTGCGGTAGGTATAAATAATCTCCTTGATTACAGGTGGTCCGAAAAACGCAAGGAATATCCAAACTTCATAAACATATTTATTACGGTTCTTTATGCTACCTGGTACCTTTCGATAGAATGGCTTCCACTTGGTGCACATAACAGCGAGATTGTCAATTTCGTTTTCGTTGCCGGAATTATAAGTGTCATTCTGCTGGGATTAATGTCAATGGTTCACTATTACGAGAATATCCTTCGCTGGGCCTTAGCAAATAAATGGAAATTCCTCATCATCCCGGCTATAACCCTGGTTTCCGGATTGCTTATATGGCGAGGAACGGGTAAGGAATTTATGCCGTCGCTTAATGAAGGCTCATTTCTTCTTATGCCTACCAGTATGCCGCACTCGAGTATTGAAAAAAATCTTGAATACATAGAAACTCTCGATAAACGTCTTTCAACAATTCCTGAAGTTGAGGTAGCGGTCGGAAAATGGGGACGAGTCAATTCTGCCCTCGACCCTGCCCCTATTCAGATGTTCGAAAATACAATCAACTACCGTCCCGAGTATATCCTCGATGAAAATGGCCATCGTATGCAGTTTAAGGTAGACAGGGATGGCAGTTATATCCTGAAAAACAATAAAAAATTCAATCCTGAAAAAGAGGCTTTCAGAATTATTCCATCTGATAGTCTTATACCCGACAAAAATGGAGAATACTTTCGTCAGTGGCGTCAGCTGATCAAAAAGCCATTGGATATCTGGAATGAAATTGTAAAAGTTACCGATATACCCGGATTGACCTCCGCTCCCAAATTGCAGCCTATTGAGACACGTCTAATTATGCTATCAACTGGTATGCGCGCTCCGATGGGACTTAAAGTTTATGGCCCCGATCTTAATTCTATAGAACAAGCAGGTATGCTCTTTGAAAAAGCTCTAAAGGATGTTCCTTCAATAAAGGCTTCAGCTGTTTTCTACGATCGAGCCGTGGGCGCTCCCTACCTTGAAATAAAGCTTAACCGCGAGGCAATGGCCCGTTATGGAATGTCAGTAAATGAAGTTCAGGAAATATTACAGGTTGCTATCGGAGGAATGACACTTTCGACCTCGGTCGAAGGCCGCGAACGGTTCCCTCTGAGAGTAAGATATGCACGAGAATTGCGTGATAATCCTGAAGACATAAAGAAGATCCTGGTACCAGCAATGAACGGTGTTCAGATTCCTCTTGGAGAAGTTGCGGATATCGACTATACCCGTGGCGCCCAGATGATCAGAAGTGAAAACACATTCCTTGTCGGATTTGTGATATTTGACAAAACTGAAGGGAAGGCTGAAGTTGATGTGGTGGAGGAAGCAAGTAAAATTCTAAAGGGTAAAATTGACTCGGGCGAGATAAAACTTCCTTCTGGTGTTACCTATAAATTTGCTGGCAATTATGAAAATCAGTTAAGAGCTACAAAACGACTGGCTATTGTTGTCCCGATAAGTCTGATAATTATATTTCTTCTGTTATATTTTCAATTCCGTACAGTCACAGCTTCTTTTATCCATTTCTCAGGTGTATTCGTTGCTTTCTCGGGAGGTTTTATCATGCTTTGGTTATATGGACAGGATTGGTTCATGAATTTTTCAGTTGCAGGATTAAATCTGCGCGACATGTTCCAGATGCACACTATTAATCTCAGCGTTGCGGTATGGGTAGGATTCATAGCCCTTTTCGGGATAGCAACCAACGATGGGGTAATAATGGGGACCTATATTCACCAGGTCTTTGAGAATATGAAACCAAAAACCGTACATGATGTGCGTGAAGCCGTTGTGATGGCCGGAAAGAAACGTGTACGTCCTGCCATGATGACTACAGCTGTTGCAGTAATTGCATTGCTGCCGGTACTCTCATCCACAGGTAAGGGAGCTGATATTATGGTGCCAATGGCAATACCAATGTTCGGAGGAATGGTAATACAGGTGATGACAGTCTTTGTTGTTCCCCTTTTCCAGGCAATGTGGAGAGAAGGCGAAGTAATCAGGAAAAATAAAGTAGCTGCTCAAACTCTTAATAATCAATTGTAAAATGAAAACGATAACATATAAAAAATTACTAATTACATTTATTGCTCTGAGTAGCTGGATTGTTGTAAATAGCCAACAATATCCTGATTCGCTTCTAAGATATCTCGAAATTGCAGCAAAAAATAATCCAGGTGTCCTCCAGAAATTCAGTGAATATCAGGCAGCACTACAAAAGATACCTCAGGTTGGCAGTCTTCCGGATCCTGAACTAAGCGCAGGAGTATTTCTTAGTCCTATGGAGCTGGTAAGCGGTAATCAGGTTGCGGATTTAAGACTGATGCAGATGTTCCCATGGTTTGGGGTTATTAAAAATGCGAAAGATGAAATGAGCCTTATGGCAAAAGCAAAATTTGAACTTTTCCACGATGTCAAATTACAGGTTTTTTACGATGTTCAGCGTAACTGGTATGACTTATACAAAATTCAGAAGGAAATCAGTATTTCAGAAAAGAATATAGAAATTCTAAAAATAATCGAACGCCTGGCAATGGTGAAATTCAAAGCTGCTCCATCAGATGGTTCCGGATCTGCTTCTTCAAGTCAAAAAGTTTCATCTGGTTCTGCACAGAACAGCATTGCCGGTTCTTCAGAAATGCAGCCTATGGGCTCGGTTCAGAGTAATTCGGGTTCCTCAGTACAAAATCAGGCTTCTGCCTCAATGCAGACAGATCAGATGAGTACATCTTCGGGCAACTCGGGGTTGACTGATATTTATAGGATACAAATTGAAACTGGTGATCTTGAGAACAGTATAGCATTGATGAAAAATCAAAGGAGCACTATTATAGCACGGTTTAACACTTATTTGAACAGACCTGTTACTTCACCTGTTTTTACTGTTGAAAATATTTCAGTTGATTCACTCGATTTATCGCTGATAGCTGTTTCGGATAGTATGCTTAAAAATAATCCTATGCTTGGAATGCTGGAATATGAAAGGCAGTCTATCGAGGCCCGCAAAAAAATGGTCTCACGTATGGGCTATCCAATGATGGGTTTGGGAATAAGTTATTCGCTTATCAGTAAAACCCAATATCCGATGGGAACAGCTTCTATGAATGGTAAGGATATGATAATGCCAATGGTAGTTTTTACTTTGCCTGTTTACAGAAAAAAATATACAGCAATGCAAAACGAAGCCGAACTGATGAAGACAGCTACATCACAGAAGTATCAGGCAACGTCCAATTCATTACAGGTTGAATATTATCAGGCAGTTCAGTTATACCAGGATGCTCAACGCCGGATAAAACTCTATGATAATCAATATCAACTTGCTTCAAAATCGCTCGCCCTGATGCTAAAGAGTTTCTCTGTTTCAAATTCAGCGCTTACGGATGTTCTGCGTGTCAGACAGCAAACACTCGATTATGAACTCAAACAGGTCGAAGCTGTTGCAGATTTCAATACAGCAATCGCATGGTTAAAAAGATTAATGGCAAATTCACAAATTCAATAAATCTTAAAAACAATGAAAAAATTCAATGTATTTAATATATTTTCAAACAAATATGTAAAGTACAGTCTGTTACTGATTGGTGGTGTTTTCATTGGCTGGTTGTTATTTCATCATTCCAGGAAAAGCGACAAACAGACCGGTCAGGTAATTGAAACAACCAAAAGTACAATCTGGACCTGTGCAATGCACCCACAGATAAGAATGACAGAGCCTGGCAAATGCCCCATCTGTGGAATGGATCTGATTCCACTCGCACAAACGGGTTCAACTTCGGTTGACCCTGATGCAATTCATATGAGTAAGGATGCTGCACAACTAGCTAATGTGCTGACCACTGTTGTAACAAAGAAAAAACCTGTAAAAGAGGTACGTCTTTATGGCAAGGTACAGGCCGATGAAAGATTGTTCCAGAGTCAGACGGCCCATGTACCGGGTCGTATAGAACGACTGAACATAAACTTTACCGGGGAGACTGTAGTAAAAGGCCAGGTACTGGCAGAAATATATTCACCGGAACTCATCACGGCGCAGCAGGAATTATTGGAAACGGTTAAAACAAAGCAACTACAACCTGAACTTTACGAAGCCTCCAAAGAAAAGCTTCGCCAATGGAAACTCACAGATGATCAGATTTCAAAAATTGAACTCTCCGGAATAATTCAAAATAATTTTGAAGTGTTATCAAATACTTCAGGCACGGTGACAACCAGGAGGGTTAACGACGGTGATCATGTTTCAGTGGGTACTATATTATTTGATATTGCTGATCTTTCGAAAGTCTGGATAATGTTTGATGCCTATGAAAGTGATCTGCAGTTTTTACATACAGGTGAAAAACTATCATTTACTCTTCAGGCTTTACCCGGGATTGATTTTTCCGGCAATATAATTTTCATTGACCCGGTTATTGATCCTGTTACCAGAGTTGCTAAAGTAAGGGTCGAAACAGGAAATCAGGCAGGAAAGCTTAAACCTGAAATGTTTGCAACCGGAATTGTTTCCTCAACTCTCACTGAATACACTGATAATGTTGTTATTCCAAAATCAGCAGTATTGTGGACAGGCAAGCGCTCAGTTGTATATGTTAAGCAACCTGGTTCAGAAGAACCTGTTTTTAAGATCCGCGAAGTCGAACTGGGTCCGATGTTGGGTGAAAGTTATGTCATAACGGATGGTCTTTCTGAAGGAGAAGAGATAGTCACCAAAGGGACATTCAGTGTTGATGCAGCAGCTCAGCTTGAAGGGAAACCAAGTATGATGAATCCAATAGGAGTAAAAACTTCATCTATGCCAGGGATGGTTATGCCTGGCGATTCAAAAAAAAACGAGAACGATAATCTTTTAAAAAAATTTAATAATTGAAAATGACATATACCTATTCTGTTTATGGCATGAGCTGTAATAATTGCCGGGCTCATGTGGAGGAAGCGCTAAAAAAAGTTGATGGTGTAACCCGTGTTTCAGTCGATCTGCAGAAAGCAGAAGCTGTTATAGATATGGAATCTCATATTCCATTGGAAAAATTTCAGGAGGCTCTTAAAAATGAAGGCGGAAATTATAGCATTTCACTACCCGGAGATACAGCATTTGCAAATAAATACAAGGAGGAAAAGTTAAAATTAAAATTCTCCGGCAAAGGCTCAGGAGTTTACTATTGCCCAATGCACTGCGAAGGAGATAAAACCTATGATAAGCCAGGTGATTGCCCTGTTTGTGGCATGGACCTTGTGGAACAGCCTACTGCTGATGTTGAAGAGGAAGATAAAACATATAAGAATCTACTCTGGAAATTTAAAATCTCAATCTTGTTTACTGCCCCGGTTTTTCTGATCGCGATGTCAGAAATGATTCACAATAACCCGCTTATGGCAGTTATGCCCTGGAAATACTGGAACTGGGTACAGCTTGTTCTGTCAATTCCTGTTGTATTCTATACCGCTTGGATGTTTTTTGAACGTGCCTGGCGTTCAGTTAAAACATGGAACCTGAATATGTTTACACTTATCGGAATAGGTTCCGGAGTGGCCTGGCTTTTCAGTGTAACAGCCCTTCTTTTTCCAGGCATATTTCCCGATCAGTTTAAATCACA